>VGZI01000043.1 GCA_016872605.1 Planctomycetota bacterium
TGTCTCGCCGTGGAGGCGTCGTCGACGTCGGCACCGGGCGCGGCGTCCCCACTGGCGCTGCGGCCGGTCGGAGCGGGCTCAGGGCTGGCGGCCGGCGCGGGCGCTGGAGCAGGCGCGGGGGGCGGCGGCGGTGGCGCTGGAGCACGGGCCGCGAACAAGCCCTCCACTTGCGACGCCGGTATCTAGTTCGGCGCACCTTCCGGCCAAACGTAATCGGTCGGTTTGATCTGCCCAGAATCGGCAAGCTGCTTGAGCTCCGCGAAAGGGACCGGCCCAACCGGTTTGCCATCCTTGAGATAGTGAAATCGCTTTTCTCCCTTGCTCATGCAAAGGTCTCCGCGTTTGCTGGTTTTCGTGTCGATCCGCAGGCCGCGCCGTTACTTGACCAGTTCAATGACCGCGCCGAACAACTCTGTGTCCTCATCGGGGTGGCAGCCGTGGGCGAACAGCATGGCCGTCAACAACCCCACGGCGCACAGGATGCGCACACACCAGATCGGAATCGAAATGGTGGACGGCGAAGGTGCGCTCGTTGCATCGCTTTGCCTCGCGCGGAAAGGCAAGCGAGTCGAATGCGTCCGTTTTGCCGGCGTAGTCGTCATGAGGTCATTGTCCTCGATTATCCGAGCGTGGGCAACTAAAAACTCACGAATGCAGGATGTGCATGATGTCGCCGTCACGCACGATGTACGTTTTGCCTTCGAGGTGATAGACGCCGTGGTGCTTGGCCTCCTTCATGCTGCCGTGTTTCTTGAAGTCATCGAAGTGGACCACTTCGGCCCGGACGAAGCCGTGCTCGAGGTCGCTATGGATTTGGCCGGCCCCTTGCGGCGCCGTCGATCCCTTCGGAACCGCCCATGCCCGGCACTCGTCCTCGCCGACGGTGAAGAAGACGATCTGGTTCATGGCGTAGAAGATTTTTTGAAGCGTCTCGTCCTTGGAGAACCCGGTCAGGTTCAGGTCCTGCATGAACACCTTGCGGTCGTCTTCAGACAATTCGGCCAATTCGAGCTCCAGCTTGGCGGGCGATTGAAGAGCGGTGGGCGCGACCTTGAGCAACTCGTCGGGGAGCGGTTTGCCGATGCGGTCATCGCCGATGTTGACGAAGACAAGCTCCGGCTTCAGCGTCAGGAGCTGGAAGCTGCGAATCGTTTTTTCTTCATCGGGCCTGAGATGGGCGGCATGAGCGCCTTCACCTTTCTCAAGACAGCCGGCGACGCGCGTCAAGAGCGCGGACTCGGCTTCCTCCGCTTCACGCTGCTTGGTCGGCTTGGTTTTCTTGGCCAAATCCTTGAGCTTGTCGATGCGATTGGTGACGATTTCCAGGTCGGCGAATAGCAGTTCCTCTCGGAATCGGCGCAACTCGTCGGTCAGGCTCCCACCCGCGTATCCATTGAGGATGACCATGAGTCCGCCGGCATCGCGCATGATGGCGAGGCGGCGCGGGTTGTCGCGCCGCTCCGTCGGATGCAAGCCCGGCGTGTCGAGCAGTTCCATGCGCGTCGCCGTGGTTTTTTTGGGATTGAACAGCGACGAAAGGAAAACGAGGCGTGCATCGGGCACCGCTGGATTGCCGACCTGGCCGTGCTGAGCGCGCGCCAAATCGGGAGCGTCGCCGGTCAGCCATTGAAACACGGTGCTCTTCCCCGAACCGGAGAATCCGCAAATGCCGATCTTCATGATGATTCCTGTATTGGTAGGATCGAAAGTCTATCATAGAGCGCCGTGACGATGGTCACAACGATGCGCCGGCAGAACGAAGGCGCGGTTCTGCGAATACGCGTGGTCGATTTGGGCACGCGACGTTCACGATTGCTCAGTCGGATGAAGCCGGGCTGCCAATCGCGTCGGCAGCGTCCAAAGCGACGTGAAACCCTGGGCCCATTGATTGTCGAACAGCTCTACATTGGACTGGTTGGCGAGCCGGCTGTCGTAAAGGCTGTGAGGGCTGCGGCGTCCAAGGATGCTGCAAGAGCCCTTGAACAACTTGAGACGCACCTCGCCGGTCACATGCTTTTGCGTTTCGCCGAAGAAACCTTGCAGCGCCAGGCGAAGATCGTGGAACCAGTGCCCCATATAGACGAGTTCCGCGTAGCGCCGGCCCAGCAGCTCGCGCAACTGGAGCGTCTCCCGGCTCTGCACGAGACTTTGCAGATCGCGATGAGCGGTCCACAAGATGGTCGGCGTCGGCGCCTCGTAGAACTCTCGACTCTTGATGCCGAACAGCCGATCTTCAACGACGTCGCTGCGGCCGATGCCATGCTCGCCGCCGAGCCGATTGAGTTCGCGAACCATGGGGAGCAGTTCCATCGCTTGGCCGTTCAGGCTGGTTGGCGTGCCGGCGTCGAAGCCGATGGTCAGAACGCACGGTTCGTTAGGCGTCTCCTCGACAGCGCGTGTGAGCACGAAGGCTTCGGGCGGGGGTTCCTGCCAGGCATCGGCGAGGTCGCTCACGTACGAACTGACGCCCCACAGATTGCGGTCGACTTTGACGCGCTCCTGGATCGGCTCGTCGATCGGAATGCTCCGTTTGCGTGCGAATTTCAGCTTATCTTCCTGCGATTTCAGATTCCACTCGCGGACCGCGGCCAGCACCTTGAGCCTCGGATTCTGCGCGGCGATCGCCGTCTCCATGCGGACCTGATCATTCCCCTTGCTGGCAGCCGCGTGCGCCACGATGTCGCACCCTTCGTCACGCGCGACACGGACCAACTCCTGAGCGATGACGTACCGCGCGAGCGCCGATCCGAGGAAGCAATTCGTCTGATACACGGCGTTCGCTTGCAGCACGGCAAGTGCGAACTCACGCAGAAACATCTCCCGGCGATCTAGCACCTGTGCCGTGGCAGCGCCTAAATCCAGCGCGAGTTCGCCGACCGGTTCAAGGTAAACTTCTTGTCCGAGGTTGATGGACAGCGTAACCACTTCGTAGCCGCGTTCATGGACGAGCCAATAAAGGGCCAGCCGTGATTCGAGATCGCCATTGAATGCAAGGATGATGCGAGGCACGGAAGAATCTCTTGAGGGATGTTGGGCTACTCTACCGTTGTAACATGAGCGTGACGCGAAGTCCATGCAAGGGTGAGGCGGTGAGCGCGAAACCGCCGAGCGAGCGCGAAGACGCTTGTCTGGGGACACTCACCACTCACCACCTACCAGGCGCCATGATGCACTCATAAAAAAACAGCATGAACCCATTTGATGCCGCGTCGCCGTTTGATGCTCGATACTATTTCGCTGATCGGGCTTTCTTTGAAAAACTCAGTCCCTTCGTCTCGGAGAACGCGCAGGTTCGCTACCTGGCTCGCGTGGAGGCCGCGCTCGCCGAGACGCTGGCCGACTTCGGCGTTTGTCCTCGCTCGGCGGCCGACGAGATCGCCAAGGCGGCGAGCCATGTCACGCCGGACGAAGTCTATGAGGAAGAACGCCGAATTCAGCACAACATCCGAGCGCTCGTCAACTGCATCGGCAAGCAAGTCAGCCCAGCGGCAAAACCGTACGTCCATCTGTTCGCGACCTCGGCGGACATCATGGACACGGCACGCGCGTTGTGCCTGGTCGATGTGACGCGAACTGTATTGATTCCCGATCTACTCGCGCTCGAAAAGCAGCTAATCCGCATGGCGCGGGCGTCGGCCGGCACGCCGCAGATGGGTCGTACGCACGGGCAGCACGCAGTGCCGATCACGTTCGGCTTCGCGGTCGCGCTCTATGTCTCGCGCGTGGGCCAGCGCATCGAGCACATTGCGGTGACGGCGAAGAATCTGCGCGGGAAATTCGCCGGGGCCGTCGGAGCGTACAACGCCTTGTGCCTCTTGAGCAAGAAGCCGGCGGATCTGGAAGCGGCGCTGATGAAAAAGCTCGGCCTGACGCCTCCGGAAATCTCAACGCAGGTGACGCAACCCGAGTATATCGCCGATTACATTTACTCGCTCACGGCCTGCTGGGGCGTGTTTGCCAATCTCGCCGACGACTTTCGCCACCTTCAGCGCAGCGAAATCCGCGAGTTGCGCGACCGCAAGGCGTCCGATCCGAATACGCCGATCGTCGGTTCGTCGACGATGCCGCACAAGGTCAATCCGAAGGACTTTGAGAATATCAAGAGCATGTGGAAGGCGTATGTGCCCAGGCTGCTGACCGTGCTCATGGATCAGATTTCCGAGCATCAGCGCGACCTGACGAACTCGGCGTCGATGCGCTTCGTGATGGAACATGTGGCGGCGTTTGCGTACGCGATCCATCGGCTCAGTCAAACGCTGGACGCCGTCGAGCCCGACGCGGCCCGCATGCGCGAGTTGTTGGATGCGGGGAAGGATCCAATCGCCGCCGAGCCGTTGTATGTGCTCTTGGCGATGCACGGCCATCCGGAAGCGCATGAGAAGGCGCGCGTGCTGGCGCGCGATGCGCGTATTCAGAAGCGGCCCTTGTCGGCGCTGTTGCGCGAGGATGCGAGTCTGGCCGCATATCTCGCGAAGATGTCGCCCGAGCATCTGGCGATCCTGGACGACCCGGCCAAGTACCTCGGCGCCGCTCAGGAACGCACGATCTCGATCTGCGATGAATGGGAACGGAAACTGCGCGTGTTTGATTAGCCGCTCGCGGCGAAGCAGGGTCCACTGCTACGCCGCAAGCGGCTTAGGCTATCACTTCTTCCCCTTCTTCTTCTCGTCGACCTTCTTGCGTGTGAAGGTGATGTCCATGACCTTGAATTCCTCGGTCGCTCCTTCGGGATGGCGATACATGCTGAGCGTCTGCACATCGGCGCTGATGATCGTGAGCACGTCGCGGGCTTTCATCTTCTTCTTGGTGTTCACATCGTAATCGTCCCCCTTTTGCGTGAACGTTTTCTTGTCGGGATCATAAGTCCCGTGAAGGATCAGGATGTTGGTGGACATGGAATCGCACCAGGTGTTGACGAACTGTTTCTTGACGGCGTCATAACCGATGGCGCCGAGGCCTTCGAATTTCTTGCCGAGGAAATCGCCCTGGAACGATTCCTGTAGATAGTTGCCGCCGAGGATCATTTTGCGCGTCATCGTGCCTGTGGATTCCATGGGCTTGTCGGGGTTGATGAAAAACTTGACCTTGGCGTCGAAGGCGCCGACGAGCGACTCGAGGACCCTATGTTCGGGCCCGCGCTCGACCGCGGGTAAGTTCGTTTCCTTTTTTTTCTTCTTTTTTTCGTTGCCGCTCGCTCCTTCCGGAGTAAGCCCGGCGAGCGCGAACAGCAACACCATCGCGAACAAGGCAATGCGTTTCATAAGGTCTCCAGGTGAGGAAATCAAAAAAAGCCAAAAACGGCATACTCTGGCTCAACTTTCAGCGAAGCAACGCCCGCACGACTTCGCCGTGCACGTCGGTCAGGCGATAGTCGCGCCCCTGGAAGCGGTAGGTCAGGCGGGTGTGCTCCAGGCCGAGACAGTGGAGAATGGTGGCGTTGAAATCGTGGATGTGGACCGGGTCGCGGGCGATGTTGTAGCAGTAGTCGTCGGTTTCGCCGTGACTGACGCCCGGCTTGATGCCGCCTCCCGCCAGCCAGGCGGAGAAGCAGCGGCCATGATGATCGCGGCCATGGTTGTTCGCGGTGAGCGTGCCCTGGCTATAGACAGTTCGGCCGAACTCGCCGCCCCAGATCACGAGCGTGTCTTCCAAGAGGCCGCGTGCTTTCAGGTCTTTGACGAGCGCGGCGGACGGCTGATCGACGTCGCGCGCCTGGCCTCGGATTTGGCTGGGCAGCGCGCCGTGCTGGTCCCAACCGCGGTGGAAAAGCTGCACGAAGCGCACGCCGCGCTCGATCATGCGGCGAGCGAGCAAGCAGTTGCGGGCGAACCCGCCGTCGTCGTAGCCGCGATCAAGGCCGTACATGTCGCGAATGTGGCGTGGCTCGCTGGACAGATCGGTCAGCTCCGGGACGCTGGTCTGCATGCGAAAGGCCATCTCGTATTGAGCGATGCGCGTGTTGATCTCCGGATCGCCGATGGACTGGGCGGCGAGCTCGTTGAGCTCGCGCGTACCATCGAGCATGGTGCGGCGCGTCTGGGCGTCGATGCCTGGCGGATTGGAGAGATAGAGCACGGGATCTTGACCGGTGCGAAAACGCACGCCTTGATGCTCCGACGGGATGAAGCCGGAACCCCACAGGCGCGAGAAGAGCGGCTGATCGGTGCGGTTGCCCGAGCCTTGCGAGACCATGACGACGAAGGCGGGCAGATTGGCGTTTTCAGTCCCGATGCCGTAGCTCAGCCAACTGCCGAGGCTCGGTCGGCCGGGCTGTTGATGTCCGGTCTGGATGTAGGTGATGGCCGGGTCGTGATTGATCGCTTCGGTGTGCAGCGACTTGACGACGGCGAGATCGTCGGCGATGGTGCCGATATTGGGGAGCAATTCGCTCAGCCAAAGCCCGCATTGGCCGTGGCGATTGAAGCGGAACATCGGAGCGACGACCGGGAACGTGCTTTGTCCCGCGGTCATGCCGGTAATGCGTTGCCCCATGCGAATCGACGCCGGCAGTTCCTGGCCGTGATGACGGCGCAGTGCGGGCTTATAGTCGATGAGATCGATATGCGACGGCCCGCCCGACATGAAGAGATAGATCACGCGCTTGGCCTTCGGCGCGTGGTGTAGGGCGCGCAAGATGCCTTGGCGTGGCGTCGGCGCATCGGCGCGAACGCCATCGCGATCCAAGAGCGACGCCAGCGCGGCAACGCCGATGCCGGTCGCGGTTCGGCCAAAGAACTGGCGGCGGGTGAGCAGGAGCGGATAATCACTCAGTGGATTCATGATGAATCACCGAAGCCCAGGGATCAGCGCAGCGAATCCCTGGGATAGGGAGGCGTCAATCCCAGGGGTTCGCTGCGCTCACCCCTGGGCTTCGAGCGGATCAATTCTTCGTCACCACCTCGTCGACGTTCAGGATCATGCTCGCCACGATCGTGTACGCCGCCAACTCGGGGGCCGGCAGCGATTCGTCACGCGCCGATTCGCCGACGCGCAATAGATCGGCGGCGGCTTTCGGGTCGGCGCGATACGTCTGCAACTGCTTGTCGAGGACGCGTTGCAGAACGGCCAGTTCGCGGTCGGACGGGGCACGCGCCGTTGCCAGACGCCAAGCAAACGCTAAACGAGGACCGGCGTCCTTCTCCTTCAGCATCACGCGCTCGGCAAACTTGCGCGACGCCTCGACATACGTCGGGTCGTTCATCAGCACCAGCGCTTGCAATGGCGTGTTCGTGCGCGAACGGCGGACCGTGCACACTTCGCGGTCCGGAGCGTCGAACGTCGCCATCTGCGGCGGCGGACTGGTGCGCTTCCAAAACGTGTACATCGATCGGCGATAAAGGTCCTTGCCGTGGCTTTGCACGAAGAACTGGGCGGACCAGTTCTTGCTGTCTTGGCGGGACGCGAGTTCCTGCCACAACCCGGCGGGCTGATACGGGCTGACGCTGGCCCCGCCGATCTCGCGATTGAGCAGACCGCTGATGGAGAGCGCCTGGTCGCGGATGAACTCGGCTTGCAATCGAAGGCGAGGCGCCCGCGCCAACAGCCGATTCTCAGCATCCTTGCTGAGGTGTGTTTTCGTGACGACGGACGATTGCCTATACGTCGCGGAGGTGACGATCATGCGGATCAGGTCGCGCACGCTCCAGGCCCGCCGCCCCCTCACCCCCGGCCCCTCTCCCCCGGCGGGGAGAGTGGAGGAGAATTCGACCGCCAGCCAATCGAGCAGTTCCGGATGGCTCGACAATTCCCCCTGCGAGCCGAAGTCCTCGACCGTTTTGACGAGGCCGGTGCCGAAAAACATCTGCCAGTAGCGATTGACGATCACTCGACTCATCAACGGATGCGACGGATCGGTCAACCAGCGCGCCAGGCCGAGACGATTGTTCGGGGCGCCCATCGGCAGAGGCGGCAGAAACGCCGGCACCCCGGCCGTCACCTTCGCGCCCTTCTTGTTGTACTCGCCGCGAATCAGCATGAATGTGTCGCGCGGCGTCGGCAGATCCTGCATCACCATGCTTGAGCCGCCTTGCGCCTCCAAGGCGCTTTTCGATTTGTGAAGTTGTGCAATCGTCTTGCGCACCTCGGCGGATTCGGCAGAAATCTCCAGACGATAGTAGGATGCCAGTTCCTTTTTCTGCTGATCATTTCGCTCTTTCGATTGGAGAATCGCCATGATCGACGCAGGCAGACTTGCTTTGCCATGCGGGCTACTGGAATCGGTGACCGACAAGCGGAATCGGCCCATCTGATGCTGAGCGTACTGCGACTGGAAGCGAAGGTAAACAGTCACGCCGATTTTGTCTTGTTGTGCCACGCGATCGAAGGAGAAGACGGCGTTCGCGGGTTTGCCAACGTTGGGGAAGATCGCCCAGCCCGACTTCGGATCGGCGTCGATCGCATTGGCGGCTGGATAGTCCTTCTGCTCGAACGAAGCGGAGGCCTTGCGAAAAGCAACGGGTTTGGGCGGGGTCGAGTCGAATTTGTCGGATGAGCCGACGTTAAGCTCGACCTTGGTCAGCACGAAGTTGCCGTTCGCCGACCGGCCTGGTCCGTTGTCCTTGAGGCTGGCATCGGGGAGAGCTTCGACACGCAGCGCGGTGAGGGCCGGCAGATCGACGACTGCCTTGAACGTATACGTCTCGGTGGCCGAGTTCGCCCCGGTGGCGAGGATGGAGCCATCGGCTTGTTTGGTCAGCGTAGCGCCGCCGGCCGACTTCAGCGCGATCGGATCGAGCAGTCTAAAAACAACCTGATCATTGAGGGCGGTCTTCTCCCATTCTGCTTGAGCCGCGTCGAGCTTTGGCGACGACGCGAGGAGGCGTTCCTGGAGCGAACGGATGTCGGCATCGATTTTGGCGATGGCGTCGAGCGCGCGTTTCGAGGGGGCTTTGATCATGGGGGCCGCGTTGCCGCGCGAGCCGTCGAGACCGCTTTCGGGCACGTTGTTGAAGTAGGCATAGAGCTGATAGAACTCTCGCTGCGAGATCGGATCATACTTGTGATCGTGGCATTGCGCGCACGTCATCGTCAGCCCGAGCCAAACCGTGGCCGTGGTGTTGACGCGATCGACGATGTAGTTGTTGAGATACTCCTCGGGAATGGCGCCTCCTTCGAAGTTGATCATGTGATTGCGATTGAACCCGCTGGCGATCTTCTGCTCGATCGTCGCATTGGGAAGCAAATCGCCCGCTAGTTGTTGAATCGTGAACTGATCGAACGGCAGATCATTGTTGAACGCGTCGATCACCCATTCGCGCCAGCGCGTCATGTCGCGGCCGGCGTCGATGTGATAGCCATGCGTGTCGGCATAGCGGGCGGCGTCCAGCCAGTCGAGCGCCATCCTCTCGCCGTAGTGAACCGATGAAAGGTAGCGATCAACGGCCTTCTCATACGCATCGGGGCTCTTATCTTTCAAAAATGCATCGACCTCGCTCAGCGTCGGCGGCAGGCCGGTCAAGTCAAGCGCCAGACGGCGAATCAACGTCTCGCGATTCGCTTCCGGCGACGGCTTCAAGCCTTCCTTTTCGAGCCTCGCCAGGATGAAAAGATCGATCGGATTGCGCGGCCAACCCTTGCTCGTCACTGCTGGGACCGCGGGACGCTTCGGCGTCACGAACGCCCAATGCTTCGAGTACGGTGCGCCCTGCTCGATCCAGCGCCTGAGTAGGTCGATCTGGGCCGTCGTCAACTTCTTGTTCGTCTTGGGCGGCGGCATGCGCTCTGTCGAATCGTTGCTGAGAATGCGTTGCACCAACTCGCTGTCGGCGACCTTGCCCGGCACGATGGCGTGGCCGCCGCCGCGCAGCTTGGCGAGCGCGCCGTCACGTGTGTCGAGCCGAAGCTTAGCCTTGCGCTGGGCGTCGTCCGGACCATGGCACACGAAGCAATTCTCCGAAAGGATCGGTCGAATGTCGCGGTTGAAGTCGATCGGCGCGTCGGGCGCCGGCTTTTTTTCTGCCGCGCGCGTGCTCAAGTGCGACCCGAAGGCCAATGCCATTATCACACCGAAGACGCTCGCCACCGCGACCAGGATGGATCGGCGCATCGTCGCCTCGCCTGAAAAGAGAGTTAATGACGTCACACGTATTGTCCCAATCGACGTGGTGCATTTCAATGGTTGGTGGTTGTGGCTGGCTGCAAGTCGTTCGTCTGGATGCGAACCCGAGACGTTCGAATCGACCATGGGGAACGATTTGCAGATTCTCGCCGAAAGACACGGTTGCAAAATTGCACGCAGTCTGTTTTTTCCTGCTTCGCCGATGGAGATTTGCAATCGCCCGCCTTGGCGTGGAGACGTCGACCAGTCGCCGCAATCTGTTATTTTAACGAGAGATACGGCGACAGCGTCATTGGGGCACTCACGGGATTATCCTTTGGCATTCGGTTCGCTAGAGAAGAGGAGGGGATCGACGGAGATCGGAGAAGCGTCATGATCGTCGCCACAAAGTGTACCAGGAGGAACCCTCGCTGCCTCCGAAAGCTTGCGTTGCCACAGCTCCGGCCCTCAATACTTGACCCGTGCCTCGATATTGAACCGTCGCTTGATCAGTGTCTGTGTGGCGAGCGTTTGGTACTCGCCGTGAACAAGCGGCCTGTTGCCGTCATCGCCGGTGGTTCGCTCGACTGCTTTGCCTTGAACGCCCGTCTGCACCAACTTCGCCACCGTCGGCCTCGCACGAGCGCGGCATAAGCGACAGAAAAAGTTTGCTCCTCGACGCGCCTTCGCATACCATCGGTAGCGTAATCCTGTTCTCACCGATGGGCCAATATCATGTCGAACTTTCGCTGGTTGGGGGCGTTTCTTGTCGTGCTCGCACTGTTTCCGGTTCCCGTAGATGGGCAATCCAAGGCCGATGCGTTGCGCAACGCGCTCGTGCCGTGGATAGATCGAGAAGCAAAGGCGAAGACCATTCCGTCTATCTCAATTGCCCTTGTCGACGATCAACGTATTGTGCTGTCGGAAAGCGTGGGGCTCGCCGATCCCGATGCCAAGACCCCTGCGACGCCACAGACGCCGTATCGCGTCGGCTCGGTGTCGAAGCCGTTCACCGCGCTGCTCTTGATGATCTTCGTCGAAATGGGCCTGATCGACCTCGACGCTCCGGTGCAGACCTACCTGCCCGACTTTCAGCCGACGAACAAGACCGGCAAGAAAATCACACTACGTCAGATGTTATCGCACCGCTCCGGCCTAGTGCGCGAAGGCCCCGTCGGCAATTATTTCGACGACTCGCAGCCCTCCATCGCCGACACCGTCAAGAGCCTGAACCACACCGAACTCGTTTATGAGCCTGGCAAGACGACCAGCTATTCCAACATGGCCTTCGCCACGGTCGGACGCGTTCTTGAGGTGACGCAGAAAGAAGGCTTCGTCAAGTTGATGCAGCGCAAATTGCTCGACCCGATCGGCATGACCGACAGCAGCTTTCTCTTGAACGACACGCTGCGCAAGCGTCTGCCCAAGGCCCCGATGTGGACCTACACGGGCCGCGAGTTTCCGGCGCCGGGCTTCGAGTTCGGCATGCTCCCCGCGGGCAACCTCTATTCCAGCGTCGAGGATCAGGCAAAGTTCCTCAAGTTCCTCTTTGCCGCCGGCAAGGGCGAGAAAGGACAGATTCTCAAGAAGGAAACACTCGAATCGATGTACAAGATTCAGTTTCCCGAAAAGGGCAAGAAAGCCGGCTTCGGGCTCGGCTTCTTTGTCGGCGACATCGACGGCAAACGCGTCATCCGCCACGGCGGCGCCGTCTATGGCTTCTCCACCGAGTTTGCCGCCCTGCCTGACGAAAAGCTCGGCGTCATCGTCTGCGCGTCGAAGGATGACGCCAACGCCGTCACCACGCGCATCGCCAACAACGCTTTGTTGATGCTGCTCGCTCAACGCGCCGGCAAGCCGTTACCCAAGGTCGAGAATTCCAAACCGCTCGATGCCGGTGTCGCTTCGGAATTGGCGGGGCGCTATCGCTCGTACACCATCGATCCGGTCAACAAGGGCCGCTGGCTGCAGAAATCGATCGAATTTCACCAGCGCGACGGCAAGGCCTGGATGTTCCCCCATCGCGGCGGCGGGAAGTACGAAATCCGCCAAATGTCCGACGGCCTCATCGCCGATGATCTGCACAGCTTCGGCCTCAAGCTCGCGCGCGAAGGCAAGACGTTCGTCATCAACAAAGAGAAGTTCCACCTCGTCGCCGACGAAAAACCCAAGCCCTGCCCCACGAAATGGGATGGCCTGATCGGCGAATACGGTCCCGATTTCAACGTGCTCTACATTCTCGAAAAGGACGAGCAGCTCCATGCCCTCATCGAATGGCAATACCTCTATCCCCTCAAGGAACTCTCCGAGAACGTCTTTCAGTTTCCCGATTACGGCTTGTACATGGGGGACAAAATCACCTTCAAACGCGACAAGGCCGGCGTCGCCACGGAAGTCGATGCCGCCAGCATGTTGTTCAAGCGTCGCTCGCTGCCCCGGCGCGCCGAAACGTTCAAGATCGATCCGGTCCGTCCCGTCAATGAGCTGCGCAAGCTCGCTCTAGCCGCCAAGCCGCCCGAGGAGAAGAACGTATTTTTCCGCAAGCCGGAGCTGGTCGATCTGACCTCGCTCGACAAGTCAATCAAGCTCGACATCCGCTATGCCACGACCAACAACTTCCTAGGCACTCCGCTCTATACGTCGGCCCGCGCGTTCATGCAAAAGCCCGCGGCCGAAAGGCTGCGGGATGCCCACAAGGAACTCGCCAAGAATGGTTACGGCCTGCTCATCCACGACGCCTATCGGCCGTGGTACGTGACGAGGATGTTCCGCGATGCCACACCGCCCAAGCTGCATCACTTCGTCGCCGACCCATTACAAGGATCACGCCACAACCGAGGCTGCGCGGTAGATCTCACGCTCTACGACCTCAAGACCGGCAAGGCCATCGACATGCCCGGCGGCTACGACGAAATGACCGAACGCTCCTATGCTGACTACCTCGGCACCACTTCGCTCCAGCGCTGGCACCGCGACCTGTTGCGCAACGCGATGGAGAAACAGGGCTTCAAAGTCTACGAAGCCGAGTGGTGGCACTTCGACTACCGCGACTGGCGTCTGTACCCGATCCTGAATGTGCGATTTGAGGACTTGAAGAAGTGACCGAATTACCCATTGCCCACGTAGATGGCTACTCGAGAACTGTCCGTAGGTTCATAGATAGAGTTCTAGCGGCGTGCGTTCGAGCGTTCGTTCGCCACTGCAATGCGGTCGGTCATCGGCCCGTTGGAGGGTTCGGTCGGTCCGGCTAAAATAATGCCATTGCCCTGGCGAGATTTTGTGAGAGAGGTGCTTCTAATGAATGACCAATGGCGAGCGCGAATCACCATCGAGCCGGGTAAGCGGGGCAGCCGCCCGTGCATCCGCGGCATGCGCATTACCGTGTACGATGTCCTCTCCTACCTCGCGGCCGGGATGACGGTTGCAGAGATACTAGATGACTTCCCCTACTTGACGCAGGAGGACATCCAGGCCTGCTTCGCCTTCGCCGCGGAACGTGAGCGGAGCATGCTGGTGGCGGTCGCATGAAGCTGCTTTTCGACCAAAACCTGTCTCCCAAGCTGGTCACCCGATTGGCCGACTTGTTCCCTGGCTCCGCTCACGTGCAGTCGGTAGCCTTGGATCGCGGGCGACGATCTTGTTTGGGACCATGCCAGGCTGAATGGATTCGCCATTGTGACAAAGGACGAAGATTACAACAACCTGAGCGTAGTCCGGGGCAGTCCGCCGAAAGTCATCTGGCTACAAATCGGAAACTGCACGACGGCGCAAGTCGAAGCGGAGTTCCGTTGTCGCTTTGGAGATATCGAGGCATTTGCGAATGACGCTACCATGGGAACGCTAGTCTTGAGTTGATCACGAAGCCGTTGGCATGGCTGCTTTCGCGCCCAATTGTTTTCACCGAAAAACCTCTCGTGCTCGGTTGTCGTCATAACTACGGCAGCGATCTGTTGCCCCGCGTTCCACCAATGAAATGTAGGAACACCATGTTTACAAACATCAAGCTTGTGTCGGTTCTCCTTTCGGTGTTTGTATTGTGCGTCGTAGCAGAGAGGACGTGCGCCGATGCGTTTCTCGTTCCGCTGGACGGGTCGAACAAGTTCGTTCCTAAGCCAGCAGAGTTTGGCTACAAGGTCGACAGGTACAACGTCGGCGGGCAGGTGGTCATCGAGATTAGCCTCAACGAGGCCTCCGTTAAGGGTTTTTCCTCGGCGGAATTCATCTTGAGGAAAGGCGACAAGACCGCCGTGGAATCGATCGTCGGCCTGGTGCGGATCGATGGGGGCAAAAAGGGCCTGTTGAAGCTGATCATCGATCCGAAGCTGATCGACGGCGGCAACCTCGACATTTGGAGTGCCCCCATCGACGGCCAGCCCCCCATCCGCAACTTCGGCGGTTTCCGGTTCGACATCGGCAGACTGATGTCGCCACCAGAAGCGGCGGAGAAAAAATAACAGGCGGTTGAGCGAGAGGTAGCCGGAATTAGGAAAAAGCCATCTCGCCGGCCTGCACAAACAAGTTGCTACTCATCATTTCGCTTCCAAATCCGACGTGTCCAGCCGGCCTTCACAGTTGAGCTTGCGAAACATGTCCAGCGTTTCGCGGATACCATCTTGAAGCGATGAGCGCGGCATTGGGCCGAGGTCTCGCTGCAAAGCGGAATCGTCGAGGTCGTAGGCGATCGCGATTTGGCGGTCGCCGAAGGTGATCAGCTTTGATGCTGCCGGATCGACGTCGCACATCGCGCGATGTAGCGTCGGCATGTCGACGACGTGGCCGCGCAGGTTGTATGACTTCGCTCCCTGGTAGGGCGCTTCCAGGCAACGGACGACGATCTTGGCGACATCATCGACATACTGCATGTCTTGCACGCCGCCGTAGGTGATGTGATACGGTCTGCCCAGCGCGAGCGACTTGATCGCCTTGGTCGGCTCGCTCGTCATGCCGAAGTCGCGGCCCACTCCATAGACGGTCCAGGGGCGCAGGCCGATGCTGGAGATGCCGTTGTCCTGAAAATAAATGCGGGCGTTGCCTTCGTTGCAGCACTTGAAGACGCCATAGTGCGTGGACGGAACGAGCGGGACGTCATCGACCAATGAGTCAGGGGTCAGGGACCAGGAGTCAGAATGTGCAGCCTCACTCCCGACCCCTGACGCCTGACTCTTGGTGTAATGCTCCGGCGGGCCGAAGACGGCAGCGGAACTGGTGTAAACGAGTCGCTGTACTTGGCCTTGCAATTGCTTGACGGCTTCGAAGATCGCCAGGGTGCCGAGCACGTTGACTTTGGCGCCGAGTAGCGGGTCGGCGCGGCACACGGGAACCTGCAACCCGGCCAGATGAACCAGGTGCGTGATCTTGTTGGTCCGAAGCACTTCGATCATGCGAGCAAGGTCGGTGACATCGCCCTGGACGTAGTGCACTTGGCGAATTTGCTCATCGCTCATGATCTGCCGCATGCGTTTTGGATCTTCCTTGAGGTCGTAGATCCAAACGCGATCGCCGCGCGCGAGGAGGTTCCGAGTGATCCAGCTGCCGATGCAGCCATAGCCGCCGGTGAGTAGGACGTTCATGGGGTGGTGAGTGGTGAGTGGTGAGTGGTGAGTGGTTTAGCCGCGGTTCGCAGAACCGCGCGGTTCTACGAACCGCGGCTAAACGAGCGCACCTAGAAAAACAGCCGCGAGATATCGAGATACAAAACGAAGATCATCAGGCAGAGCACCATGGCCAGGCCAATATAGGTTGCGGCGACGCGGACGCCCTCGGGGGCGGGCTGGCCGCGAATGCCCTCGTAAATCAGGAACACCATGTGCCCGCCGTCGAGCACGGGAATCGGCAGGAAGTTCACGACGGCCAGGTTGATGCTGATCAGGCCGAGAAAGAACACGAAGTCGGCGAAGTCCAGGCCCGCAAAGCGATACGTGCCGTAGGCGATGGTAAGCGGACCGCCGATGTTCTCCGTGTCGATGCGGCGAAAGATCATGCCGCGCAGGTTGAGGAACACTTCGACCATGCGATTGTTCGTGTCCTTGAACCCGAGCCAAACGGCGTCGACCGGCCCGGCGGCGCGGACGCGGCGCGTGTCGCTGGCGAGCAGCCAGCCTCGATCGTCGACGGGCCAGGTCTTGTCGACGGAGAGCGGTATCTCGATTTCCTCAGTTTTCTTGTCGCGTTCGACTTTGACGACGACCTTGGCATAGCGGTGATGCTGGTCAAAGATGATGAAGGACAGGTAAGCCCACTGATTCTCTTCGATGTCCTTCTTCATGAATTTGCCTGGGACATTCTCGTCGAACTCTTGGATGTCGTAGCGGATGTTCTTGATGACATCGCCGACCTTGAGCGGAGATTGCTTGCTGCGCACTTCGTCCACGATCGCTTTGATCTGGTAGCCGAGCCCCAGTTCCGGGATCGGCATCGGCGAATTGCGGCTAAACGGGGCGACGCGTTCGAAGCGCCAAGACGAATCCCATTTGAGGTCGATGGGTTCTTCCTTGTACTGCTCGTTGCCGGCGGTGGCCTTGTGCCGGCGCAGCGTGAGCTTTACCATGCGATCACCCTCAACCTTCTTTTGGTCGAGCCGATCGGACCACTGGCGCAGTTCGAAGGGCAATCGCTCTGGATCGAGGATTTTGCCTTTCTCGCCCGACTCGAGCTTGTCCTTCCAAACGAGCACGCTTCCGTCGTAGTCTTTGACGCTGACCGCGAGGATCAAGTCGCCTTCAAGCTTTTTCTCTGGGTCGGGATCGCGGACTTTCGCGTCTGCGGCGGGAGACTGATCGCGCACCACGACGATCGGCCCCATCTTCATCCGGACGCCCAGATCGTAGCGGTAGTGCGGGGCCACTTTGACGTCGATCTCTTCGGCTTTCGCAGCGGCGCCGCGGCGAACACGCACGGTAATCTCCTTGTCTGCAAGGAGCTGGAGCCGCTTGGCGAAATCAAAATAGTCGCACTGATCTTCATCGGGGAAGTGCGGCGACCCTTTGGCGCGCGGGTCGGGCGGCAGCACGGTGACCTTGCTCGGATCGGACGGGTCGCTCATGCCGATGATCACGTCGCCGTACCGGAATTTCGCGTCGGCGGCGGGCGTGCCGGCAAGATACGGGCCTGCGCGGGAGTCCAGTTCCTGAATGAACCGGAGCTTCTTGGGAGGCGACAATCCGAGGACCGGTTTCGTGTCGCCAGCTTCCTTCCGTGGCTCAATGGCCGTTTCGACAACTCTGCCCCCAGGCGCCTGATGGCTGAGGGGAACCTTCTGACCGGACAGGCTATTGATCACGGTCTGCATGAGGTCGGTGAAGGTGGGGTGGTCGGCGTCGCCGATTTTGGTGATGACGTCGCCAGAGCGGACGTTGTTCCTAAACGCCGGTCCGCCCGAATCGGTGTAGCCGACGACGGCCGCCGGCCGCTCAATCCCTTGTCCGGTGTAGACGACGATGAAGCAAACAACGGCGAGGATGGCGTTCATGATGACACCGGCCGAGATGATCAGCATGCGTTGGGCGACGGTTTTCTTGCGATAGGATCGCGGGTCGTCACTGTCGTCGGCCCCTTCGTCGCCGTCGATCTGGCCGACCATCTGCACGTACCCACCCAACGGCAAAATGGCCAGGCGATAGTTGGTGTCGCCCCAGGTGAATTGGCAGCCGGGAATGGGCGGACCGAAACCGATGCTGAACGTCGTGACATTGACGCCGCACCACTTCGCCGCCAAGAAGTGGCCCAGTTCGTGGATAAAAATCACGAACGACAGGCCCAGAGCTGCCTTCACGATCGACCACAGCTCGATCAAGTTGAATTTGACGAACAGATAGATGACCAGAGCCCCGATAAGGGCCATCATCACCATGTTGTAGGTGTTGAAAAACAACGGCGGCTGCTCGAAATCGGGTTCCTCGTATTCGGCGATGGCCGTCGGCTTCGGCGCAGACGGTTCGCCGGCGCGCATGCCGTCGTCCGGCGGAGGGGTCGGCGGCTCATTCGACGTCGGCGGCGTGTTCCCCGCGGACGGGTTCATCGACTCCGGCTTGATGCCTTCGCGGTTTTCCAACGCAAAACCTCCTGGCGAGACCACCGATCCAGCGCGCTTAACTCGCTCAAGGTCGGCCGTTCGCTGAAATTGTGATGATCCAATACCTCTCGACAAACGCGAGGAATGTCCAAGAACGACAGTCCTCCGTCCAAGAACGCCCCGACGGCGGCTTCATTGGCGGCGTTCAGCACGGCGCCGCACGTTCCGCCGCGCCGCGCTACTTCGATTCCCAACTCCAACGCTGGAAATGTCTCTCGATCCGGCTGCTGAAAGTTCAGGCTGCGGAGTTCGTCCCACTTCAGTCGCTTCGCGGGACCAGCAACGCGGTCCGGATAGGTCAGTGCATACTGGATCGGCAAGCACATGTCCGGCGGCGAAAGTTGGGCCAGCACCGATCCGTCCGTGAATTCGACAAACGAGTGAATAATCGACTCCGGATGGATGACCACCTCGATCTGCTCGGGGCGAAGGTTGAACAGCCAGCGTGCTTCGATGATCTCCAGCGCCTTGTTCATGAGCGTGGCGGAATCGACGGTGATCTTGCGTCCCATCGTCCAGGTTGGATGCTTGAGCGCTTGCTCGGGGGTGACGCTTGCCAATTCCTCGCGTTTTCGGCCGCGGAAGGGTCCGCCGCTGGCCGTCAGGACGATGCGTTCGACTTCTCGCGGGGCGCCCGCCTGCATCGCCTGAAAGATGGCGCTATGTTCGCTATCGACCGGCAGGATGCGCGCGTTGCGCTGGGCCGCAAGCTCCATGACGAGCGGCCCGGCCATGACGAGCGTTTCTTTGTTGGCGACGGCGACGGTTTTTCCGGCTTGCAGCGCCAGCCAAGTCCCGGTCAAGCCGGCTGAACCGACGATCGCGGTGAGCACCACATCGACATCGGGATCACTGACCATCGTGGCGACAGCATCGTCGCCGCTGAGAAGGCGCGTATTCGCCGGGAGCGTCTGCCGCGCCAGGGCATGGGCAGCTTGCGGATCGGTGGCGTGCACGTAGCGCGGTTGATGGCGATGAGTCTGCTGGAGCAAGTCCTCCCAGCGCGAGTGGGCGCTCAGTCCGAACGCTTCGAGCCGATCGGGGAGCGCGTCAATCACCTTGAGGCAGCTGGTGCCGATCGACCCGGTCGAACCGAGCACGACCACGCGTCGGCGGCATCCTGCTGCAGCGGAAGAAATCACTCGCTGGCTCCCTACCTACGTGCGAACGCGGGTTGCAAGTCTCCAGTTAGCGCCCGCTTGGCGCACACCTGCTATTAGCTTATTCGCTTCGAATCCATCGACCATTTTAACGTGCCGCGAGAAAGGGACGCAATGGCAAGAAGCGGCATCCTTGCAACCGGAAAAACACGAACGGCGAGTCTCCCACGTATGCGGGGGAGGCTCGCCGGTGCGTAACGAACAAAAGATCAATTGAAAAACCGAAACGCCAGATAACCGACGACGCAGGCCAACAGGGCCGTCGCCATGACGCCGACGGGGCCCATGCCGGTATCCCAGGCCGAGCGATCGTCGTCGTCGTCCTCGATGCCGCCGGGCACGGGAAGCTGCTGAGGCAACAGATCCGAATCTTCACTGTCGGCCGGTGGCGCGGGCTTGGGCGCTTCCGGCTTGCCTCGCAGCGAATTGCGCGTCGGCAAGGCGCCGATCGCTTGTGGCTTCGGCGTGGGCGTCGATGGCGCCGGTGACTTGGCGGGGCCAGGCCCCGGCATCGAGCTTGGCTTCGACTCGCTCCGCGTCGGCATCGGCTTGTTCGCCGCTTTGGGTCGTTGATGCAGTTCGCTTGCTCTTCGCTGGATCAACGGGCGCAGTTCTTCCACCACTTGCCCAGCCGACTGAAAGCGGTCCTCCGGCTTCTTCTGCATAAGTCGTTCCACCAAGGCGATCAACGCGCCCGGCGCATCCGGCGCCAGTTCGGAAAGCGACTGCGGCTGCTTGAACTGGTGGGCCATCATCTTCTCGGCCGCGCTCCCATCCGGGAACGGGTACTGCCCCGCCAGCATGAAGTACATCAGGCATCCCAAACTGTACTGATCGCCGGTCGGCGTAAGGTTGGTCGGATCCATGATGCTTTCGGGACTGGAGCAATCAAGCCCGCTCGACACCGAGTTGGCGGTCGACATCGTGTCGACGAGCGATTCTCCTTCAGTCTCGGCGAGCAAGCAGCCGATGCCGAAGTCGAGGATATAAACCGATCGATCCGGGCCGATCATGATATTCGAGGGTTTGAGCAAGCCGTGAAAGAGGGCCTGTTGATGGCATACTTCGAGGCCTTCGGCAATTTGCATGGCGATTTCGGCGACCAATTCGGAAGGGAACTTGCCCCCATTCTGAATGATCTTGTCGAGCGTCTCGCCTTCAACAAACGGCCAAGCGAGGTAGTGCATGCCCCCGGCCGTGCCGACGTCGACGAACGGCACCACCGTCCGGTGCTTGCATTGCTCGAACGACCGGACCTTGCGGCGAGCAATGCGGACGTTCCACATGCTGCGGCGCGGCAGCACCTTGACGGCGTACCACTGATTGTCGGTCTTGTTGTGCGCTTTGTAGACCGTGCCCATGCTGCCCGAACCAAGGGCATCCATCAACGTAAAGGGCCCGAGCACGAATCCTTGCGTCTTGCCTTGCAGCAGCCGTTCCGATTGGAAGGGGGTCAGGATGCCCTGCGCGATCAGGAATTCGGCCAATTCGGGCGGCTCGGCACGCGGGTTTTTCTGCAGGAATTCGCCGACGATCTGATCCAAACGACCGCGATCGATCAAGTTGCTGCGGCGCAAATCCCAGACAAACCATTCGCAGGCGCCAAGTTCAGTCGTTACCATTGCTGCATCCTCTGTGAAACCAATGGGGAACGGGGAAGGAGCGCGGAAAGTCCGCATTCCGAATGAAACATGGGACAGAAAACGGAATCTGTCAAATCGTAGGAAGTGTAATGATCGAATGGGTTGTCACGAGGAGGCAGAATCTATACGGGCGTACAGAAAAGTTCGCGTTTTGCACTCGCATGACACCGCCGGAGTGAGAATCGCTTCTCCTCTATGTGTGCACAGCGTCAAACATGACCAGGGAGATTGGCCCGAAAATGATGACCGGAAGCCACGCTGCCATGGCCGGCGACACATAGGCGCGCGTCTCGAGATTCGTGCCAAGATATTGGCATGCCAGAATGGAGGCGAAGAACACAACGCAGAGCATCAGGCACAAACCGGCACTGATGAAGATGTTGCGGTTTTGATCACGCAGAATGACTGACAGGCCGAGCAGGACCAGAATGACGCCGACAATCGGCCTGGTTAGCCGCATGTGAAAGACGACGGCAAGCGTGGCCTGCTGAGCTTGCGAATGGTACGGCTTGTCGAGTTCCGTGAGCAGCTGGACCGTGGGCCGATACATGTACCAATTCTTGACACGCATGACGGTGTCGAGATCGACGTCGGGAGTTTTCAGAAAATAGGCGCCATCGCCGAGGGGCTTGAGGATATCTTCCTTGTCCTGGGGCCAGTTCGGGAGTTCCGCCGGTTTGGCGTTCTTGAGCAGCCAACCGCCGGTGCGTTTATCACCCGCCTGTTCAGGAACGTACCGGGCTTCCTCGGCCTGCAGGAAGGTGATGGAGTTGCGCCCGATGGAAGTCGGAATGACCGCAACGAAGTCCTTGACGAGCAGTTCTTTTTTGATGGCGGCCTTCCCGGAAACCAAAATGTTGTTGCGGTCGTAGACGCCTCCCTTGATGTCGGTGTCTTTCGCGCCGTCGGGGTTCTGCCGATTCTCGAGCATGAAGGCGTCGATATTGGGCATCGCCAGCTCTTGATTGACCGCGGCCAACGTCATCATGGCAAACGCGCAGCAAAGCACTGGCGCCACCGCGCGGCGCGTCGACACGCCGGCGGACAGCAGCGGCAGCAACTCGTTGTTGCGCTGCATCCACGCCACGGTGAACATCCCCGCCAGCAGCACAACCGCTTCGCAGAGCCGATCGAAAATCTGAAAGGACTTGAATCCGTAATACACGCCGACGTACTGCAATACCGCCGTGAAGTCGCGCCGGTTCGACGTGAAGTCTTCGAGATTCATGAACAAATCGACGACGACGAACAACCCCATCAAGGCTACCAGGCAGAACAGGTAGGCTTTGACATAGCCGATGATCATTTGCCGATCGTGGATCGTGAACATGACAACCGGTCCGTGGTTTCAAGGTTACGTTCAGCGCTCGCGTGGCGCAAGGCGAGCGCTAAACGTAAACGACGCGTGCCTCATGGCGATTTCTTTTCGCGCGGCTGATAGTGCATCACGTACTGCTCAATGTAATCATTGGACGAATTGGCGATGAAATGCCCGAAGCCGTGCGCGCGCAGCTCGCGCATCGCTTCCTGCCGGCTCCAGCCGTTGTACTCCATTCGATAAATCGCCGACATCACGCCGGTGCGATGCAAGCCGGCCTTGCAATGGATCAACACGGGATAGGCGTTTTCGTCGTCCATCACCTGCAAGAACTGCCGCACGGCGACGGAGGTATCTTCGGGCCGAAGCTTGACGAATATGAACTTGTATTGAACTCCCAGGCTCGCGCACAAATCACTTTCTTTCACGGACGCGGAGTTGAAGCGGCTGGCGTGCAGCGTCGGATCGGGGTCTTCATCCCAAAAGCTGATCACGGTCTTGATGCCGAGCCGTTCGATCGCGTCGCGAAATCCGTCCGCCGTCAAACAACCGCTCCGATAGACTTTTCCTTCCACGATCGGCCTGAGCCTCTTGGTGTGCTCAAGTCCGTAGCGATAATACAGATAGGGGGGACAAACCATCAGAACGACAAGCGCCAGGCCCATGGCCCAGCGAAACGCGTTGGAAACATTCACGATGCATCCTCGCCAATTGGGACATCCCTGTCATCGGACGGATCATGGCGTTTCCTTCGCAATTTATCAAGCCCGGTCGAGGGTCTGACGAGTCAAGCCAGGCAAACTGAGTGAAGTTGTCCTCGTTTAGCGTTCGCGTCACGCCTTGCGACTGTCAAACGACCCAGGGGTGAACGATGATGCGCCTTTTACTCGGCAGCGGCGGCTTTCGTACCGAAGAACGTGTTCGCAATCTGCGTGCTCGTCTCAAGGAGCATCTCGGCCCGGTACGCCGCGTGCTCTTCCTGCCGTATGCCTTGCACGATCACGACAAGTACATGCAAACCATGCTCGATCGCGGTCTGAACGCCGATTACGATTTGGTCGGCATTCACCGTACCTCCAATCCGCGCGAGGCCGTCCTGAACGCGGAAGCCATCTTCGTCGGCGGCGGAAATACGTTTCGCCTGCTGAATGAGCTTTACCAACAGAGGCTACTTGATCCAATCCGCGAGCGCATCGGCGCCGGTGTGCCGTACGTCGGCATCAGCGCTGGGTCCAACGTCGCCTGTCCGACGATCAAGACCACCAATGACATGCCGATCGTCCAGCCGCCCTGCTTCACCGCTCTCGGCTTGGTGCCGTTCCAGATCAACGCACACTATTACACGGGAAACAACTGGGTCGAAAGTCCCGGGGTGAAGCACTCCGAACCTCGGGGTTCGGAGCACCTCACCCCGGGGCATCCCGCGCAACTCGTCGAACACTTCGGCGAAACGCGCGACGACCGCCTGCGCGAATTCCACGAGATGAACGACACCCCCATCGTCGGCCTCTGGGAAGCCGGCATCCTTCTGTGCGACGGCTCGAAGGCGACGCTCTGCGACGCCCCAGCTCGCGTATTTCGCAAGGGACAACCGCTGGTGGACGTTGAGCCGGGGAGCGACTTGTTACCCCTGCTTTTCCAGCAAATTCCGGAATTGTAAGCGACAGGCTGCACCAAGCCAGCGTCGTATGCGCTTCTGTTCCTCTGTCACAGCTAAAACGTCGGGTTGTAGGACGGCTCTCCCGAGCCGTCCAGCGAAACCCGGACGGTTCAGGAGAGCCGTCCTACGGAAACGCCAACCCGCCTTTTTAGCTGTGACAAAACACTATGCTTCAGGTTGGATTATCAGATCGCTTTGCTCACGCTCAAGGTAATTCGCACTTCGGTCGGCTTCTTGTCGACGGGTCGTTCGTCCATGGGCCAGTTGGTGTCGAGCATCTTGCCGTCGCCGTCGAATTTCGTGAATGTCAAGGGCTGCAAGATCCACTGGACGTCGTACATGCCCGGTTGCAGCTTGCCGAGGTTGATGCCGATGACTTGATAGTAGCTGAAGTTGCGGAAGTATTTGCCTTTCCACTTTGCCTTGTTGGCGACGATGTTGATCTTGTTCCCGCGCCGCTCAATGCGTTCGATCCAGACCCGGTCGTTGTCGTCGAGCTGGTCGGTGCGCAGGATCAGCCAGTGTTCGTCCTTGTCGGTCAGCTTGGGTTTCGTCTTGGCATGTTGATCGGCCCAGGCGTCGAGCGAAATCTTGGCTTTCGCATCGAACGTGGGGACAGGAATGATTCCCGCGTCGTCGTTCCATTTGCCGCTGTCGCCGCGAACGCGTTGCCCGGCGTCGTGCAGCGCGGCCCGTTTGCCGCGATCCTTGGACTCTTTGGTCCAGTCCTGAGCAGCCACAGGCAGGGAAGCAATGGCGATGACGACACATGCGATGATTCTTGGCATGGCTCGTTCCTTTGGGAACTCTACGAGTCCAGAACAGATGGGAACACAATGCGGCCAGGCGGCAACTTACTTGACTCGCGAAATGATGAAAGCACGCAAGGGACCCGCCGGGCGACGCTCGCCATGGGCGTTTTTCGTGCTGTCGTGATTTGCATTTGTGAACTCGCAGAGTCGTGGTTGCGGCTCAGCCGCGCTACGCTTTCGTGATTCGTACTTGATTCATGTCTTTTTCTGTAGGCGATAGAGTTTGGTGTAGGTGCGGACGAACAGGCTGCCGTTCGAGATGGCCGGGGTGGCCCAGGCGTAGTCGTCGAGTTTGTTTTTGCGGATGACGTTGAAGGCGGGACCGTCCTCGACGACCCACGTCGTGCCGTCTTCGTTGAGAAGGAACAGTTTGCCATGATACGCCCAAGGAGACGCATAGAAGCGGCCGCCCCCTGTCGTCAGCCGTTCGCGCGGGAAGATCGATTCGCCGGTCTTGGCGTTGGTACAGCTCAAGAGGCCCGCGTCGAAGAGAACGTAGAGGCGGTCGCCGCTGATCAGGTATCCGGGATGAATGCTGGAGCCCTTGGGCTGAGACCAGGCGATCCACTTGTTCGATTACTCTCCATCCTTGAGGCTGATGTTGCCCGACGCTCCCGGGCGGATGGCGTAAAGGGCGCCATAATGATAGCCGGCGCCGAGATAGAGCAGGCCGTGCTTCGCCAGCGGGATTTGGCTGACGAGGCCCCAGCCGGAGGTGCCGTCAATTTCCCAGAGCACTTTGCCGTCCACGTCATAGGACCGCGCCTTGTTGGTGCCGATAGTGACAACCTCGGTGCGGAGTTCGTTTTCCCAGACATAGGGTGTGCCCCAGGTGCTTTTCTCTGCGCGCGGGACGCGCCAGAGTTGCTTGCCGGTCATTTTGTCGAGGGCGACCATGAACGACTCTTTTTCGTTGTCGTTGACGAGAAAGAGCCGATCTTTGTGCAGCACCGGCGAAGTTCCGGTGTTCCAGTGATCGCGCATCGGGTAGCTGTCGAAACGCTTCTCCCAGAGCGGCTTGCCGTCGAGGTCGTAGCAGAACATGCCGATGTTGGCGAAGTAAACGTAGAGGCGTTCGCCGTCGCAAATGGGCGTCTCGGAGGCATAGGAGTTGCGCGGATGGCGTGGCTGCGGCGGTAGCCCCTTGTGGGCTTCGCGCTGCCAGAAAATCTTGCCGGTGTCGAAATCGAGGCAGTACGTCATCCAGCGATGTTCGATGGTCGGCTTGGTGTTCCCCCCCCGGATAACCGCCGGCGAACATCTTGTCGCGCGGGCCGTCGTGGAGCGCGGCGGTCACGAAGATGCGCTTGCCCCAGATCACCGGGGATGACCACCCCCAGCCCGGCACGTCGGCCTTCCACACGACGTTTTCCGTCGTGCTCCACGAATCGGGCAACGTGACCCCGTCACCCAGGCCATCGACCTTGGCGCCGCGGAACTGCGGCCAGTTCATCGTCTGGCCAAGGGCTGCGGAGACGACACTCAATACAATCAGCCCAGCACAAGCAAGCGGTCGCATCGTTGGACTCCAGAATACGCGAGCTTCGTGGATAGGGTTAGCCGATTTCCGCCCGCAAGGCAATTCCAACGAAAGGTCCTGCCATGTTTTCAATGTCCCGCGGAATCCTTTGGGGGGCGCTCATCGGCTTTGCAACCGCCTGTGCCGCCCACGCGCAGACGGCAAAGGTCATCGTCAAGAAAGATGTCGTTTACGGCAACGTGCATGGCGCCGGTTTGCTCGCCGACATAGCTTACCCCGACAGCAAGGGGCCGTTTCCGGTCGTTCTGTCCGTTCATGGCGGGCGCTGGGTAGGAAGTCATCGCAGCGATCCGGGCGAAGGGGCCATCGACGTCAAAAAGTGGGCCGGCTTCGGGCTCTTCGCGATGTCGATCGACTATCGGCTCGTCGGTTGCTCGGCGCCGCCGGCGTGCTACCAGGATGTGCAATGCGCCATTCGCTGGGTGCACGCCCACAAGGACAAGTACCCGATAGATGCCGATCGCATCTTCTTGTTCGGCATGTCGGCGGGCGGGCATCTCGTGTCGCTGGCGGCCACCCTGGGCGGCGGCCCGTTTCCGCGCACCGGCGGCTGGGAGAAGCACGCCAACACAATTCGCGGCGTCATCAGCCTGTCGGGCCCATATGATCTGGAGAAGCTCTCGTGGGGTCCGTTGTGGAAGCCGGCCAGCGGCGATCCGATGACTGCCCGTAAGCTCGCGTCGCCGATCCAACACGTCGGCGCCATGACGACCCCGCTCCTGATCCTGCACTCCGACAACGACGGCTCCGTCCCCATCCAGCAGGCGCGCGACATGGCAGCCGCTCTGGAAAAAGCCAAGGCGCGCCATCGCCTGGTCGTTTTCGAGAAGAAAGGGCACATGCGCATCACCGACGACGTGATCAGAGAATCGCGAGCGTTCATCGAAGAACTCAGCAAGCAATCCAACAAGAACTGATCCACGAAGAGACACGAAGGTCACCAAGAATGGAGATGCAGATTCCGCACGGATCGCAATAGCGCCGTCTTCGTGTTCTTCGTTGCCTTCGTGGATCATTCAAGGCGGCGGCGTTGCGCCGGTTTGCGTTGTGATCCGCCCGTAGTGCTCAATCCGGCGATGTTTGGCGAAATTGAAGAGCCGCTCCTTGTACGGCCTCACGAGATCGAGATCGCAGCGGCAGACGACCAATTCGTCGCCAAGCGTCGCGCTCTTGGCCACGATTTCCCCGGAGGGGGCGATAATCGCCGTCTCGCCGATCTGGCTTACACCTTCCTCGACGCCTGCCTTTGCCACTCCGACGACCCAGCAGCCGTTCTGATACGCCCCGGCTTGCATGCTCAACAGGTGATGAAAGTCGCACAAATGGTCAATCTCCGGCTGATCGGGGATGTGATCGGGCGTGTTGTAGCCGAGGAGAATCAACTCGGCGCCTTGCAATGCGAGCACGCGGTACGTCTCGACCCAGCGGCGGTCATTGCAGATGCACATGCCCACGACGCCGCCGAAAGCGTGCCAGGCACGAAAGCCGAGGTTGCCGATCTCGAAGTAGCGTTTCTCCAGATTCTGGAACGGATGATGCGGATGACGTTCGGCATAGCCAGGCAGGTGAATCTTGCGATATTTGCCGACGATCGTTCCGTCGGCGGCGACAAGGATGCTGGTGTTGTAGCGATGCTTGACGCCGGCCTCGACGGCAAGCTCCGCGTAACCGAGACAGAAGCCGATGCCCAGCCGGCGCGCTTCGTCGAAAAGCGGCTGCGTGACCGGACTCGGCATGTCTCGCTCGAACCAGGCGTCGAGCTCGGCCTCATCGTCGATCCACCAGTGTGAGAAGAAAGCCGTGAGCGCGCATTCGGTGAAAACGACGAGTTCGCAGCCGCGGGCACGTGCCTCCCGCAGCTGGTCGATGAGTTTGGCGACGACGTCGCTGCGAGAGGTTTGCCGGGAGATCGGCCCACTCTGGGCCGCAGCGATTGTGAGGTAACGCGGCATAGTCTTCGGGCTCCTAGTGGATTGACGCTAGCTGACAGTATACGCGCACGGGAAGCGCTGGTTCGCGGGGGGAACGACGCGCTCAATCAACGTGCGCGACCATGCAATACGCAGAAGTGATGGAGCAAGATGTAGAAGCAAGGTTGGCAAGAGGATTACGAGTGCGTGCCTACAGCACGGCGAAAACGGTCACTTCCAGCGCATGACGGCGGCGAGGTAGGTCTCTTTGTTCTTCAGGAGCCCTTCGTAGGTCGTACCGAGTTCCTCGGGCTTGATGCGATGCGTGATCAGGCCGTTGAGGTTGAGGCGGCCGTTGGCGAGCAACGCCAGCAGCCACTTTTGCGCCTTGTTGATGTCCCAAGCGCCGGCGAGGCGTGTGTGGGCCGGTTCGAACAATTGATTGCCGTGGGCGCCGGTGACTTCGATGTAACGGCGATGCAGATCGTCGTAAAAGTTGACGTCCTTGGCTTTGCCTCGCGGGCTGCCGACAACGACGACCTGCCCGGCGTCACACGCCAGCGACATCGCTGTCGGGATAGCGTCCGGAACGCCCGTGGCGTCGGCGACGATCTCGGCCCCTTTCATGCCGAGGAATTCGTTCATTTGTTGCTTGAAGTTGGGATCGTTGGGATCGAGCGTCAGATCGGCGCCGGCCTTCATGGCGGCGTCGCGGCGCATCTTGACGCTGTCGATGCCGATGACCGGGTTGGCTCCCGCCGCCATCGCGCAGCGCAACGCCGCCTGGCCGATCATGCCCAGGCCGAGCACCGCGAATGATCGGCCCAGCGTCAGTCCGGCGCGGATCGACGCTCCCATGCCGTAGCGTAGGATGCACGCGAGCGCGGCTTTTTCGAAATCGAGGTTGGCGGGCAGCTTCCAAAGTCGGCCTCGCTCGTGGCCGATCGTCAACAGCTCGGCCGAGGCATGGTTGCCGGGAAAGCTCACGCGATCACCCGTTTTCCACCCAGTGACGCTCTTGCCGACAGCGACGACGGTTCCGGCCGCGCTGTATCCGGAGCGGAAGGGGAACTTCCAGTCGGGCAGGTTTGGATCGAGCAGCCATTGGTGCGTGCCGGTGTAGACGGCCAGCTCGGTCCCGGGGCTGATGGCGCTGACCTCGGCGGCGACGAGAATCTGGTTGTCCGCCGGATCGGGCAGATCGACCTCGCGCACTTCGGTGGCAAACGGCTTCGTAATGACGGCCTGGCGTGCTTTCATGTGAACTCCAGATTTGAAACGCAGAGTGCGCAGAGAGCAGAGGCAAGAGTCTCACTGCGTCCTCTGCCCACTCTGCGTTTCAAGAACAGAAATCATTCACGGTAATTATTGACAATCCTCTGAATCCCGTTCTTGGGCAACACCTCATGGACATTGATCAGCAGCCCAATCTGCGGATTCAGCAAGCGCAAATGCGACAAGACCTGCGCCTTTTCCACGGGATGCAGTTTCTCTTTCGCCTTGCATTCAACGATGACCTGATTCGCGACAAGGATGTCCGCCCGGAACCCGCAGTCGAGCTTCACTTCCTCGTAAATGAGCGGAATCGGTTTCTCCACCTCGACGAACAGGCCCAGTTTGCGAAGCTCGTAGGCAACGCACGCTCGGTATGCGGATTCGAGGAGGCCCGGCCCAAGAGCCTTGTGCACCTTGATAGCGGCGCCGATGATCGACTCCGTCAATTGATTCAACGTCATGGCAGCACTCCCCCATTTATTGAAACGCACAGAACGCAGAGAGCATCAGCAGAAATCTCTCTGCGTTCTCTGCGAACTCTGCGTTTCAAATTCCCTCCCACTCAATATGCAAATCGTAGGGATCATCGCAACGCGCGGAAACCGGCATGAGCGAAACTTCCGAGAGTCGACTCGCCGACTTTTTGGCGATCAATCGCACCGTCGGCATCGTGCTGCTCACGGTGCTCCTCTTCGGTCTGGGCGAGCAGCTTTGGCAACCGTTCTTGCCGCTATTTCTCAAATCACAGACCAGGCCGATCGCGGAGGAGACCGCTCAGACCGGAGCGCTCAGCAATGTCGCGCTGTGGTCCATCGGCATCTACGCGTTTCTGCTGAACCTCTTCCAGGGCTTCTGCTACATCGGTGGCGGGCAACTAACCGGCTGGCTCGGCGATCGCGGGTCGCTCATCTTCTTCGGCTTGCTCACGATCAGCGGCTACGCGATCTTCCTTTTCGTTGGCAACGTCTGGGCCACCGTACTCGCATGTATGTTGATTCTTGGCTGGGAATCGCTGTCGATGCCGGTCACGTTCACGACGGTCGGGGCGACGCTGGAGAAAGAGAAGCAGGGGATGGCGTTCGCCGTGCAGTCGATCCAAAAGCGCTTGCCGAAGATTCTGGGCCCGATGTGCATCGGCATCGTTCTGTACTACCTTGGGCAACATTACGACGAGGACGAAGCGCGGCGTGTGGGCATGCCGTGGCTGGTGGGGACGGCGTTTGTCCTGGGCATCGCATCGGTGCTGGTGCAGTGGCGCTTCATGCCGCACCGCGACCCGCCGCCGATGGAAGGAGGCTTTTGGGATGTCGTAAGCCAAATCCCGCCGGAGCTAAGGCGATTGTTGTTCGCTGAGGTGCTGACGCGCTGGTGCGATTGGCTGGTGCGCGAGCTGGTCGTCGTGTACCTCGCGGTCGAGCGCGGGCTGAAGAACTACGAGATTGCAGGGCTGATTACGTTGCAGCATTGCGTGGCTCTGGCGACGTATCTGCCGATCGGGCGCATGACGCAATCCGTCGGCACGCAGCCGTTCGTCGGGCTGACGTTTGTCTTCTTCGCTCTGTTTCCCTTGGCGTTAATCCTCGTTCCCGACGGCTGGATGTGGCTGGCGTTCGTCGTCTACGGCCTGCGCGAGATCGGCGAACCGGCGCGCAAGGCGATGATCACGCTCAACATGCCCGAGCCGATTCGAGCGCGTGGCGTCGGTTTGTACTGGGGCATTCGGGCGTTTGCCATCTGCGGCTCAGCCCTGGTCGGCGCCTGGGTATGGCAGATCGGCGGACCGAAAATGCTCTTCTACGCCGCTTTTGGCATGGGCGTCCTGGGAAGCATCGCGTATTACATGTTCTGTTCGGATATGACGCCAACGCGCCACGATACATAACCCAACCTATTTTCGTTTAGCGTTCGCGCGGCCATGCGAACGCTAAACAAAATCTAGACTGCCCGAGGACTGCGCATGCTAGGATTCCGCATCGAGCCGCTCTACTGGTTCCTCGTAGCCGTGCCCGCAGCCGCGATCATGCATTACACGCACGTCGCCGACCTGTGGGTTTTTCTCACTGCCTGCGTCGCCATTATCCCGCTCGCCGGGCTCATGGGCCGCGCGACTGAGAACCTGGCCGAGTCGATGGGCCCGAGCATCGGCGGGCTCTTGAACGCCACCTTCGGCAACGCGGCGGAGCTCATCATCGCTCTTTTCGCGCTAAACAAGGGCGAGACCGACCTCGTCAAGGCCAGCATCACCGGGTCGATCCTCGGCAACATCCTGCTCGTGCTCGGTTTGGCGATCGTCGCGGGCGGTTGCCGATACCCCAAGCAGACGTTCAATCGCACGGCGGCCAGCCTTGGGGCAACGCTGCTGGCGCTGGCATCGATCGGCTTGATTGTGCCCACGATTTATTACTACCTGACCAAGAGCATCAGCAACGAGCAGACACGGGCGAAGCTCAACTTCTTGAGCGAGGAGATCGCCATCATCCTGGCGTTGATGTACGTCTTGAGCTTGGTGTTCACCCTCGTGACGCATCGGCATCTCTTCGCGGGGCCGGAGACGGAAGCGGACGTGCACGCTGAGCCGCCCGAATGGTCGCAGATCACGTCGTTGATCGTGCTTCTTGTGGCAACGGCCGGTGTCGCCTGGATGAGCGAGATGCTCGTCGATTCCGTCAAAGAAGCCGGCGAATCGCTAGGAATGAACCACGTCTTCGTCGGCGTCATCGTCGTCGCCGTGATCGGCAACGCTGCGGAGCACTCGACGGCGGTGCTGGTCGCGATGAAGGATCAGATGGACCTCGCCGTCACCATCGCGATTGGCAGCAGCATTCAGGTGGCTCTGTTCGTCGCGCCGGTGCTTGTGCTAGCGGGTTTGTTGATGGGGCAGCCGCTCGATTTGCACTTCTCAATCATGGAGGTGATTTCCGTCGTCATCTCGGTCGGCGTGATAGCGCTGGTCAGTCAAGACGGCGAAACGAACTGGATGGAGGGAGCGATGCTTCTCGCGGTTTACGTGATGCTGGCGCTGGCGTTTTATCATCTGCCGCCGGAGACGCATTGACGGCCGTTCGCGGCTTCGCGCTCGCCAAACGCGAGCGGCTAGACGTTTTCAATCGCCGCCGTCATCGCCTGGACTATTTGCGCCAGTGAATCGTCGGAGGTGCAGAACGGCGGCATGGCGTACAAAACATTTCCCAGCGGGCGCAGCATGACGCCGTGAGCGAGACAAACGTTTCGCATGGTGCGGCCGACGTCAGCGAGGTAGCCACCGGGCACGTCGATCTTCACGGCCGCGATGCTGCCGCGGATACGGACTTCCTTGACGCGCGGATGTTGTCGCAATAGTTGCAGCGAATGCAACCAGAATTTCTCCATGCGGCGCGGCGCTGCGAGTGGACTCGATCCGTAGCGCAAGCGGCCCACCTGCGCTACCGTCGACGCAGTCGCACCGAGCAGTTTCCGATAGTTGCACACCGCCACAGCGCAGGCCAGCGGGTTGGCGGTAAAGGAATGCCCGTGGAAGAAGGTGCGCGTCCGGTCGGCAGTCTGAAACGCCTCGACGACGCGCGGCGACACCAGCGTGGCGGCGAGCGGCAGGATTCCACCGGTCAGCGTCTTGGCAGCGCAGACAAGGTCCGGCGTTCCCTCACCCCCAACCCCTCTCACGGAGGGCGAGGGGAGAGCGGCTTGATGCGCCCACAGCGTTCCGGTGCGACCGCCGCCCGTCATCACTTCATCGACGATCAACAGCAGGCCATGCCGACGCGTCACTTCGGCGATCGCGCGCAGCGTCTCGGGTGAATGCATGCGCATGCCGCCGGCGCCTTGCACCAATGGCTCAATAATGACCGCTGCCGTCACACCTGCATGCTGTTGCAAATGTTGATCGAGTTGATCGGGATCGACCGGGCAATGTTCCGCGCGGAACATTAACGGCTCGAATCGGCCAAAAAACAGCGGATCGCGACCAACCGACATGGCGCCGAACGTGTCGCCGTGGTAGCCATGCTCGAAACCGACGAATGATGTCCGCTGCGGCTCACCGCGATGACACCAGTATTGGTAGGCCATCTTCAGCGCCACCTCGACTGCGGTGCTGCCGTTGTCGGAATAGAACACACGTCCGCCGCACCAGGGCATCGTGCCCAAGAGCAAGTCAGCGAGTTCGACGGCATACGGATGCGTGACGCCGGCGAAGAGCACGTGATCGATCTTGGCCTGAGCGTCGGCCAGCGCTCGCATCAAGGGCGGATGCCGATGTCCGTGCAGGATGGTCCACCACGATGAAATGGCATCGATCACACGGCGTCCGTCGGCGAGTTCGAGAAATTCGTCCTGAGCGCCGACGCACGCCAACGGCTCGTCCGCGCCGATAAGCGGCGTGTACGGATGCCAAACGGAACGCCGATCGTCGGCAAGAAGCGTCTGCTCCCTTCTCCCCCCGGGAGAGGGGCCGGGCATGAGGGTGAGTGCGCCGTGGAGGCGCTGCAACTCCCCGCGCTGCCGCGCCGCGCATGCTGCGATGCCTTCCATGGTCCACTCGCCCGGGGCCTCCAATGCGATTACGCACTGCCCGGGCCGATGGCGGCACACCTGCTCCAGCGTGAACGGATCGTTCGGTCCGACCAACACAACCGCGATCGGCTCGATGTTTTCTACGTTCAGCGCGGCCAAGCTTTGCAGCGTCCGTCCGATGCCGCCCAGCTTCGAGGACGACACGAGAACGACCGGACGATCCAGTGCCCGAATCAGGGCAAGTTGCAACTCGTCGTCGGTAAGCGGCGAGAACGCCCCGCCGAACGTCTCGATGACGAGCCCGCGCTTATCGTCTAGCGTTCGCGGCAAAGCGGCGACGATTTCGCGCGCCGTCGGAACCGTCGCGCCTTCCGCGCGAGCGGCTAACAGCGGCGCCGCCGGCATGGAAAATCGACATAGCGGCGCGTGAACGATTGCCGACGGCCTCAACGCTGCCAAACGAGCGGAGTCGGATTCACCCGTCTCGATCGGCTTCCAGTACTCCCAGCGGTCGGCGAACGCGCTGAGCCACAACAGGGCAAACGTCGTCTTTCCAGCATCCGTGTCAGTGCCGAGGATGACGAAATCGCTCATGTGGCGATTATATTTCTGGCAGGCCGACTCGCTTTTTTGCCATACGATATCGCTGCACAAAGATTTCGGAGGTAATCATGAATCGCACAGTCGTTCTCGGCATCGTATTTTCGATCGCAGGCGGTCCCGCCCTCTCACAGGACAAATCCGAGTGGGTCAGCCTTTTTAACGGCAGGGACCTCACCGGGTGGACGCCAAAGTTCAGCGGGCACGACGCCGGCGAGAACTATCTCGACACGTTTCGCGCCGAGAACGGCGTCATCAAGGTCGCCTACGACAAGTACAAGCAATTCGACGGCAAGTTCGGCCATCTCTTCTACAAGGACAAGTTCTCGCACTACGACCTGCGCCTGGAATACCGCTTTCTCGGCGACCAGTCAAAGGGCGCTCCAGGATGGGCACTGCGCAACAGCGGCATCATGTTTCACAGCCAATCACCGCAGAGCATGCGCAAGAATCAGGACTTTCCCGTATCCATCGAATTTCAATTCCTCGGTGGGTCCGAAAAGGGCGATCGGCCCACCGGCAGCATGTGTTCGCCTGGAACGAACGTCGTCATTAAGAACAAACTCGTCACGCAGCACTGCGTGAACTCCATTTCCAAAACCTATCGCGGCGATCAGTGGGTGAAAGCCGAATTGCAGGTCCGCGGCGCCGGAAAAGTGAAACATCTCATCAACGGCGAAGTCGTCATGGAATACGAACAGCCGCAGCTTGATCCAAAGGACAAGGACGGGGCGGCGCTGATCAAGGCGGCGAACGGCAAACTTTTCCTGGAAGAGGGTTACATCGCACTGCAAGCCGAGAGCCATCCGTGCGAGTTTCGCAATATCGAGATCCGCGTGCTCAAGAAATGACCAAACGCATCCTATCCCAGGGGCTCGGAGTACTTCGCCCCTGGGCTTCATGCTCATTTTTGCTTACATTTTTCGTGTAAGGTTTCTCATTTCGCTGGGTATGCGCTGGTAGCGAGGCGTTTCATGGCCATATCGCCGGACACCCGGCCAAGTTTGCTGGTGCGAATCCGGGATGCACAGGACATGCCGGCGTGGGGGATTTTCGTCGAGGTCTACGCGCCCTTGATTCATGGGTATCTGCGCAAGCGAGGCTTGCAGGACGCGGATGCCGCCGACGTGACGCAGGAGGTCCTGCGGCGTGTGGCCTCGGCGATTCGCCGTTTCGACTACGATCCGCAGCGCGGTGGTTTTCGCGGCTGGCTATTCACCGTCGTGCGCAACCAGTGGCGGAGCTTCCTTGAGCGCAAGGCCGAGCCAGGCAGCGGCGACTCGGCGGCCATGCAGCTCGTCCATCTGTACGGCAGCCAGCGGCCTGCGATGCTGCTCCACTTGCAAGTGGTGGAAATCATCCGCCCGCGGCCCTGCTTGCCGCAGCACGCGCTGCACCGTTCGGGCATCGACGTCGCAAATGTCCGCCGCAGCCGTGATCGAGCAGCCATGGCTCAAACACTTGAGAATACGCTGGAGCGTGTCGTCGGGCAACTTCGTGTACTGCCGCAAGGTGCCGGCGCGTTCGCTGAAGCGTTTGCCGCAGTGCGAGCAATACAGTCGGCGAATGTCCTTGGCGTTGCCGATCCATTCGACGACGCTAAGATTGCCGGCGTCGAATCGATTGAAGGTGGAACAATCTTCATTGGGGCACGCCAAGTGCGCCAACGGGTTCGGCTCGCTGCGTGAGCGAGTTGGCATCCGTGCCATCGGAATCCTCCACGCGCAAAATTCCGCGCGTGAACGTCAGATTTTCCATAACAGACGCCCAAAGAGTATAAAACCCCCGTGTTTTTTTGCCAACATCGTGTAGGACGACC
>VGZI01000044.1 GCA_016872605.1 Planctomycetota bacterium
TTGCAGCAAGCGCTCGATGATTTGCAAGCCGAGCAAATTGCCGTACCGCCCTTCGAGGTCGAACAGATGCGGCATGGCCGTGGCGGTTAATCGGTGGAGTGCTTACAACGGAGCAGATTCCCATCCAGTCGTAGCAGTGCCGGGAGATTCAGGATTCCACTCGCCGGCCGGCGTTGCCTCAATTCGGCCAGGCGCTGTTGATGAATCAGCGGCGCCAACAGGCTCGACAGCACGATCGGCGTTTGCACGAGCGGCTTGACCTCAACCTCGTCGCCGGCGAACACGAGGCTGCTCCAGAGCATCTCCGCGATGGCAGATTCCTCCTGTGCTTTGCGCCCAAGCTTGCGCAACAGGGTAAACTCGACCATGCGGTCGCTGAAATGCCGGCGCAACACCATCACCGTTTCTGCGCCGGACGTGCTCCCGGTTCCGGTCTGCAGCGCGAACAAATTCGGATGGTACGGCGGCTTGGATTGCATCGCAACCTGCGTGAATGCTTCAGGAAGCTGAACGATACCGCGTTCATCATGATAGGTAAACGGAACGATCGGATTTTCGAGCCCCGCATACAACGAAGAGAGAAAGTCGACGTCATGCACCCATCGCCCTTTTTTCTCGCTATGCGTGTCCAGGCCCGTGTTAGCCACGGCGTCGATGATGGCAGGCACAAAAATCGTCTTGGACCAGTCCGCGAACTTTACAGCATTCGGCGTATCGCCGAGGAAGTTTTCGGTTTTCGTCGTCAAATCCGCCTGATTGAGCTTGAGATCGGTCGAGACACTAATGAAGCTTTCTGCCACATCGGCGAACTTGCCCATTCTCGCTCGATCGCTAATAAGCTTGACCGTGACCGGTTCGAGTTCCGGCAGGTGACGACTTTTGCGGGTGGCTTGGAACCAGACCAAGAGCGAGGCCGAATCGAATCGCGTCGGAGGTGCAGGCGTCGGCAGCACACGAACCGGGGCCGCGTCCGTAGTCTTTTTGATGCCGCGATTCAGCTCGGTCTTGTACCAGGGCTTGACGGAGACAACGTCATCGGCTTGGAGAAGGATTTTGCCGGCTACGTCGAGCTGAACGAGTTCAACGGGGAAGTAGTGGAGCGAGTTGGCGCGCGAGACGCCGACAAGGGTCGTCATCGGGTCGATCGCATCGCCATCGTGTGTAGGCACACCGCCGGCCATGGCGAGGGCACGGCCCAGGGTCAAGCCGTCGGCGGGGATCGTGTAAACGCCCGGCTTCGCGACGAGGCCATCAACCGTGACCGTTGATTTTGGCGCCGACGCAGGCGCTTCCGGCTATGTGGGGCAGAAACAGTGACAGCCGCTCAACAGCACCGCCGCCGTCAGCGCTAGCCAGCCATGCCTTAACGTCCTTTTTCGGCCTTCCATGGCAAACCTCGGTCAAAACTCATCTAATCCCAGCGAATCTTTGTTGAACACCAAGCAGAGCGGGTGAGCGTAGGCAATCCACTTATTCGGGTCGGGATCGACCGCCACCAAGATGGCGACGCCAAGAACCTTGTTCCCCTCCAACTTGATGAATATGGGCGATCCGCTGTCCCCGGGCGCGGCGAATCGTTGGGTCGTTCCCTTGATTCGCATGATGCACGGTAGAATCCCGAGACCCGGCACGTGCTGGCCTTCCTCCAAGTATTCGCCGGCGATTCCCTCTCTCTCACCGCTCATTGGTCCGACCATGAAAACCGTCTTGCCTTCGATCGATTCGATATCCTTCTCGACAGTTGCCACCTTCCGGTTGGGGAAAATTCTGCGCGGGCTGGGATTGCCCCAGCCGTTTGGCTCGACGGTCGCAACCTCCAGGCGCAAGCGATGCCCCGGAGCCATGCCGTCGTCGTTCGCTTTGCCGATGGATTGCCCAACGGACGGCAAATGTATCAACTCGCCGCCAGGGCCATGATCGCCGGGCTGGCCGAAAGCGACGTGAGAGCACGTTAGGTACGTGAAGCTGCCGTTCTTGGTCAGCATCATGCACAATGCCCCGGTCCCGTGCGTTGTTCCATCGCGTTTCAATTCAATGGAAGCGCCGACGACGAGCGGATCAACCAAACCATGCCCCGGTAGTTTCATGAGCGTCTCCCGTTGGATTCGGGCGTGGAGCTTTATCTACGCAGTCGGTTCGTGACGTTCAATCCAAAGTCCTAGCGGCAATTCCGTTTGCCGGCCGGTCCGGCATAGGGAAACGGGCATGCATGACAGCCATTGAGGTGCGTCTCCAGGAAGTCGCGCATCCGCTCGCTTAACAAGGGATCGCGCAGCTCGAAAAGATCGCAAGCGATAAGCCCAGGCAACTCGACGAATGTCGCCGTATGCTTCTCATCGGGCGGGGTCGCCGCCGGTTTATCCTGATCACTGGACAGCTTGATCGCGCCCAGCCGCGCCAGCGTCGGCGTGGTGGCGATGATCGTCTGAATGAGCTTGGCGGTGTCTTGGATCGTCGTGTCGGTGATGTTGGACTTGATTTGCTTCAAGCGCTGTGCCGGATTTTTCTTGTCGTCTTCCAGGAACGTCAAGTCATACTTGATCGTCCCGGAGGCAGGGCGCTTGAGGTCCACCGTGTACAGCTCTTTCATCGTCACCAGGTCGAAAATGACGTCCTTGCTCGGCGGCACGGGGCTGCGCTTCCAGTCGCCCCCGTTCTTGATGAAGTAGCGCTTTTCAACGACGGCAAGCTTGATGTGCGTGGGCACGTCGATGGTCGTGGGGACGCCGGTGAGATGCTTGGCCTTCTTCGTGTCGGAACAAGCGTCGGTGCTGAAGAGATCGCTGCGGATGGTGGCGCAGCCCGACGCGACAGCGCATGCCGCGGCCGCCAATAGCCAGGAAGATTTCGCGACAAAACACGGCTCGCATAAGGGAGATTCCTTTCCAGAGGCTGTCAGAGGCTCGGCAAGAACCCTCGCTGCCGTCTGGCTCTGACGGTCGCCCCATCACGGACGTACGGGAATTTCCTGCACTGGCGCGATCGGCACGATGCCGTCCGGATTCAATGCCGGCGCGATCTCGATGGCCCGCTGCGGCGCGGATTGGCGGACAGGACCGCTGTGGCTAATTGCACTTTCGACGGGCGCCACGCACCCAGGCCTACAGCCATTTAGGTGGGTATGCAAGAATTCGTGAATCTGCTCCTGTACGCCCGCCTCGTGTATGTCGAATAGCCGCGTCGCGATCACCGATTCGATCGTCTTCACATTCTCGGCTTTCCGCATCCCCGACGGCGCGGACGATAGCGCGATCGGCGGCGTCGCGCCGGGCAGCTTGCCGATCGTTCCCGTGATGTTCTTGATGGCGGACGTGATGTCCTTGATCGTGTTGTCCGTCACCGCGCCGGAAACCTTGGTCGGGTACGGCGTCAATTCGTTGTAGTCGACCGTGAGATCCGCCGTCCCCGCCGCCGGCTTCACGAAATCCACCGTAAGGACTTCCTTCTTCTCGCGCACAAACACTTCCACGTCCCGCGTCGTCACGGCGATTTCCTTGCCGTCCACCATCTCCGTTACGGGTTGACCCTTGAAGAGATAGCGCGTCTCCTTGACGCGAACTTAGATATGGGACGGAACCGTTACCGTCACGGGCGCTCCACGCAGGTGCTTGGTCTTCCAGCCGCACCCAAACGGATTGCGAGCGACATACGTGCTCGTGATCGACGTGCACCCGGTAATGGGTAGAACAGCGAATAGCGCGAAGATAGAGAAGCCCCAGCAGCGTATGGCTCGACCCCGGAAATGTTGCCTAACCGTCAATACCGCTAAGATCGGCGCATTCGGAAAAGCACTTGAGTGCTAAGGAGACGAGAATTCACGGAATACCAGAATAGCGAGCACACAATTGAGTCGGCATCAATCTTCTGTGAGATCGAGGAACGTGTGAAACGATGCGGGCTGTGGACATTCTTCGCCAGAGAGCCGTGCGCAATGCTGATCGGGGGCGAAACACCGGCCCGCGCGATGCCGCAGTGGCGTGGATGACTTCGTTTCTCCTCGCCGCGGACGCATCTCCGACTTGCGACCTATCTGGACCTGGTCAACTCTTTCTCCCGATACTCCTGGACTTCCTTCCATGTGGATTGATAGGTCGCCTCCAGCGCCACAGGGACGTAGACTTCGGCCGTCAGGAACAAGGGCATTTCTGGCAGTTCATCGCCGATGCCGGCCGGTTCGACAAATGTTACCGGGATGGGGTCGCCAATGTACACGGCGATCGTGAGGGCCTTTGCGGCAGAATGGACAAAGCCGTCCGAACGATCCTCCCAGAGCAATCGGTGAATGCCCTGAGGATCGCGCGGCGCGGGCGGAAACAGGTTCACCATCGGGAGATGGATGCCAGCCGCCAAAGATTCTTCCGCCTTTCGAACGAAGGCGTGAATTCGCCTCTGGCTGCTCTTGTTGCCCGGCGGCACGATTTCGACCATGGCGATGACGTCGTGATCGCTGCTGTGCCGCACCATGACCGATTTCGGCTTGGTTGCATACTTCTCGGCCTCCGTCCGAGCGTGAAACTGTGTTTTCGGTCGACGTTCCGCCACGCGCACACCTCCCTGCGGTTCGTCACGCAATGTCGAATGTTCGTCGGGAGGATGCAAGGTCAGCACGTCGGGTCCCAGATTTCCGACAAGCTGTTCTGCAAGCGCATAAGAGCCCTTCGGCAAGTTGCCGTGATTCAGAAAGCGCGCGATTTCTTCGATCCAGCCATGATGGAAATGGTGGAAGATTCCAGCCGGCACGCGTATCCAGTCATGAATCGGCGTGGCGAATCCATTGTTATTTCGGGCCTGTCCGCATTATTCATGATGCGAGATTCCTTTGCCGTTGAGCAACTCGTCGCGCGGATTTCACGGGCAAAAAATAAACGCTGTCTTGTCCTGCTTGTCTGTAGCATCATCAGAAGAGAGTCGATATAATGCTTGATTAATCATTCCCTGCGAGTGCCATGCCATGCTACATTCCGCCAGCGTTTTTTCACGCCGCCAGCTTCTTAAGAGCACAACAGCCGGTTTCGGCTTTCTCGCCTTCGCCGGCTTGCTCGGAGCGCAGCAGCAGCGACAAGGCGCTGCCGGCGACCGTGGGCCGCTCGCGCCGCGTGAGCCGCACTACCCGGTGAAAGCCAAGCGGATCATCTTCTGCTTCATGGAAGGCGCCATGTCGCAGATGGACACCATCGAATACAAGCCGCACCTGCAACGCAACGACGGCCGCGTCGCTCCTGGGGGCGCTATCCTGACGGCGTCGAAGTTCCGCTTCGCTCGCCACGGACAGACCGGCACGTGGATGTCGAGCCTCGTGCCCAACCTGGCCCGGCACGTCGACAAGTTCTGCTTCATTCGCGGCCTGCACACCGACACGCCGGCGCATCCGCAAGCGGTCATCCAGCTTCACACAGGCACGGCACTGGCCCAGCTGACGCGCCCGTCCATGGGCGCCTGGCTCCTCTATGGCCTGGGCACCGAAAACCAAGACCTGCCCGGTTACGTCACCATCAATCCCTCTCCCAACTTCGGCGGCGCCATCAACTACGGCAGCGCCTTCCTGCCCGCCCACTACCAGGGAACGCGCATCACCGACAACGGCGACATGCCCAACCTTCGGCCTCAGATCGCGTCGAGCTTGCAACGCCGGCAGCTCGATTTGATTCAGGAAATGAATCGCGACCTGGCCCGCACGCCGGGCGCTCCGGAGCAAGTCGACAGCGTCATCGAGTCGTACGAGCTGGCCTTCCGCATGCAAGATCGCGTGCCGGCTCTGCTCGACATCTCGCGCGAGCCGCAATCGGTGCGCGACGCCTACGGCGTGCGTCCCGGTCCGCAAGGCAGCTTCGCTCGCCAATGCTTGATGGCGCGGCGTCTGTGCGAAGCCGGCGTGCGTTTCGTGGAAATCACGCAATCCGGCTGGGACCATCACAACAACTTGCACCAGGGCCTGATCAACCAGTGCGACATGATCGATCGCCCGACCGCGGCGCTGCTCACCGATCTGGAGCGGCGCGGCATGCTCGAAGACACGCTGGTCCTGTTCGGCAGCGAGTTCGGCCGCATGCCAACGGCGCAAGGTCCGGACGGCCGCGATCACAACATCACCGGCTATCCAATGATTCTGATCGGCGCCGGCGTCAAGGCGGGGTTCTCCTACGGCGCGACCGATGAAGTCGGCCTGCATGGCGTCGAAGGACGGATGCACACGATGGACCTGCACGCAACGCTGCTCGCGCTGATGGGGCTCGACCACGAACGCTTGACCTATCGCTACGCAGGCCGCGAGTTCCGCCTCACCGACATCGGCGGCCGGGTGGTCAACGAGATTTTCGATTGAGCACATAGCGCCGAGCACGCAGCGCAAGCAAGTAATCCAGATCAAGTACTCGCTTGCGCTGCGTGCTAGCGCGGCCGACGAAATGTCTGTTTGAAGCCCGGCTGATCGGGCATGACCAGGGTCAAAGTATCCCCGATAGACAACCTTAAAATCCTCCGGCCTGGCTTTCTTGCCGAATTTGTCAAGGTCCAGCCCTTTGGCGGCCTTGCGACTCTCTTCCTCGATTTGGCGCTGACGTTCGGGGTTGGAATGCCGGGCCTCGGCCTTTGTTGGACGTATTTCCAACTTCATCGGGTCGCTCTTGGTGAGCGTGTAGTCAAAATACACCGTAATTTCTATGTAAGCCCCCTTCTCGACACCGTCGGGGATCTTGGTCCTCTGCGAACCGCTGCCGAAGTACCCGAAATGATAGGTGGTTTCACCTCCAAACAAGGCGTCCTTGGCTTCCCAGGAACCAACGATGGGGCTGGAGAAGAACAAAAAATAGCTCCCGGCGCCGCCGCAGATGCAACAGAACCCAGCGACCAGAACCGCGCCGCCGCCAAGGAGCCAAAACATCATCGAACTGCTTTTCTTCTTCGGCTTGGCGTGTCGTCATCATCGCGGTCGCGCTTCGACTTCGGATCGCGATCGTCATCCCGGTCGCGCTTCGATCTTGAGTCACGATCGCCGTCGTCATCAGGATCGCGTTTCTTTTTGGACCGGGCCTTATCGTCTTCGAACTTGTCGTCGTCCCGATCTTTCTTTCGCGAACGCGGCTCGTCTTCATCTCGATTCCGTTTGCGTGAGCGAGGCTCGTCTTCATCTCGATTCCGTTTGCGTGAGCGAGGCTCGTCTTCCTCTTCGTCTTCAATCTCGTCAGGGACGATGTCAACGTCGTCGACCACGTCCGGATCATCAATGGTCTCGCCGGGGTCGTCAGGAACGACGAGGTCGTCGTCGATCTCTGGAATTTCCATGTTGGGGACGTTGCCGGCCGGCGCGGGGGAAGGTGTCGGCTCCGGCGCGACGGGCTTCTTGCCCTGATTCTGCTCCGCTTCGAGCTTGGCAATCGCCGCGGCCATCTCGTCATCCTCGGCCACAATCGGCGCCGGCGCGGGGCTTGGCGCCGCCGCGGGCGCAGGCGCCGGCGCGGGAGCGGACGGCTTCATGCCCTGCTCCGCTTCGAGCTTGGCGATTGCCGCCGCCATCTCGTCATCGTCGGCAAGACCTGGGGCTGCGGCGGGCGGTGGTGCTTCCGGCGCCGGTGCGACAGGGGCGGGAAGCGGGGCTGGCACGGGCGCGTCCGGCGTCACAAACGCTTGCTTGCACTTCGGGCACTTGACCTTCTTACCGCCCGGCACCGGCGTCGGCGACTTCAGCGTCGCCTTGCAATGCATGCACGAAACGGCATAGCTCACTTTAGGTTTGACAGGTTTCTCGCTCATTCTTTCTTGCCTTCATCCACAATGTCAAAAATGCTTGCCTCATCCGGGCCGGTCGGCCTTCGTGTTCGTTTTGCCTGGCGTGCCGTATTCTTCTTCTTCTGTGACGAGGTCGTCGTCCAGCGAGGGCTGTTCCGGCGACGGAGCGTTTCCGGACGTCTCCGCCATGAGACCGGCGATGGCGGCGTCGGCATCGCCAGTAAAGATGCTGATGTTCAAGTTCGCCTTGGGGACTGGCTTCTCGACCGCACGGTCGCCCGGCGTCGTAAACGCCTGTCCGCACTTCGGGCACATCACCGTCTTCCCCGCCGGCACCGCCGTGCCCGACCGAAGCGTCGCCCGGCAGTGAACACACTGCACCGAGAGTGCCTTGTCAGCCGCCGGCGTTGTGAACATCTTGGCGCACTTTGGACACTTGACGTTCTTGCCCGCCGGCACCGGCGTCTGCGACTTTAGTACCGCGTCGCAATGCACACACGTCACGGAAAAACTCTTACAACGCATCCCTTTGGCACGGCCTGTGTTGGATTACTACTTGTCGTCCGGCGTGCGCTTGAACTTGGTTTCCTTCTTGTCCCCGCTCAAGTTCGTCAGGCTCAAGGTGTCTCCGGAAACGACGAAAGTGAACTTGGCGTTGGCGGAGTTGGTCCACGGGATCCTTTGAGTCATCTTGTCCAGCGTCAGTTCCAATGTCTTGTCGTCGGGCTGCTTCCATGTCGCGTTCGGCTCGACGACGACATCGTCTCTCGGCTTGCCCGCCGCGACGTCCATGACGAAAACATAGGCCTTGCCTCCGCGCAGGAACTGAACGTGATTAGGACCGTCGATGCCTACCCATGTTCCCTGAAACGGAGGCGCGGCGAAGTACTTGTCGTAGACAAACCATCCGCCGATGCCCCCGCCGCCGCAGCAGCAGGTGAGGAGCAGCAATCCGCCGATGGCGACCACGAGCATCATGCTCGTACTCTTGGGCGGCGGAGCTTCCTCGTCGGCAGCCTTCTTGCCCTTCTTCTTCGGGGTCTCTTCCTCCTCTTCGTCTACGTCGGCCTTGGGTTTCTTCTTCTTGGGGGCTTCTTCCTCTTCCTCGTCGGCCTCGGCGTCATCGTCTTCGTCGGCTTTCGGTTTCTTCTTGGCCGGCTTTTCTTCCTCGTCCGCTTCGGCAGCCTCGTCCGCCGTGGCTTCTTCCTGCTCGGGTTCTTCGATCGCGGCGGCCTCTTTCTCCTCCTCTTCGTTCTTGATGACGAACGGCTTTTTGCACTTTGGGCATACGACGCGCTTGCCCGACTCGTAGGCCTTCTTCGAAGTGAGACTCGCTTTGCAGTTGCTGCAGATGTAGACCGGCATGGCTTCTCGATCTGGATAGGGGCCGCTATTAGACCGCACGGCTGGGTGGCCGGATGGTTACGATGCGAACATTCTAGGGGATTTGCGTCGAGTGGATCAACGAGATTAGCACGGGATTTGAGAGCCTTCTTGTCAATGGAAACACAACTACGCCGGGCGCGGGCCGAAACACGCGAAGTATTCGGTGTTCTAAGGGCGTCAGGATCGAGATTCTGACCTACGAGGCTTTCTGGGCCAATCGAATCTGCACGCGGGCCCGCTGCTGAGCTTTCGCCTGGGATTCGAGGCCTTCCGGCGTCGTCTCGAGGTTGGTCGCCGCCAGGACGGCCTGGGCGTCGGCGATCTTGATGTCCTTGATGTCGATCGCCTTGGAGGTGAGCACGGTGACGACGTTGCCGCGGATTTGTACGAACCCGCCGTCGACGTAGTAGTGCTTGGTTTGATTGCCCTGCGTGATGCGCAATTCGCCGAAGCCCAGCCGGCCGATGAGCGGTTGCCGGTTCGGCGCGACGCCGAGTTCGCCATCATACATCGGCAGGACGACGAAATCCGCGGCCTCATCAAGGACCGCTTTTTCCGGGGTCACCACAACGCATTTCAACGAACTTTCTGCCATGGCATTTTTCCCAATTTGACCACGGATGAACACAGATCAACACAGATGGCAAAACAGAGAGGAATTTCGATGCCGAATTTCTATCCGTGTCCATCCGTGTTCATCTGTGGTTATGATTGCATTTTCTTCGCCTGCTCGACCGCCTCGTCGATGCCGCCGACGTACATGAACGCGTTCTCCGGCAGCGCGTCGTGCTTGCCATCGCAGAGTTCCTCGAAGCTGCGGATCGTCTCGGCAATCGGCGTCACCTTGCCCGCCTTGCCGGTGAACGCTTCCGCGACGATGAACGGCTGCGACAGGAATTTCTCAATGCGGCGGGCGCGGTTGACGACGTTCTTGTCTTCTTCCGAAAGCTCTTCGACGCCGAGGATGGCGATGATGTCCTGAAGTTCACGATAGCGCTGCAAGATCTGCTGCACCCGGCGAGCGATCTTGTAGTGCCGTTCGCCGACGACTTGCGGGTCGAGAATTCGGCTCGACGACGCCAGCGGATCGACGGCGGGATAGATGCCCTTCTCGGAAATCTTGCGTTCGAGGTAGATGAACGCATCGAGATGCTGGAAGGCGTTGGCGGGAGCCGGGTCGGTCGGATCGTCGGCGGGGACGTAGACGGCTTGCACGCTCGTGATTGCGCCGCGGCTCGTCGACGTGATTCGCTCCTGCAACTCGCCCATCTCGGTCGCCAAGGTCGGCTGATAACCGACGGCGCTCGGCATGCGGCCCAGAAGCGCCGATACTTCCGAGCCGGCCTGGCTGAAGCGGAAGATGTTGTCCACGAAGAGCAGCGTGTCCTTGCCGGTCTCGTCGCGGAACCACTCGCACATGGTGAGAGCGGAGAGGGCGACGCGCAGACGGGCGCCGGGGGGCTCGTTCATTTGGCCGAAGACCATGGCGGTCTGGGTGATGACCGATCGGCCCGTTTTGCCGATCTCGGTTTCCTGCATTTCGAGCCAGAGGTCGTTTCCTTCGCGGGTGCGTTCGCCGACGCCGGCGAAGACGGAAAAGCCGCCGTGCTGGCTGGCGATGCGGGCGATGAGCTCGGTGAGGATGACGGTCTTGCCCAGACCGGCCCCGCCGAAGAGCCCGGCCTTACCGCCGCGAACGAGCGGCGTGAGCAAGTCGATGACCTTGATGCCGGTTTCGAACAGCTCCGTCTTCGAGGACAGTTCGGAGAAGGCGGGCGGCTCACGATGGATTGGCCGCGAATCCTTGGCGTTGACCGGCCCGCGCCCGTCGATCGGATCGCCAAGCAGGTTAAACACCCGCCCCAGCGTCTCCGGCCCGACCGGCACGCGCACCGGCGAGCCGGAATCGGTCACCTTCATGCCGCGGTAAAGGCCATCGGTCGACCCGAGCGCGACGGCGCGGACACGATTGCCGCCCAAGTGCTGCTGCACTTCGCCCGTCACTTTGAGGCGAACGCCCTTGAACTCCTCATCGATCTTGAGGGCGTTGTAGATTTCCGGCAGATGCCCCTCCTCGAACTCGACATCAAAGGTCGAGCCGATGACCTGCACGATGTGTCCGACTTTCTGTCTGTTGGCGGTAGCTACCATTATCGATCCTCACTTGTTGTGTCGTTGCTTCATCTTTCATCGTTCCCAAGCTCTGCCGGAGACGCTGGGGCCGAGTATTTTGGCGCGGCATTACTTTTCATCGTCATCGTCGTCCTTGGCCGACTTGCCGTGCTTCTTGTCCGTCCACGACACGGTGTCGTCGTCATCACCGGCGGCGTCCTTGTCGTACAGAACCTCGAACTCATCGCCGCAGTCGGGGCATTTCATGAACGTGCCCACGGCCACCGGCTTGGCGGTTTTGACGGCCGCCCCACACAAACTGCACGTGACCACTGCCGTGGGACTCTCCTTTGTTAAGTGGAACCCCTTCAATGTTCGCGCTCGCCCAACGCGAGCGGTTAAACGGCTCATTTGAGCGCCGCGGCGCCGCCGATGATTTCGCTGATCTCCTTGGTGATCTGGGCCTGCCGGGCCCGGTTGTATTGCAGCGACAAACTCTTGATCATCTCGCCCGCGTTCTCGGTGGCGGCTTTCATGGCGACGCGGCGGGCGATCTGCTCGCTGACCCCGGCGTCGAGGAAGCACTTGAAGAGCCGAATCTTGAACGACATCGGCAGAATTTCTTCGAGGATCTCGGCAGCGGCGGGGAGGAACTCATACTCGATCGCTTCCTTCGATTCCTCGGCAGGCTTCTTCTTCGTCGGTTCCGGCGCCAGTGACGAGAGCGGCAACAAAGTCTCGACGACCGGCGTTTGCCTGGCCGCGTTCAAAAACTTCATGTACGCCACGTCGACGCGGTCGATTTTGCCAGCGATGTACCACTCGAGGTAGCGCGTCGCCAACTCGTCGGCCTGCTCGAACGTCGGCTTGTCTTCGAAGTGGGTGTAGGTGTGCTCACTTGCGATGCCTTGGAACTTGAAGTAAGCGATCGCGCGTTTGCCCGAAAGCTCAACATGGACGTTGATGCCGTCGGCCTGAGACTGTTTGAGGTGCGGCATCGCTTCGCGCAGAATGGAGCCGTTGTATCCGCCGCACAGGCCGCGATTGGAGCAGAGGACCAACAGGATGCTGTTCTTGATCTCGTCGCGTTTTTCCAAGAGTGGATGCGTGATCTCGGTGGCGGAGCCTGTCAGGTCGGCGGCCAACTCGGCGAGCTTGCGCGTGTAGGCGTCGGCCTCGACGGCGCGGTCCATCGCTTTCTTGAATCGCGCGGTGGCGATCAGCTCCATCGTCCGCGTAATCTTGCGGATGTTGCGAATCGCCTTGCGGCGTTTGACGAGTACCCGTGTGCTGGCCATGCGATTTCCTTCACCCTTTGACGTTCCGCCGTGTACGTTTAGCGCTGGCAGAGCGCCATGCGAGCGCTAAACGTAAACGTCTACAAATTCAACTTCTGCCCGCACGGACATTGCGAACCATCTCGACGATTTCCTTCCCGCCGCCGGTGTATTTGAGATCACCCAATTCCGCGAGTGTGTCGACGTCGATGTCTGCGTTATTCTTCACGATCCGAATGAAGTCATGGGCGTCTTGGTACTTGTCTTCGTCTGCGCGCATCAAGCTGATTATCGGGGCAAACTTCAAGACCAGGGCCATTTCCAACGTACGGATTCGATACGTCTGCCCTTTTTCTTTTGCCGTTACATTGTTCTTGAACACCGATCGCGTGGGAAACTGCACAGGCTTCATCACCTCGACAAGAACATCCCCTGTTTCGCGATCCCTAAGGCGTGTCACGCCACGGCCTCTAATTGCGGAAACGCCCCTAAGAGCGCCCGAACTGCCTTCTTGACGTGTTTTGCCGCCACGATTACGTCAACGTCTTTCGTAGCCCGAGGCTCGCGCATCCAGGCGCTCAGGCCGTGCAGACCAGCCAACACGAAGGATACACCGCTGGCGTTCAGAACACGAATCACCTGCGCCGGCTCGATCATGTTGGTCACATACCACTTCGAAAGCGTCGTGGAATCTCTAAGGCATCGCGACTGAAGACTTTGGATTGCAGGCATTTTCGACTCCAAACGGGTCCAAAGCTTCATCATACCAGCGCCGACCAGCGCCGCCCGCCCCCCCACTTGCCTCAACTACACCGCCTTCACGTTCGTGTTGCGCGGCTTTACCGGCGCGTCGCCTTCCGCAATGTTCGTTTCCTTGGGCTTCGCCGGCGCCGCTGCCGCGCCGGGGGCCTTGTATTGCGGCACAAATGCTTCCAGGGCCGCCTTCAACTTTGCTTCCAGATCGGGTGACAGCTTTCGCTCCTTGACAAGCTGATCGCGCACGTCCTTGCGCTGTTCGCGCATGAAAGTCAAGAACTGCGATTCCCATGCCGACACTTCGGCACGGGGGACCTTATCGAGGTAACCTTTGGCCCCGGCGTAGATGATCATGACCTGGTCGCTGAAGTGCAACGGCCTGAACTGGCCTTGCTTGAGCACTTCGACCATGCGGTAGCCGCGATCGAGCTGGGACTGCGTCGCCTTATCGAGATCAGTGCCGAGTTGAGCGAACGCTTCGAGTTCGCGAAACGCGGCGAGATCGAGGCGGAGGCTGCCGGCGATCGACTTCATGGCGGCGGTCTGGGCCTTGCCGCCGACGCGGCTGACGGAGATACCGACGTCGATCGCGGGGCGCACGCCGGCGTAGAACAGATCGGGCTGCAAGTAAATTTGGCCATCCGTGATCGAAATCACGTTGGTCGGGATGTATGCCGACACTTCGCCTTCGAGCGTCTCGATGATCGGCAGTGCCGTCAGCGATCCGCCGGTGCCGACGACCTTGGCGACCTTGTGCCCCGCCATGAATTTGACATTCTTCTTGCCGGCTTTTTCCTCGTTCACATGAGCTTCAGCGTGTTCTTTGTCGAGCGGTCCGACGTAAACTTTGCCATCGACGCCTGATTTGTCATTCGCCTTGGACGGGTCAAAATCGCTCGGCACGATGACCCAGCGCTCGGCCAACTTCGCGGAGCGTTCGAGCAAGCGCGAATGGCAATAAAAGATGTCGCCTGGGTACGCCTCGCGGCCCGGCGGGCGACGCACGAGCAGCGATAGCTGACGATACGCCGCGGCCTGTTTCGAAAGATCGTCGTACACGCATAGCGTATCGCGGCCTTGTTCGTACATGTAGTACTCAGCCATGGCCGTGCCGGCGTAGGGCGCGAGGTATTGCAGCGGGGCGGCGTCGGCAGCCGACGCGACGACGACGATCGTGTAGTCCATCGCGCCGTTGGCTCGCAGCGCTTCGACGACGCCGGCCACTTGCGATTCCTTCTGACCGACGGCAACGTACACGCAGATGACGCTTTCTTCCTTCTGGTTGATGATGGTGTCGATGGCGATCGTTGTCTTGCCGGTCTTGCGGTCGCCGATGATGAGCTCACGCTGCCCGCGGCCAACGGGGGTCATGGAATCGATGGCCTTGATGCCGGTCTGCAAGGGTTGGTTGACCGGTTGCCGGGCCGCGACACCGGGGGCCACGAATTCGACCGGGCGAGTCTTGTCGGTCGTGATTGGGCCCTTGCCGTCGAGCGGATTGCCCAGGGGATCGACGACACGACCGATGACCGCGTCGCCGACGGGCACTTCCAAAAGCGTGCCGAGCGAGCGGACCTCGTCGCCTTCGGTGATGGCGAGGTGGTTGCCGAGGATGATGATGCCGACGGAGTTTTCTTCGAGGTTGAAGACGAGGCCGCGGATGCCGGTGCGGCTGAACTCGACCATTTCGCCGTTCATGGCGCTGGCCAGGCCATAGACGCGCGCAATGCCGTCGCCCACTTCGAGCACGCGGCCCACTTGCCTGGTGTCGAGCTTCTTCTCGTACTGTTGGATTTCACTCTGCAGAACTGAAACGATCTCGTCGGCTTTGAATCTCATGACTGCTTCTTTCGATCAGTTGATTTCGGAGGTTGTTTATGCGAGTACGCACCGTCGAATCGTACACGGTGTCGCCGATGCGAATCTTCAGCCCGCCCAACAGGGACGGATCGACGTACAGAACCAGCACCGGCTCGAGCTTGAAATCATCATGGAGTTCCGCCCGCAGCCGGGCTTGCATTTCGTCCGACAGCGGAACCGCGGAGTAAACGTGCACGCGCAGTCGGCGAGCGCGGGCGTCGTTCAACTCATGCAACGCCCGGCGGATCGGCCGAATCAGGTCGAGCCGTTCGTGATCGTTGAGCACGAGCAGGAAACGAAAGAAAACGGGACTGGCGCGCCCGCCGAACGTTTTCTCGATGACTCCGGCGCGCGTGGTGCGGCCCACGGCAGCGCCGGCAAGGAGCGCGTCGAGCCGTTCGTCCTTGGTGAGAACATCGTCGATGAAGGAATCGATTTCCTCCATGACCGTGGCCACGCTGTTTACCGCCAATGTTGCGTTCAAGAGGGCGGTCGCGTACACCTTGGCCAGGCGTTCGACGCTCACGTCGGCGAAATGTTCTTTCGGGTCGTTCATGGCGTTGTCGTGTATCGTTTGCCGTTCGCCCGGCGCCGTGCGGGCGCTAAACGAAGAGCCTAGTTTCTGGAACTTTGCCGAATCTCCACCATCGCCTCATCGAGCAGGCGGCGATGGTCCTCGTCGCTGAGGGCTTTGCCGATCGCCTTGGCGGAGATCAACGTCGCCAGGTGGGCGGCCTGCTCCCACATTTCTTTCAGCGCCTGATCCTTGGCGATTTCGACTTCGTGCCGGAGCCGTTCGCGCTCGGCTTGAATTTCCGCGGCGGCCTTGGCGCGCATCTCGTTGGTCATGTCCTCGGCCTTCTTGCGGGCCTCTTCCATGAGCTTGGGAATCTGCTGATGGGCCTCGGCCAGTTCGCGATCGAAGTCGGCCTTCATCTGCGCCATCTCTTCGCGCGCCTTCTTGGCGTCCTCGATGGAGGCGCGAATCGTTTCCTCGCGCTTTTGCAAGCCTTCGAGGATCGGATCCCAGGCACTCGTGCGCAGGATGACCAGAAGCAGGACGAAGACGACGATCGCCCAGATGGCTGTGTCGAAACGCCATTCCATCGGGTTCGGCGACCCGCCGCCGGACTTCTCATCCGCCGCCAAAAGCGCGGCCGGCGCAATCAGCAACAGCGCGACGATAAAAAGCAAGCCGAGAAGAATCTTTCGGTTCATGGCTGCCTCCTGTGGCAAGGTGGGGTCACCCCGGTCACGCGCTAACGCCGATGATGACACAAATGATGAGCGCGAAGAAGGTCGCGCCTTCGAGGAGGGCGCCGATGATGAGCATGGCGTTCTGGACCTGGCCGGCGGTCTGCGGTTGGCGCGCCATGCTTTCGAGCGCCGCCGCGCCGATCTTGCCGAAGCCGATGGCCGCGCCGATGATGACGAGCCCGGCCCCGATGCCCGCGCCCCACGCCGGCGAGCCGAACGCTCCGCGATTCTTGGCCATCGCTTCGATTTTGCGAATTTCGTAGTCTTTCGCCTCCTTTTTCGCCTCCTTGTCCTCTTTCGCCTCCTTGTCCTGAGCCAAAACCGGACCCGCCACATATGCGGTCGCCATGAGTGCCAGCACAACCAAACCGAGCTTTCTGATCAGGTTCATCGAAACTCCTTCAGGAAATAGAGGGTTATGTTATCGGTGGTTTCTTGTGGGTTAATGATGGTGATGATGGGCAGAAGGTCCGTGGGCATGCGCCGTCCCACCTTCAGCGTGGACATGGACGTCTTCTTCGCCGGCGTCGTGGTGGTGATCGCCATGGGCCGCGTGCTCGGCATGTTCGAGAACGCCGCCGAGGAACAGAGCGGTGAGGAACGTGAACAAGTACGCTTGCAAGAAGGCGACGAACAACTCAAGCAGACTCATCGCCGTCACGACGACCACGCTGGCGACCGTGACACCCCAGAACAGTCCTTCGCCGGTGTGCTTGACCGCCGGAATGAACAGCAAGATCGTCGCCAACACCATGTGCCCGGCAAAGACGTTGGCGAAAAGACGAACGGCCAAGACGAAGCACTTGAGCAAGAGCCCCATGAACTCGATCGGCCAGAGTATCATCCACAGCGGAATCTTCATCGCCAGCGGCATGTCCATGTGCGGCGCGAACGACATCAAGTGCGCTTTCCAGCCAAACCGCATGATGCTCGAGACGGTGATGAGGATGTACGTTCCTGTTGCCAGCACGAGGGTGACCGAGAAACTGGCTGTCGGCGACCCCAAGAATGGGATCATGCCAAGGAGATTGCAGGTCAAGACGAAGAGGAACACCGTCCAAAGGTAAGGGACGTAACGATCGGCTTCTTTGCCGATGTACGGCTTGGCAATGTTGTCGCGGATGAAGGTGAGGATGAACTCGAAGAAGTTCCAGAAGAGCCCGGTCGGTGCTTCGCCGGTACGAATTTTCTTGGCTAACGGAATGTAGACCCAACAGATCAGGACGGCCGCGACGGTCATCAGGACGCAATATTTGGTGAGACCGAAACCTTTGCCTTGCGGCCAACTGTGAGAGCCGAGCATCGGAATGTGCCAATGCAGCCAGTCGGAGATGTGCCAATCCATCGTGTCCAGAACGTGGCTGAAAGCGTCGGCGAAAAGCATCGACTCCACCTGTGTCTGATTGCACCTATCCCTGTGGCGGCCCGTCTACGGTCGGTTGCCCGCGCACGAGCAGCGTGATCTCAAAGGCCAACAGCGCCAGGTAGAACAGCAAGAGCCAAATCCAGAGCGCGTTGCCAAAGTACTGAGGCAAACTGCGGGTGAGAAGCAGCCCACCGCCCAAAGCGACGGCCAAGCGTACGCCTGACCCGCCAAGACTGGCCATCAGCTGCATTTCCGGGGCGGCCTGGCAGCTGTAAATCACCCAGCCCAGGGCGATCGATGCAGGGACGAACGCCAGGCCGAATCCGACAGCGCCTTCCAGGAGAATTTCGTCTCCACCCGCAGAATACCCAAGTCCCAATACAGCCGCGCCGAACGCCAAACCCACGGATACGAAGAGGATCAAGCTTCTCATGGCGGCGGCTTCTTGTCGGACGAATCCTGACGCGCCTTCTCCTGCACCAACGCGATCAGGTGTACCAATCCCCCGACGAACCCCAGGATTGCCGCAACAACCGTGAGCCACGGCGTCGTGCCAAGCCATTCGTCGGCCCAGTAGCCGAGCACAACCGGCAGCGCCATTTCCATGCCGACCTGCGCCAAGGACGCGTAATAGCCCAACTCGCGTGGCGTCGGCTTGTCGTTCATGGTGGCCCCCAAGAAGGGACCGTGACTTCCTGATAATCGCGACGATGTTATTTTCTGGGTTGTCTGGGCATCGTCAACCACGTCTTGTGAATTTTTTCGCAAAGTCCGTTTGCGTTTAGCGCTCGCTTGGCGCCCTGCCAACGCTAACCCGGATTATTCACTGCGAAGAATTCTAACCAAAGAGGCACAGAGAGAAGATTGAATAGGTCAAACACACTCTGTTTCATCTGATGGCAGGGTAAATTCGCCATATCTCATTCACTGACTTGCCTTTCTCTGTGTTCTCAGTGTCTGTGTGGTGAATGATTCGGGCTAATCGTAAACGGCTCTCAAAAGCGCATTTTTTCCTTGACTTTGTGAATCGCAAACGAACACAACGCAAAATCCAACGAAAATTCCCGCGCCAAACCCGAAAATTCGGAATTGCCGACAAGTTCGTCTTGACGCCCGCTATCCAAGAAATGTATGATCGTGAAAATTAAGAAAATCCAATAATGCCTTCCGGTTGACGCTCTTGTCAATCCCCCCATACCTGCGACAAACATTTCCCTCCAACGACTGGCCGGGATGATTTCGCCACGGATGGTTGAGCCTCTTTCGAGAGTCCAGGCACGCCGAACCATCCGGAGTGTAGTCCCATGTCGCGAGAAAAATGGGAATTGCTTAGCCGTTCCGCATTGCACGCCTTGGCCCAACGAAAAGGGATCGCCGGCGCCTCACGCATGACCAAGGCGGAGTTGGTCGTCGCTCTGGTCAAATGGAGCAAGGCGCGGACGAAGGCCAAGCAAAGAAAGCCCGAGCGAGCAAAACCGCAAGCTCGCCCCCAGCTGCAGGCCGCCCACCACTCCAACGGTTCTGCCTCCACTGAAGAACAGGTCGAACGCAGCAAATACACCGTCGGCACCCCGACCAAAGACCTCTCCGCGAAAGTTCCAAAGGAGTTGCCTAAGGGCTACGGCAAGGACCGCATCGTCTGCATGGTGCGCGACCCCTACTGGCTGCACACCTACTGGGAGCTTACCCGCCAATCGGTCCAGCGTGCCGAGGCCGCCCTGGGCCACGACTGGCATGGCTCAAAGCCGATTCTGCGCGTTGTGGACATCACCGCGCGCGATGTCTCTCCCATGTCCGAATCCGCAGTCAAAGACATCGACATCCACGGCGGGTGCAACAACTGGTACATTGACGTGAGCGATCCGCCACGCTCGTATCGCATCGACATCGGCTACCTGGCGCGCAACGGGCGTTTCTACGTGCTGGCGCGGTCCAACGTGGTCACGACGCCGCGCGCCGGCATGAGCGACGTCATAGACGAAAACTGGGCCGACCTCGACCGCGAAAAAGCCGACCGTATTTTCGCCATGTCCGGCGGGTTCGATCCGGGCGCCAGCAGCCTCGAACTCAAGCAATTGTTCGAGGAACGTCTGCGCCGGCCGATGGGTTCCCCCGCCGTCACCAGCTTCGGCTCGGGCGCCTTTCAGTACGGCAAAGAGCGAGGCTTTCGTTTCGAGTTAAATGCCGAGTTGATCGTGTACGGCAGCACCGAGCCGGACGCGAAAGTCACCATTCAAGGCGAGCCGATCAAGTTGCGCTCCGACGGCACCTTCACTATGCGTTTCAGCTTGCCGGACGGCCGACAGATCATGCCTGCCGTCGCATATTCCGCCGACGGCGTCGAGGAGCGCACCATTGTCTTGGCCGTCGAACGCAACACGCGGCATCTGGAGCCGGTGGTTGCGGAGATGGAAGAGATGGGTTAGCCGGACGCGCCAGCGACGGATGACGGCTTACCATCGCTGGTTAAAGATTAGGCGCGCGTTACAGTTTCAGCTTTCCGTCGCTGGCGCGTCCGGCTAACAAGTCACATCCCGTGCAAAAGCTCCATCATCGCCGTGTGCAACGATCGAGCGTCCTGAAAGCGCTTGCTCGGTTCGGGGTCGAGGCAGCGTTCGATGAGCGCTCTCAATGTCGGCGTGCACGTTCCTTCAAGCAGCTTGAAATCGAACTGCACCGAGCGCGCTTGCATGGCGAGTCCCGGGGGCAGAAACTCCAGCGGGCTTTTTCCGGTCAATAACTGATAAAGATTGGCGCCGATGGTGTAGACGTCGGCGGCGGGCGTCAGCACGTCGTAGGACTGCTCGGATTCGGGAGGGCAGTATCCCGCAGTTGCAGCCCCGGGGAGCAGCTTTTGGCCCGTGTCGAGATTGATAAGCTGGCATCCGCCGAGGTCGATGACGGTAACGCGGTCTTGGGCGGCGATGAGCAGGTTGGCCGGCTTGAGGTCCTGATAAATGAGCCGCCAGGTCATGCCGGCCCGCATCGGCTTGGGCTGATGCAGCACGTGAAAGACGTCGGCGACCTGGCACATGATCCGCAGTGTACGCGCCTCGGTCAAACGTTTTTGCGGCGTGGCGTCGAGCAACTGCCCCAGCGACTGCCCTGCCACTGCTTCCATAATCAAGTACGGCTCCGCTTCCAGCATGTCCTGGTCGGCGTATTTCCATTCCTTCTTGTCTTCGGTGGTGTACGGCCCTTCGAGTTGCGGGTTGGCGTCGTAAACGAAATCATTCGGGTTCGGCACCGCGTTGCAGCCGGCGTTGCGCAGCAGCACCAGGATGCGGCGTTCCATCTCGAGCGTCTTTCGCGGTATGCGCAATTGATTCGTGAAGCCATCCTGATCCCGCACCTTGGCGTACGGCACGACATCGTAGAACAGGCTCGTCTTGATCAGCACCCGGCATTGCGTTCGCTGATCGAGGCCTTCCAGCAGCAAGCCCATGCCGCCCGACGCGAAGAAGTTGACAATCGCGTAGCGTTGAGCCAAGGGTTGCGCGACCGTGAAGACTTTGCCCTTGTTATCGCCTTTGGGAACCTCGGCCCGAATGAACGTCCGGTCCTTCCACGTGAATTCTTGGGCGTTCAGGGTGCTGACAAGTTTGGAGGGCATGATTTTGGTCGTCCGCGTTGAGCGCTCGTGCGGCGCCAGGGTGCACGACACGGTCTGCGCGGCCCCTTTTGGGAGGGCGAGGCTCCTGCCGAGCCGGAAGCGTCAGCATCGTAATGTCAACTCAGATTACTTGCGGGCTCGCGGCTCGGCAGGAGCCTCGCCCTCCCGTGCCGTTTGCAAACCATGTCGTGCACCCGCGGCGTCATGCGAGCGCTCAACGAAGACGGTCAAGCAATCTCGAACTTCAGCCGAATGACGCCGCCGAGGATGATGCGGCTGCCGGGCTGAAGGGGGTAATCCTGCATGGGAGTGAGCATCTGGGTTTCGAGCTGGGTTCCGGTATTGCCGGCCAGGGGGCGCAGCGTGAAGGCGCCGGTTGCGCGGGTGCGCAGAATCAACGCGTGCTTGCGCGAGATACGCCGAATCGTGGCGCGGTCGAACCATTCGTCGAGGTCGATGTCCGGGAACGTGCCCGCGACCACATCGAGCCGGCCGATCAACATGGCATCCTTGGTGAGTGCGAAATACTGAAGCGGCTTCTTGTCGGGGCCATAGAGGACCAGACACGGTGTGCCGGGCGAAGGCTTGATGCTGCGCACTTTCATGCCGGGGTCGCTTGCTGGTTCTTCCGTGGCGGCGGCAGCGGCCTGCGGCGCTGCTGGCGCCGCCGCGTCCTCGATAATAGCCATGGGCGGCGCTTCCTCGACGACCGCCATCGGAGGCACTTCCTCCACGACGGCCGCCGACGGCGCCTCCTCTACGACTTGGACCACGTCGATCGGCGCCGCCTCGTTCACAGTCGCGCCCGGCGGCTCCTCCTCCACGAGCGCGATGACGGGCTCCTCCACCGGGGCTTTCAACTCCTTTTGCAAGCCTGTGCCGCACACGCAGAAGGTATCGACGTAGTCAGCCCCATACGTCTTGCCGCAGCCGGGGCAGTAACTTCCCCCCGGCGGAATCGACTTGGGCACATCGACTTTCGACGGAGTTGTCGACAGCTTAGACGCCGCCGGAGTGAATTCTTCGACGCTGGACCCGCACAAGGAGCAGGTGCGGCCGCCATCGGGGAGTTTTTCGCCACAGATGCTGCAAATGGCCATGATGCACCTGAAACGCGGGGATCCCAGGGGTTCGCTGTGCTCGCCCCTGGGCTTCGCACTACTCACGACTCACTAGAAATCGATATCCTGGGGAACGACGGCTTCCTCGGCTCGCGACGATGCTGCCAGCGAGCGGTTGAGCATTTCTTGCGAGATCGTCCCTTTTTGCGTGAACTCTTCTTGCATTGCGCGGTAGCTGTTGGCGGTCGCCTGGTCGCCAAAGTCTTCGAATTTCTTGATCAACGCGTCGAGCAGCTTTGCCACGATTTCGCGATCGCGCGGCGTGCCGCGGCCGGCCTTGAGCAAGTCGATCTTTGTCTGCAAGAAGAGCACTTGCCGCTGCACTTCGGCCCGGGAAAGAACCTTGCGTACATCGCCGGACCGCTCGGCAGCGCGATTGGCGTCGGCGGTGAACTCGACGATGATGTTCGTTTCGATCTTCTCGTCGGTCTTGTTCATGCTGGGCACGTCGTAGCTCAGCGTTGCCTTGGCGATGCGAAAGCGTTGGTTGGCGGCGCGGCCCGGAAGCGTGCAGCGGAAGAGAAACTCATACGCTTTGCCTCGCTCCATCTGCTCGAGCCGCAGCGGCACAACGTTGCCCGCGTCCGGCTGCAGATCGCCCACGAAGAGAATCTCCGGTTTGGTGCGATACAGCTCGCGCACCTGCAACTCCGGCGACAGCCAAAGCTGAAGCTGCACGTTGGTTGCCTGGATGTTCTTTTGGCTCTTGATGGCCTGGCCGAACAGCGCTTGAGCGGCGTTTTCGTCGCGAATGTGATTGAAGGCGCCTGATAAGCTCGTCTTGGCGAGGTCGGTGAGGAAGGCGACTTTGCATTCGCCCGTTCCGAAGGCGACGATGGGCAGGTGGAACTCCTGACCGACCGATTGCGCGTTGCCCAAGGCGCGCGAAGGATCGTCGTCCTCGCCGTCGGTGAGAAGGACGAGCTTGCGCGTGCGCGGAGAATCGTCGATATTCGAGAGGACATCGCGCACTTGTTCGAAGGCGTTGCCCATGGCCGTGCCACCGCCGCCGACGGTGCTGAGTTGTTGGATGGAGCTGAAGACCTGGTCCATGTCGTTTGGGCTGATGGCCTGGGCGAGCATGTGCGTTTGATGGTCGAACGCGATCAGGGTGACGAGATCGTCGCCGCTGAGACGTTCGATCATTTTCTGTACGACGTCGCAGGCCATTTCGCGGCGGCTGGGGACGTCGGAAACGACGCGCTGGGCAGCTCGGCCCTCCGCCGAACCAGAGCCGACGCGTTGAGCGTTGGGATCGCGGCGAACCAGCACGTCCATCGACTCCGATACATCGACCATAAGGATCAGATGCGTCGGGATCGACGGAGGTGGGGGAGGCGGCGCGCCCCCGGCGACGGGCGCCATCGTCAGCGCCGACGTGTTCGGCTCGATCGTCAACAGCGCGTAGACATCGCCCGGCATGTTCTCTTCGAAGTACGGCCGATCGAGTTTCCATTTCAAGGTAAAAGCGTCTGCCATGGGACGTTCCCGATTTGGCGCGTTTAGCCGTTCGCCGTCGGCGAACGAGGATTTCGCGCTCGCCCAAGGCGAGCGGCTAAACGGCTCCCTCTATTTTTATCACGATGCACGAGATATTGTCGCCGAATCCTTCCGGTTCGAGGATCGACGGCAAGCGCTGCATGGCGTCGGCCGCCTCGACGAGGATCGACGCCAACTCAGCGGCGGAACGATCCTTGAACTGATGCACCAGGTCCGCGAGGCGTGCCGGCTCCAAGAAGAAGCCTTCTTCCACAAGGCCGTCGGAGCAAAGCACGACGACGTCGCCCGGAAGCAGCGGCCACCGCGAGACGCGCGGCGTGCAGCTTTCAGGCATGATCACCAACTGTCCGTCGTCGGTCTTGAGACACCCGCCGACGCATTCGCGCAAGGCCCGGGCCATGACGCCCAGGCCGCGCACTTCCTCCGGCGAAGCGCCGCGCGTGAGCAAATCGGACGCAAGATCGCCATCTACTGTGAGCTGTTCTACCAGGTGGTCCGTGATCATATAGGCCCGGCTATCGCCAAGATTCGCCAGGCTCAACTCGCGGCCCTGAAGCCAGCTGATCGTGAGCGTCGTGCCCATGAGGTCCCTGCCGGCCAAAAGGTCTGCCTGACAATCGTGAGCGATGGCCCATTCGAGCAGTCCTTGCGAGCCACGCCGCGCCGCGGCGCCGACGACGTCGCCGAACGCGTCATGGCTGCACCCATCGGCCAGGGCGTTCTCCATGCATATCGAGGTCATGGTGCTGGCCAGGCCACCGGATCCGATATCGCACGTCGAAACGCCGTCCGCGACGAGCGCAAACGCCGATTGCCCGTCGTCCTTGACGAGAATCGTATCCTCGTTGCTGCGTTGAAAGGCTGCTTTCGCACGACCGGTGCGCGTCTGGCCGGCCAGGTCCCAGCGAATCGGCGCCGTGGACGACCGGCGGGCGTAGGCATTGATAATCGCTTCATCCAGGGCGTGCGCAAGGGCACGCGGCCCCGCTTGGCGATCGCGCGGGCGAATCGACAGGGCTCGAGCGACAATCGGCACGACGCCCAGCGGCAAATTCGGAGCGTAGATGCGAAGGAAGGGCAACGCGTACCCGAAACTCTCCAGCCCATTGCCCGGCAGGCCGTCCGGCAGTTGGCGGGAAAGCCAGTAATAGACGAACATGCCCAGATGGAAAACGTCGGTGCGCGGGCCGATGTCGTCGACGCGGAACTGCACGATCTCCGGCGCCGCGTAGTGCGGGTGGACGCGCACGCGATCCGGCATCGATTGAAACGGAAACAAGTCAACGTCGAGATTGGCAATACGCAGGAGTCGCCAATCCGCGGACGCCGACTCGTCATTGTCGGCGCCGAGCGTCCCGACGTCTTCGATCATGTTCGGGTCAAAATTCAGCCAAACCAACGAGTTCTGATGGAGCGATTCCAGCGCATGGACCAGCGAATGCACGCATGCCGACAACTGCTTGAGCTCGTCGAGTGGATCATCCGAAGGAGACGAATGCCAGGGGACGCTAGGCTCCTTCGGCGTCTCAAAGATGAGCCAACGACCGCAGCTATCCTCGAGGATCTCACCTGGCGGCAATGCCGCAATCCGCAACGCCAAACGGTTCTCCAACTTCTTGCTGCGGTCGCGCCAGTCGATGTCGGAGATCCAGTGTACCCGCCAGCCACGCTCGCCGGCTGTCAATCGCACGGAGGCTTCAGGAAACAGGAGAGCGTGGCGTTGCTCCAGCGTCAAGGGCACTGTTTCGCCGCAGACAGGCGCCGACTCCGGCGGCAAGCTTTGGCCTGCCGTCCCCAGGTCGGCATTGCAGTGATCGCAGAACTCACGGTCCTGCGACTCTCTGCCGCACATGCTGCACATTACGCTCATCGGCGAGGGTCCACGCTTGCCTGTCGTGCTTCACAAGAGTCCGTTAGAAAATGGCGCCGGCAAGATCGGCTCCCCCCCCAACAAGGGGGGAGGGAGCAGGAAAGGCACTTTCATTCCAAGAGTCGATTGCGACTTCGCGGTGCCATGCGGGCGCTAATCGAAGACTCGATAATCGTCCTACTTCGTCGTCGGCGGCAGTTCCTTGACTTCGATCCGCTTGAGCGCGACAACGACTTCCGGGCCTCCTTTGGCGGGGCCGTGCTGCTGGATCGCGAAATGCCCGCGTGAGTAAGTCTTCTTCTCGTCGACGTAATCGACCACCTTCTTGCCGTCGAGAATGATCTGGATGCGATTGCCATTGGCGATCACTTCCTGAACGAACCAGGTATCGGGCGGCACGAGCATTTCGGTGATCTTGACGAACCCGTACAGGCTGCCGGTCTTTTGTGGGTCGGGGAAGTTGCTGTTGATCTGAGCTTCGTAGCCCTTCGGATATCCAGGACCGAACTTGGTGCGGAAGTACTGACCGCTGTTCCCCTTTTCGCTGATCTTCGCTTCGATGCGGTAGTGGAAGTTCTCGTAGTCATCGCGTGGGCTGAACAGGTGGCTCGCTTCTTTGCCGCTCGAATAAAGCACGCCGTCCTTCACGTGCCAGTACTTCTGATGCTTGGGATCGAATGTCTTCCAGCCTCCAAGATCCTTGCCGTTGAACAGCGACACCCATCCAGTGTCCGCCTTTTTTTCGTCCGGTTTCTTCGCGTCGGCATCGACCATCGGTGCCATGGTGAAGCTCGCCAAGATCGCAGCGGCGAGCGGCACAATCCACAATCGTCTCATGAGATCAGCTCCCCCAAGGAAGTGTTCGGGCGTGTGGGGAATAGTGTACCAGGCTCGACCGCCGATGCAATGGCCCTCGTCACGCACCGGCCGTGTCAACGCGCCCGTCGTTGAGGCGCAACACCAGGCGGCCCAGCCGGCTGGCTTCGTGCTGGCTATGCGACACATGCAGCACCGTGACCTGAGCCTGGTTCGGCAAGTTCTTGAGCAACTCGATCATCACCTCGCGCGTTTCTTCATCGAGCGAGCTGAGCGGCTCGTCCATCAGCAGAATCGGCGGACGATTGGCAAGCGCCCGCCCCAACGCGATGCGCTGCGTCTCGCCCCCCGACAGCCCAACTGCCTCCCGATCGAGAAGATGCCCGACGTGCAGCCAGTCGGCAAGCTCGCCGACGCGCCGATCGATGTCTCGGCTGGGGTTGCCTCGAATGCTTAGCGCAAAGCCCAGATTCTCGCGCACGGTCATCGTCGTGAACAAGGCGCCGTCCTGGGGCACATAGCCGATGTCACGCTCGGCCGGCGTCAGGTAGGTCACGTCGCGATCGTTCAACTGCACGCGACCCGACTCTACGGGACGCAGACCGGCGATTGCTTCGAGGATTGTCGTCTTGCCGCACCCCGTCTTGCCCATGAGCATGGCGTACGTTCCTTTCGGAACGTGGAACGTGACGTTTCTCAGCTCGAATTCGCCCTGGCGCAGACAGAGGTTCTCGACATCAATCATGACAAAACACGCCCGGCGCATCACCACGATCGTTTCACGCTCGACCTGTGGAAACACGAACGAGTATTTTACGGCGCAGGCGTGCGAGGAATTCCGTTCGATGAATCGGCCACGATGCGTAGGGCGGGGTCCTGGCGCGCCCGGTCTGCCAGTGGAGTCGAATGCGGGCGGGCCAGGAAACCCGCGCTACGGATTGACGCACGCTATTCTTGTGAGCGGGTGCTGAGCATCGCCTATTTCGGCGCCGGCCAGTTCAGGTGGCGGTGCAGGAAGGCGAACGTCCCCTGGCCGTGAATGACATGGCCACCGATGAAGAACTCGATCTCAGCGCGGTTGGCGATGCCGACCTGGGCGTAGAAGCGACGGACCTTGGCGTACTCGAAGGCGACGTGCTCATCGAGGCCGACGCCGTCCGAATGGCCCCGCTCGACCATGAACGGCCTGGGCGCAATGAGCGCGGCCATCTCCGCGTAGTTGAAGGTGTTGCCCAGGTCAAACTCGTACATCTCATATTCGCCGGTGAACATGTAGCTGCCGCCCCAATCGAGATTGATGTTCTTCCAAATCCACTCGTTGAAGTCGCCCGAACAGATCGACAGGCAGTAACGCAACAAGATCGACGGAATGCGCATGGCCACTTTGCCGCCGTAGGACAGGCCATAGTAGGCGATGCGTTCGGGGTCGATGAAGTCGAGCGTGACCAGCCAATCGAGGATGCGCTCATGCTGGGCGACGATGAACGAGTAGAGCGACAGGCCGAGCGGGTTGGCCTTGCGAACCGCCTGGCGGAAGTGGTTCATGAAGATGTACGGATTCTGCGGCGCGAACACGACGAAGCCGCGCTCGGCCAGTTGCGTGCCAAAGGAGTTGTAGTACATGGTCTTCTTGTCCTTGTTGCAAACATCCGTCGGCCGGCCTTCGAGCCCATGCTGGCAGACGACGCACGGCCGTTTCTCGCCCGGTTTGATGTCGGTCGGCACGAGCAAGATCCCGTGACAGATGACGTCCTCGTTCAGGTCGAGCACCACTTCATATGCCTTGTACTTCGCCGTCGTGTACAGAAGCCTGGTGCGCGGATTGAGCAGCGCCTTCGATTCGGGGAGCTTGCCGATGATGTTCTCGTGGAAGTGTTTTCGCAACGGCTCCTGCGAGAGCTTCAGCGCGTCGATCGACTTGGTGTCGAGCTTGGACCAGACGTTGGCTTGGCGCTCGCGGACGGCCGGGCCGAGCAGGTTCTGCGTGTAATCGACTGCTTCATCGAATTGTCGCTTCTGTCGAGCGTCGGGATTGAAAGCCAGCCGTAATTCCTTTGGCTCGGTCGAGTTCTCGAGGCGAAGTTTCGACCGCTTCAGGCTATCGGCGTCGATCGGCGGGTCCATCAGGTCTGCGAACGGCTTCGCGTCGAGCGTGACGAGCGAGCGCCCGGCGAACGGAACCTTGTCAAGCATCGTCAACTTGCGAAAGCGTTCGAACTCAGCGGTCATTGCTTTCGGATCGGTGAAGTTGAGCATACCGGGAGCAGCCCCGCCTCGGCGTCCTTTCATCGGCGTCGGCGGACCGGCGATGGCCGGCTCCTTCGCGTATTCGACGTTGACCTTGCGCGCTCCGCTCGGCGCACCACAGAGCATCAACAGCTCTGCATCGCCGAACTCACGCAACAGGCCAAACACATTGCGATAGATCGGTTCCTTGTGCAGATCGTTGCGAATGTTGACGTATCCGCTAATGTTGGTGGCGGTGATGCGCGTGTCGATGGCGGCGCTGTAGAGCGCAATCAGGCCGCCCTCGCCGTAGCCCCACACCTCGACTCCCCTCGCCCCTCCGGGGGAAAGGGGCTGAGGGTGAGGGGGCGACGCCAGCCAATCGATGGCAGCCAGCACCTTTTGCACTTCGTAGCCGATGACGTGTCGTCCCATCTCGTAGGCCATGCGATAGACGAACTCACGGTGCGGCTGGTTGGTGAACACGTTGATGCGATCGCTGCCGGAGTATTGGGCCGACCGGTTGATGGGCGCCGGTACGATCACGCGATATCCGTCCTCCGCCAGAGTCCGAGCGAACTGCGCCTCCTTCGGCACGCCGGCCGCGACGCCGACGAGTTGTTCCGGCGTCCAGTCAGCGTCCGGGATGGCGACCGCGTTTGCTCTCGGCTTCCCGGCCGGCTCAAGCAGCAGTCCTTCGCCGTTCATGCCAGGAAACACGGTCCAGCGAACGGCATACGCCTTGAACCGCTTCGTCTCCGCGACCAGCGATGCTTGCTCGACAGTCGCGATCTTCGTCATCGTGACCGGCAGGCGCTTGTCGACGACGCCGATCATTTTGCGCAATCGTTCGCGATTGGGCGCGACCGATTTGTTGAAGGCATCGACCGAACTGAAATCAGGCTTCCAAAGCTGGCTTCGGTTCTTCTCGGCCAAGATCGTCTGTTTGTCGAGATAGCGATGAATGCCATCGACCATCACCTTGGCTAAGTCCTCCTTGCCCTCCAGGAGCTTGGTGCCGGGCATCGATTGGCCGAGCGCGGTCAACGGGAGGGAAAGGACAGCAATAACTGCCATCAAGATGCGCATGGTGAAATCCTCGGCACGGTGTGTGTGTGTTCTTGATGATATGCCAAACCGGCCGTAGGGTGCGTGAAACGCACCGCTGGAATGGTGCGTCTCACGCACCCCACATTCCGCCGGCTTTCTCGTGGAAAATTCGATTTTCGTTAGTTTTTTCAGGCGAAACAGTTTATTCTAATAGTGGATATTCTTCGCGAATTCTCCGGGGAGCGATGCTATGTACCGCCTTCGCTGGATCGGCATTATTCTGAGCCTGCTGGTGGCCACGACCGCGCGGGCACAGACCCAGTTGGAAATGGATGAACAGACGCTTCGCTCCAGCCAAATCCCCGTCGACGGCAAAGGATTGCTCGAATTCTTCGAGAAGCAATCGCCCAAGGACGGCGACGCGAGTCGGCTCGAGACACTCATACGCAAGCTCGACAGTGACATCTACACCACACGCGAGCCGGCCAAGCAGGAACTGATCTCGCGCGGCGCTCTGGCCCTGCCCTTTCTGCGCACCGGTTTGGCTAGCCCCAACATGTCGCTGGAGGGCAAGAAACGCGCGGCAATCTGTATCGAGAAGATCGAAGAAAAACGTCAAGGCGTTCCCGTGACGGCGGCGGCACGTGTCCTGGCCGTGCGGAAAGAACCCCGTGCGGCCGAGGTGCTCTTCAATTTCCTGCCGACCATCGGTCCCGACGGCGATGCCGAGGAAGAAGTGCTGGCCTGCCTGGGGCGGCTCACAATCACGCCGGACAAAGTCGATCCGCTGCTCCTGAACGCACTCAAAGATCCGCTGGCGTTCCGTCGCATGGTGGCCGCGTACCTGATCGGCCGACGCGCCGGCCCGCAGCACCGCGAACAGCTGCGATCGCTGTTAAACGACCCCGATGCTCGCGTGGTGCAACGCGTCGGCGAAGGGCTGTTCGGCAAGCGGGCCCCGCAAGCGCTCCTCGAAGCCCAGACCGGCGACGAAAAGCTTCTGCGCGAAACCCTCAAGGTCGAGATCAAGGACGCCGCCCTGCTCGACTTCTTTCACAAGCGAACGCTCAGCGCCGAGGATCAAAAACGCCTGCGCGGCCTGGTGCGCAACCTCGGCAGCACTTTCCATCTCACACGTGAAAAAGCGACGGCGAAAATCCTGAGCGACGGCGGCATCTCGGCCCTTGCGTTTCTGAAAGAAGCCGAGTTCGATTCCGATGTCGAGCGCTCCCGGCGGGCGACCGTACTACGCGAGAAGCTGCAGATGGCCAACAACACAGCCGTGCCGATGGCAGCCGCCCGGTTCTTGGCGCGAGCGCTCCCCAAGAAGGACACCTCGCCGGCGGAGGTCATTCGCACACTCCTAGCCTATGTGCCGTTCGCGGAGGACGAGCAAGTCGAAGAAGAAATCTTGACCTGCATGACGCTCTTGAGCCTGCGTGAGCCTGCCATCGAACCGGAGCTTGTCAAAGCCCTGAGCGATCCGAGCCCGGCGCGCCGGGCCGCGGCGGCCTTCGTGCTCGGCAATGTCGGCGCCAAGGAAGAAATTGCCAGAGTCGCAGCGCTCATGGACGACATCAATCCGATCGTCCGCTTGCGCGCCGCCCAGGGCATGCTCGCCGCCCGCGACATGCGGTCGGTTCCCGCCTTCATCAAGCTCGTCGAGACCGTGCCTCCGACCTACGTTTCGCACGTTCAAGACACCCTCAATCGTCTCGGCGAGCAAAAGGGCCCCACGGATACCATCATCGCCACATCGTCCGATTCGCGCCAGCAAGTCGCTAAAGCCTGGACCAAATGGCTCGCCGACAACAAAGACAAGATCGATCTCACCGATCTGGGCGATCGCGAATCTTTCCTCGGCCTGGTTACCATCTGCGAATACGACGGACAGTTCGGCAACATCCAGGGCCAGGTCTCCGAGCACTCGCGCGGCGGCCCCAAACGCTGGAACTTCACCGGCGTCATGGGCGCCATGGACGCTCATAGCCTGCCCAATGGCCGAGTTCTCGTCGCCGAGAACAACGCCAACAAGGTCACCGAGCGCGACACCAAGGGCGCCATCAAATGGGAGTACATCACCCCCAACAATCCCATCTGCTGTCAGCGCCTGCCCAACGGCAACACGTTTATCGCTTCGTACAACATGGTGATGGAGATCAAGCCCGATCGCACGCAGGTCTATCGCATCACCCCGGGCCCGCAGTTCTATATCTTCAGCGCTCACAAAGCACGCAACGGCCACATCGTCGCCATCACCGCCCAGGGCCTGATCATCGAAATGGAAGTCCCCTCCGGCAAGCAAATTCATACCGTGCAGACGCAAACGCTCGGCAACTGGTGCAGCGTCGAGCTTCTGCCCAACGGCAACTACCTCGTCGCCAGCATGAACCCCGGCACCGTCCGCGAAATCGATCGCAAGGGCACCGAAGTTTGGAGCAAGCAAATCAACGGGGTCTTCCGCGCCACTCGCATGCCCAACGGCAACATCCTCGCCGCCAGCATGAACACCCGCCAGGTCGTCGAGATCGAGCGCCCGTCCGGCAACATCCGCTGGACCATCAACACCACCGGCCGCCCCTGGGCCGTGCACTATCGCTGATCGCACCTGAGCAAAACCAAGAAAACTCCACGGGGGCACAGCGCGGCCGAGCCGCAAAGAACTATCCACGAAGGGCCACCGAGAGCACCAAGAATTGGGTGGCGAAATTCGGCACGGTTACCTCCATTGCTTGAAAAACCTTGCGACATGAAACCCAAATTCGAGCCTCGCCCTCTCGTGCCGTTTGCAAACCATGTCCTGCACCCCGCGTGAGTGACCCTGCTCACAACGACGTGCTGGACATTTCGGTCGACACCGCGCGGTGAACGAAGTAGGATGACCCCGGCAAGCCGAGTCGCTTATCTCCCGACAACCTGCGGCTCGCCCGTAGGTTCACTCCGCAATGACGCCGATTCGCCGCGTGCTTCTTCTTTGGCTCTTCATGTTTTGGCAGGGCGGGTTTCTGTTCTATGGCGCCGTCGTCGTCACGATCGGCAGCACGGTGCTGGAAAGCGATTTCGCGCAAGGCCTGATCACACGCTACGTCGCTGTCGCTCTGAACATAACCGGCGGAGTCGTTCTCCTGGCATGGACCTGGGACCTGATCAGCGAGCGACATTCCCGGCTCACCCTTCGGTGGTCGGCTTGGACCATGCTTTTGGCATCCGTTATTGCTTTGGCATGCATCCATCCGAACATGGACGCGCTCATCGATGCGCACCGCAAAACACTGCATGACGCCGATCGGTTTCATCACTTGCACCGCTGGTATCTGCGAATTTCCACGGCGCAATGGTTGACGAGCGTCGTATTCACGTGGTGGACGGTGCAGAACTGGCGGGAAAGCGATAGCGAGGCGGGAAGCGAGCCGCGTGCGAAAGCCGGCGAAGGAAATGAAAAAAGCGGGTGAAGGGAATCGAACCCTCGTGGTCGGCTTGGGAAGCCGATGCACTACCATTGTGCTACACCCGCGTGGAGTTTATTTTAGCTGCGGATTTCGTTCGTGCAAGCGAAATCTTGAGCGTGATTTGCTTGACAATCGCCCGTGCCCTCTGGTAGTGTCGATGAAAGAGACATATCTTGGCTGGGTCGATGGTCCGATCGATTTTGGAGTCTTCCGATGCGTTCGCTAAAGGTGACCGGCTGGTTCGTTGCAATCGCGGCGTTGTTCCTCGCTCCGCAGTGGGCACGGCCGCAAGGCCGACTCGGCGATACCAAGAGCTTGGATAAAGCGTTTGGGGAAAATGGTCTGCGTCGAAGCGCCCTGATCCGAGGTGACGAGCAGGCGACGAAGGCAGACGCCGCCATTGCCGAGGCGGTCGCCAACTATTACCTGTATCGGCTCACGCATGTTGAGCTGGATCCTGTCAAGGTGCACGCAGGTTTTTCGTCCGAGATTTCCAACCTGACCGAACTGACGATTGACAAGAAACCACGGCCGAACCGCGCCTACATCGACTTGCTCGGCCCGGCGCTGGTGCGCAGCACGAAAGAAGTCCTGGCCAATCGCGATGTCAAGATCACCAGCAACCAGGCCTGCGTCATCCATACGGCGATGATGCTGCCGGTGATGGCCAAGCTGAAGCAGACCGACATCAACGATTTTCTCGCCGAGTTGATCGAAGATAAGTCGACGCACGACGCCGTTCGGCTCTACGCGTTGCGGGCGATGCGTGACGCGATGCCGGCATATCGCCAGCCGGACGACCTGGAGTTGTACATCGACAAGGACAAAAAGCGCATCGATCGCGATGCACGCTATGTCGGTCTGTTGACGAACTACATCAACGTGAAGGCCAACGCCGACAGCGCGACGCTGGGCGATCTGGCGGCGGTGCGATTCGTTCGCAAAGAAGCGATCATCGCGCTCGGTCAGGCCGGGACGCCGGCGGTCATCGCGGGAAAGCTCGGCAAGAACGAGATCACCCGCGGCATGATCGCACCGACGCTGCTCAATGTAATGGCTGGCAACGTTCAGCCGCCGCCCAGCTTGCAAGAAAAAATCGAAGCCGCCATCGGCGCCTGCAACATGAAGAGGGGCTTCATCAGCGACTACGACTCAACGGTGACAACGTACCTGATCGGTAAGACCATCATGGAGTTCGTCAACGACTACAAAAAGGACTTTCAGCAAATTGCCGTCACGGGCAAGGACCGCAAGCTGCCGAAAATCGCCTACAAGCACGACGCCCAGCGGTTGAAAGATGCACTGGCCAAGTACCCAGAAAACGTCGGGACGCCGGCATCAACCGAGCTAAAGAAAAAGGCAGACCTCATCTTGCAAAGGATTGCCACGCCTGCCACCGGCGCCCTCTATTCGCTGCCGGACGAGCCGCGCGTTAACGATTTGCGTTTGTGGTTGAAGGCGCCGGCGAACGGCAAGGTTTTCCCGAATCTGAAGGCGCCGGAAGTCATCTTGCCGTGATTGAATCATTCGCTGCGTGTCCATGCGGCGCCTGGCGAACGCCAAGGCGAGCGGCAGGACGTGATTACCCCCTCTCCCTCCGGGTGAGGGGTTGGGGGTGATGGCAAACCACGGGAAACCGGAGGTCTCACCCTCACCCCCGGCCCCTCTCCCGGAGGGAGAGGGGAGGCAAAGACTTGTCGAACGCCAAACGAAGAAATACCAGGAGACCTCGCGCTTGGATGACGCCGTCGTGATCGGGTCCGGGCCCAACGGTCTGGCGGCGGCGCTGACGTTGGCGCAGGCCGGCTGGCGCGTCCGCATCCTCGAAGCGCAAGCTCGTCCCGGCGGCGCCCTCTATTCGCTCGAAACCACGCTTCCCGGCTACATCCACGACGTCGGCGCCGCCTTCTTCCCGTTCAGTCAAGTCAGCCCGGCCTTTCAACATTTCCGATTAGCTGACGTCGGCCTCGAGTGGCGCGGCGGCGTTTACGAAAGCGCGCATCCAGCGCTCGACGGCACGTGCCCGACAGTCGCCCGCGACGTCGATCGAGCGGCGGCAACGTTCGGCGCCGATGCCGACGCATGGCGCTGGTTCGCCGGCTGGCAGGCCGAGATGGGCCAGCGCCTTGGCGAGATGCTGCTCACACCGCTTTGGGAGCCCGGTCCAGCCTGGCGACTGGGCTTCATGAACCTTTTACGGCTCGGCATCGCCGGCGTGCGTTCGGCCGCGGGTTATGCCAACGGGCTCTTCACCACCGAGGCGGCGCAGCGCGTCATCCCCGCTTTGTCCTTGCACGGCGACATCGGACCGGACGACTTCGGCGGCGCCGCCATCGGCGTCGTTCTCGCCCTGTTGGCGGCCGGTGACGGCTTTCAGGTTCCGGCCGGCGGGGCTCGATCGATCACCCACGCGCTGCTCAAACGCATCGAACAACACGGCGGCCAACTACATCTCAGCTCGCGCGTCGAATCGATTGTCGTCAAGCAACATCGGGCCGTCGCGGTCCGAACCGAGGGCGGCGACGAGATTCCGTTCGCCAAGGCGGTGCTGGCCGACGTCGGCGCGCCGGCGCTCTACTTCAAGCTCCTGCCCGATCGCTGTGTTTCCGGTTGGATTCGCCAATCGATGCGGGCGTTTCGCTATGGCTGGGGCACGTTCAAGATGGATTGGGCGCTTGCCGGGCCGGTTCCGTGG
>VGZI01000045.1 GCA_016872605.1 Planctomycetota bacterium
GTGAAGATCGTGTCCGTCACGTCGGGCGTCACGGTGACATTGGCCGACGGTACGCCGAGCGCAACGATGGCGGCTTTCAGCGCCGGACCATCGGTAGCCGCCACGCCAGTGTAAGTGAACGAAGGCGATGAGACGCCATTGAGCGTCACCGCCAAGGTCGTGGTGTTGGCGACCGCGTTCGTCAGTGTGATTATCTGCGTCGAGCCAATGCCGTCGACTTGCACATCGCCGGCGTCGATTCGAGTTCGACCGGTAAGCGTCGCACCTTCCAGGGCGTTGACTTCGAGGCGGCCGGTGTTGATCTTGTTGAAGCCCTGTCCGCTGTCTTGCAGACCGGCGCTGAAGATTAAGTCGCTGTCCTGGGGACCGTCGCCGATGTCGAAGAAATTCGCCGCTGTGCCGCCGAGCGTGACGCGCCCGGCGCCCTGAATGCGCGACGAGCGAACGGTGTCCGACGTCGCCGTCAACGTGGCAGCGCCGGCGCCCGAGCCGATTGTCAGGTTGCTGGTGGTCGGCAGTTGCACGTCGCCGCCGATCATGGTGAGCGAGCCGGTCGGCGACAAGGTTTGGGCGAACCCGCCCAAGTTCCACAGGCCGTCGTTGTTGATGAGAACATCCGAGCTCGTGGCGATCTGATTGTTGCCCAGGTACAACACCTGAGCGAAATCGAGCACGGGCACGGCGCCGGCGGTCTGCAGCGTCGCGTCAATCGTCGTGGCGCCCTTGACCGCCTGCACTGGCGTGAAAGCGCGGACGCCAGCCAGGCTTCCGCCGAAGGTGATCAAGAACTTGTTCGCGCCGTTGGGCACGACGGTGACGGAGCCGGGCGTCGCCAATCCGCCGATGGTTGGCAAGGCATTGAGCGCCGCCTGGATTTGCGCCGCTTCATAGGCCGGATTGGTGTAGTACGTCAGCGGCGCCGACGCGGGACTGCTGTTGTAGCTGAGCGTGAAAACGTCGCCATAGGCCAAACCGGAGAGATCGAGCGCCTGCACCTGCGAAACCGGAGTCGTGTCGCCGATCTGCAGGTTGTTGGTGAGGGCAAGCGCCCCGCCGGTCTTGGCAAGTTCGAGCACGCCCGAGTGGACATCGGTGAGTCCGCTGTAGGAGTTGGCCGTGGCGCCGGCGTATTGCACGGTGGACAGTCCGACCTTGTTGACTCCGAAGTTGCCCGCGTTCATCGTGCGCGTAATCGTGATCGTGCTGCTCGACGTGCGGATGATGGTTGGCCAATTGGTTCCGATCATGCGACCGCCAAATGTCGCGACGTAGGTCCTTCCTGAGGACGGAACCGCAACGGACACCACGCCGCCGCGCAGAGCGATGGTGGGCAGCGCGTTCAGCGCATCCTCGATCGCCTTGGCATTGGCAGTCCGCGCCGCCGTTGTACTGCCCGAATTGAAATTGAGCGTCGGCGTGGTTGCGCCGTCAAAGCTCAGGGTGTAAGCGCCGTTGCTTGGGAACAAGGTGCTGAACTGAATCGACTGCGTTTGGAACTGGTCGGTAATGAGTTGATCGATGGTCAAGCGCGATGATCCATCAGCGCCGATGGCCGAGGTGCTGCCCAGGAGCAGAGGCAAGGTGCTGGCGGTGTTATTGCCTGCGACGCTATCAAGGGCGCCCGCGCCGCCAAAGCCCGGACCGTTGAGGATGATGCTCTTGCCCGACGATTCGGTGATGCCGCCTTCCATCTGCAACGTCGCGCCGGTGGCGACCACTGTCGAGCTTTCGGCGCCGAGTTGGACCGCGGTGATGTCGACGACGGTGACGCCCGCCCCGAGCGTCGCGGTCAGCATCGGTTGAGCGGTCATGGCCAGAGCGCCGCCGTTGAAGTAGACGGTGTAGACATTGCCGTTCTGCGTGACCGTCACGTTGTTAGCCGCGTTTCCGGTGGCGGTTTGAATCGCCGTGTCGAGTGCCGCCTTGACCTGGGCGGCGCTGGCGCCGATCGACAGGTCGATGGTATTTACTCCGTTGTAGGTCAGGTGATACTGTCCGCTGGTGCCGAGGACGTTAATCGTCTGAATGGCCGAGGTCGTACCGCCCAGAGCGGTGTTGTGCTGGATGTTGAGCACGCCGGAGTTAACAAGCGTGTTGCCGGCATACGTGTTGGCATTGGGAAATACGAGCGTACCGGTTCCGACCTTGGTAAGATCGGCGGCCGGCGCCGGACTGGGGATCGGATTGGCAACGCTGGTAGGGGGATCCTGGATGGTCCCGGTCACGCTGAAGCGCGTCGTCGGATCGGCGCCGATGCTGCTGCTCGTTTGCAAGAACACGGGCCCGGTCCAGGTGTTATTGCCGCTGACGTTGCGCAACGCGCCTGGGCTGGCCGTGGCCGAACCGAGCACCGTGACGGCCGCGAGGCCGGCGGGCGCTTCATAACGGAAGCGCGTGGCATCAACGACGGTGATCGTGAACGTGCCGTTGTACCCGCTCGGCGTGAAGCCGGCGATGGTGACTGTTTCTCCAGTGAACAGGCCCGCCGTGCTCACGACCGTCGCGGTGACCGTAGTCCCGCCGACGACTTGGCTGGCGGCCGTGATGCCATAAAGTGCGGCGCTGCCGGCGCCGTTGAGCCAAAGCCGCTGCGTGGCGGGCAGGCTGATGCTGGAGTTGTTGTGCAGCGGGTCGCCGTCGAGTTCGAGCGACGCCCCGGTGCTGACGCGCGTTCCGACGCCGCCGTCGGCGACGCGACTCACCGCGATGCTCGTGCCGCCCGCCGGCGTGGCGCTGATCAGCGGCTGTGCCTTCTTGGCGAGCGGCCCACCAAAGGTTACGGTGTAGACGATTCCCGTCGTGACGCCCGTCGGCGTGGTGAACGAGATGTTCGACTGCGTAACGGAAACTGAGCCGCCGCCACCGTTGATGCTCGACAGGGCATTGAGCGCGTTCTGCACGCTCGCCGTCGGCGTGGCGCCGCCGAACGGGGGAACGCCATAGGTCAGGAGGCCCGTCGTTTGGCCATTAAAGGTCAGCGTGAACTGATCGGTCGGCAACGTGCTGAAGACGGTGATGCGTTGCACGTCGTCGCCGTCGTTAGCCCCGAGCGCGCCGGCGTTTTGCACGCTGAGAATGCCCGCGTTGACGTACGTGGTGCCGCTGTAACTATCGCTCTGCGTCAGCGTCAGTCGGCCTGGGCCCAGCTTGACGAGCCCCATCGACAATGGACCGGAAGTCGGGGTCGCCGACAGCGCTGCCGGCTCGACGACCGGACTGCCGATCGTCAGCGTGTCGCCCAGGTTCGCGACGCTGAACGCCACGGTGCCGGCCGGCCTGGTCGTCGGCGAAAAGCCGGGAACGGAGGTCAACGTGACCGTGGTCGTCGGGCTGCCCCACGAGTTGTTGCCGACGACGTTGCGCATGGCGCCGGTCCCGGTGATGCCGCTGCCGGAGAGCACCAGGTTCTCGGTCGCAACGTTGATCGGCGCATTGGCGGCACTCTGCAATTGAAGTTGCGCGCCGTCGCGGACGGTCGTGGTGCTGCCGGCGACACCGAGCGCGTTGGAGTTCTGCACGTTGAGAACGCCTTGATTGACCATCGTGCCGGCGGTCGTGTTGGTTCCGTATGAGCCGGCACTCGCCAGGACGAGCGTGCCGGTGCTTTCCTTGTCGAGGCTGAAGCCGACGCCGTTGTCGGTGATGCTGACGGCGTTGGTGGCGGCGGTGATGGCGCCGCTGGCGACGAGGGTCCATGTCCCGCCGCTGGTGTAGGCGCCGTTGCCGGTCGATCCGACGAGTTGGAAGGTATTGGCGCTTGCGCCGGCGACGGTCCAGGTGGGATTGCCGACGGTGTTATTGGCCGCCGTGTTGCCCAGGACACCCGTGATGCTGACTTTTTGTCCGTTGACAAGGCCATGCCCGTTGCTGGTGACGACGATCGGCGCCGCATTGCTGGCCGCGGTGACGGCGCCGGTGCTGGTGGCGGTCCACGTTCCACCCGACGAATAGTTGCCGTTGCCCAGGGAGCCATTCAAGGAGAAGCGGCTGACGTCGATGACGGTGACAGTCCAACTGCCGTTGGCGGCAGTGTTGCCTTGCACGTTGCTGATGGCGATCGTCTGCCCCGTCGCCAGGCCATGATTGGCGCTGGTGATGACGATCGGGGCTGCGTTGGCGAGAGTCAACGAGCTGCCCGAATCGACGCCGATGGTGCTGTTCGTATTGAGCGTCAGCGTGCCGGTATAGGTGTTGACGTTGGACGAGCTTCGCAGAGCGCCGGTGTTGTGGCCGCTGTAGGTAAGCGGGATGCCGTGGGCGTTGACGGTGACCGGTTCGAGATAGAGACTCGACTCCAATACGAGCGCCGCGTTCGGCTCCACGATCGTGCCGCCGCCGGGCGTGACCGACACGGAGGTGAATGAGCCCGCCGGACTGGTGACGGCCGGGATCAACACGGGTGTCGGTTGGTTGGCCAGCGTGCCGCCGAAGGTGACACGGAACATTCCTGCGTTAAGCGACACGACGGCTGCCGTGCCCCCGCTAAAACCAGCCGTGTTGAAGAACCCAGGCGTCAGGACGCCGACGATGGCGGCGGCGTCGCTGGCCGGCACGCCAGTGTAGGTGATGGGCCCGGTCGTGTACGTGTTGCCGCCGTTGCGTATGCTGATCGTGAACTGGAGTACCGGCGGGCTGTTGCTGGTGCCGGCCGTGCCGGTGTCGGTGAACGATGTCGTTGTGCCGGACGTGATCGGCGCGAGCCTTTCGCCAAACGACCCGGAAGTGGTCGAGCGGTAGACATAGTAGCCGGTCGCGCCATCGACGACGTGCCAGGAAAGATCGATGGCCTGGCTGGGGGCGCTTGTGGTAAAGGACGTTTGGCTGCTGGCAATCGACTCGCCGTACGGTCCCACCGCGGTTACGACGTAATAGTACGTTGTGCCGGCGCTGAGCGTGCCGGCCGAAGCCGACAGCGCGGACGTCACGAGTGTCGGAGCAGCGGTTGCCTGGACGGAGATCGCTTGAACGCCGGCGATCGCGGCGCCGCCCAGGGCGCTGGGATCGCGGACGACGAGATTGCCTTGCTGGATATCGGTGACGCCGGCGTAGGTGTTGGGTCCGGACAGGATGACATCGCCGCCGCCGATCTTGGTGAGCGTATTGGCGTTCGTCGTCGTCAGATCACTGATAATTCCGAACACATTGAGCGAGGCCGCGGACAGGCCATTCTGCAAAGCTTGCGACCCGTTGGCGCTGATGGTCGTCGGCCCGGCCAACACGATGGGGCCGTTCCAGGTGTTCTTGCCGGCCACGGAGCGCAGCGCGCCCGGATACGTCGGCGCATTGGGGAGCGTGTTGTCGTCCAGAGTGAACTGCCAGGCGCCGCGTCCATAGGTGGCGGCGGTCAGCACGTTCATCGATGGATTGAGATCGAGATCCTTCACCTGCACGACGGGCAAACCGGCGCCGAAGCGCTGCCAATTGCCCGAACCCCCCGTGAGCTTCCAAACGCCTTCGTCCGTGCCGGCGTACAGGTCGTTCGTGCGATAGTCGTGCACGACCGTCCAAACAGGCAGCACCAATCCTGTGTGCGCGGACAACGGCAATCCGGAGCTGATGTCGGTCCAGGTTCGGCCCGAATCACTCGACTTGAAGACGCGTCCCGTGCCTGCCGCGGTCACGCGCCCGGCCGCGACCACGTACAGAACGTTGCTGTTGGACGGGTCGACGATCAGGTCTTGAATCGTGGTGCCTGGCTGCAGCGGCGGAGCGCGGTCGGCCAACGTCCACGTTCCGCCAACGCCGACGCCATTACCCGCTGAGCCGACTAATTCAAAGCGATTCGCGTCGACGACGTTTATCGTGAACAAGCCATTGGCGTTCGTGTTGACTGCGACGCCGGTGATAATAACGCGCTGGCCCGTTTGCAACCCGTGGTTGTTGCTGGTAATGACGATGGGCGTGGCGTTGGTCGCCCCCGTGATGCCGCCAGTTCGGAAGGTCCACGTGACGCCATGATTTTTGGTCAGGAAGATGTTATTGGTATTGGCGACGTAAATGGTGTCCGGAACATAGGTATTGGCGCCGACGTCGCCGACGCTCGGGAAGAACGAATCGGCAAGGAACGGCCCCTGGTAGGTTGCAGCCGCCACTTGACCGTTGGCCGGCGAGTTGAGCAGGATGCTCGACGCGCCGGCGTTCATCGACTCGCCCACCGAGGCGCCGGCGCTGCCCAAGAGCACGCGATTCGAATTCACCAGGTCGATGGCGAAATCCGATTGGGCGGCGCCGGCGATCCAGGCGCTGCCGCCCGTCGTGCTGCGACGGAAGATCCCGCCGAAAAGGGAATACGCGATGTTCGGATCGCTTGCGGAATAGCGAACCAGCGTGGCGCTGGACACGCCCGGATCGACCTGCGACCAGGCGGACGTGCCGTCGTAGCGTGCCGTGCCGTTCGCTTGTGTGCCGGCCAGGAGGATGCCGGAGTTGCCCGGCTGCGAGGCGACGCTGTTAAGGTTCGTGATGTTAAGGTTGCCGTTGAGATTGGCCCAGGTGCTGGCCGCGTCGTCGAAGCGCCAAACGCCGCCGTCGGTGCCGGCGACGAGCACCGGAGTGTTGGTGAGCGGATCGATGGTCAGAGCAAGGGCATGGACATCGGTGTGCGGACCGACGTTATTGGCGTCCTTGGAGCGATCCGCCCAGGCGCCGCCGCCATTGGCAGAGCGAATGACAAAGTTCGTGCCGGCGCCGGCGTCATGACCGGCGACAAAGACAAGATCGTTGCCGCCGACGCGCCGAGCGACGATCGAGATGGCGTAGTTGCCCTGGCCGGCCAGATAGTTCGCCGGATTGGCGCCGGTCTTCGCCCAGGAAGTGCCGCCGTTGGTCGTCCTGAAAACGTCCATTGAGTTGCCGGCGGGATTGGACACTGCCGCATACGCGGTGCCGAACACCCCTCCGGCCACGGTCGCGAGCTTGATCGTGCCCGTGGTGCCGCCGACCGCCGCCGAAAAGACGCCGCCGGCATTCCACGTGGGTCCGGGAACGTCCGGATTGTTGGTGACGCGGACGTCGTTGCTGTTGGGCGCGGTTGGGTTACCGAGCGCCGCATAGAGCCGAAGCGTGGCGCCGTTGTTCTCGATGGCCACGTCGGAGTAGGAGTAGTTCGTCGTCGGCGCGCCCGGAGGCGTCATGTTGAGCCAATTCGTGCCGTTGTAGCGCCAGATGCCGGCGTTGCCTGTCGAGCCATTGGTCGCGCGATCGCTGACGGCCACCCAGATCATCAGCGGATTGTTCGGATTGACGACGATCTTGTTGATCGCCTTGCCGGCGAGCGGGTTGGATCCGTCTGGATTGACCAGCTTCGTCGTGATGGTGGTGGCAAGGTCGGCACGTGTGCTGGCGGAGTAGACGCCGGAGCCGTAGTACGAGTCGGCCGAGTTGTTCCCTTCGCCGGTGCCGAAGTAGACCGTCGAGTTTGCGGTTTGAGCGATGGTGACGGCGCCGCCGAAAATGACCGAGCCATTGATGTTGTCGAACACCGGGGTCCAGTGCGTGCCGCCATCGACGGTGCGCCAGAACCCGCCGTCGGCCGTGGCGATGTAGATGTCGCCCGCGAATCCTTGTTGCACATCGACGCCGGTGACGCGGCCGGTCGTTAGCTGATTGCCGGTCGGTTGCGCGCCGCCATTGACGACAGCGTTGGCGATGGGCGCCGGGCCCTGGGCGAACCACTGTGTCGGTGTGGCGTTGGCGGACCCGCCGACCAGGGTCGTGACCGGCGCGGTCATGGTCGTGCTGCCGCTGACGCCGCTGGCGCCGGCCGTCATGGTGGGCTGCGCCTGTCCATCGAAGCTCCCCTGGAAGCCGACGCTGAAAGTGCGATAGCCCGTCGCGCCTTTGACGAACTCGCTGACCGTCGGCGTGCCGGCGCCGGTCAGGGCGAATACTTGTGCGGATCCGACGTCCTGATCGGCCAGGGCGCCGGTGAAGACGAAGTCGGCGAATTCGACGCCGCCGGAGACGCCCGCCGCCGCGATTCCGCTGATCGTGCCGCCGATATTGGTGAGCACCTGGAGGTTTCCGAGTGCGGCGACGATGTTATTCTTCTCCGTGAAGGCATTGCCGGTGTAGGTGATCGGCGCCGTCAGGTTGTAGCCGAGCTGTTGCGCTCCACTGGCGGGATCGAAGTAGAGTTGATATGTGTCGCCGACGTTGAAGCCGGTGAACAGGACACGCTGCTCTTCGTTTGTGCCGGCATAGATCGTGTCGATATTGACAACGACTTGGCCCGCAACGTTCTTGACCGAGGACAGATTTTGCAGGGCGGCCTGCAATTGACCGGCGGTGATGTTGTAAGGCAGCGGCCCGGTGTCGGAGCCGTTGAAGTCGAGCGAAAAGGCGCCGGTGGGGATGACCGCGGTGCTGCCGATGGTGAAGGTCTGGATGGCCGACGCGACGTTGTTGCCGGCGCCCTGGATGAGCAGCGGTTCGCCGCTCACGGTGATGCCGCCTTGGAGCTGGAGCTGCGCTTTGTCGGCGATGTAGGTGCCGCCTTCGGAACTGACGCCGGCGCTTCCCAGGCCGCTGGTGATCTGCACAGCGAGCAGCGTGGTGGTGCCGGCCAGCGTGCCACCGAAGGTGACCAGGAAATTGCCGGGGTTCAGGGCGACCACGGTGGCGGTTCCCCCCGCGGGGAGTATGCCGGCGTCGCTTAGACGCGTCTGAATCGTTGCGGCGTCGGCCGGAGTGCCCGTGTAGGTGATGGCGCTGGTCTGCGTTCCGCCGGCGTACGAAAGCCGGAATTGTGTCGAACCTGCGACGGCGCCGACCAGGGCGATTTGCTGTTGCCCCGCGATCCCCGGGCCGCCCAGCGCGGCCCCGTTCTGAATGGTCAGCGTGCCCTGGTTCACGAGCGTGGTGCCGCGGTACGTGTTGGTGCCGGAGAGGAAAAGCGAGCCGCCGCCGTCCATGATGAGATCGGTTCCGGCGGTTGTCGGGTTCGTCGGGTCGGTGATGGCGCCGGTGACGAGCAAGCGCGAGTTCGGATTGATGTTGATGGTCGGACTGACGAGCGCGATGCCGAAGTTGTTGGCTCCGAGCACCGGATTGAGGCGATTGATGATGTTCGTAATGAGCGTGCTGGGGTTCGTGCTGTACGTGATGCTGCCGGTGGTCACGGGAGCGCCGACGCCGTCGTCATAGGTCAACGTAAACGTCGAGCCAGAGGCAACGCCGGCGAAAGTAAGAGTCTGGACGGCGTTAACGCCGCCGCCGCCCGGGGTGCTGGTGACGACGGTAACGCCGCCGGCGGACGAAGTCAAAGTGTTGATCGCCTGGTTGGCTAACGTTCCCTTGAACGACAGAGCAATCGATGAGTTCAGCGTGATCGGGCCATGCCAGAGATTATCTTTGCCGAGCACGGTGAGGGCCGAATCGCCGAATATGCTGTTGCCCGTGCCGTTCAGAGACAAAGGCGTGTCCCAGATGGCGGCGCCGATCGATTGGCCGCCGTTGCTGTCAGGTGTCGGGTTGGCGAGTTCGAGCGCGGTTCCCGGCTGGACGATCGTCCCGGCATTGCCCCGCGCGCCCAGACCTGTGTTGTTTTCAACGCGAACCACACCGTTGCGAATCTCGACACCGCCCATATACACGCCGGGCCCTTCCAATTCGAGTCGCTGAGAGCCAAGCTTGATCATACCGCCGAAGTTGCCGGCGGGGGTGATCTGAGCGGTGTACCTCCACTGTGTTTGGCTGCTGGAGTTTCCACCCGGATTGACGACGATGGTTATCCAGGTCGCATACAAGCCGGATACCGGCGCAAAGCTAATCGCCTGAGGGCCAAGGCCGGCATACAACCAGTTTTGGCCGGGACCGGCTCCGGCCCCAAAGGGAGGAATGCCGGGGTCGTTAACGTGGACGACATCTATGGTTGCGGTTGTGGCCGTGTAATCAATGGTGATACTGGCGCCACCTCGGTTGACAGGAGTCGGCCGAACGCTTACGAAATCGTTGCTTGCATCGTAGATCAGTCGAGCATTTGCCGGATCAAGCTTCCAGTTCCCCATGTACACACGAATATCGTCGGGTTGCGTGTGTACGAAGGCATTGAGAACAAGCCGACCACTGGTGGACCCGGTGTTGACGCCGTTGTTGACCCCTGGGCCGATATTCTCATTGCGGTTGCCGCCGGCATCTCCCGCAAAGTTCAGCGCTCCCTGGCCCTGCGAGATTTCTCCCGTTGACACCAGGTTGCTTCGCCCGAACACCTCTTCGACGCCGATGCCGACAGGCCCCTTGAGTTGGATGTTGCTGTTCAGGGTGTTGACGCCGGCGAGATTCTCAACCGCCCCTTGCTGATCGATCTTGGAATAAGCATGGTGAATGCCCATGCCCTGAAGTACCATGTTGTGCGTGAAGGTGAAGCTCGTGCCATCGGCATAGGGCCGCAACATCAGAGCGGCATCGAAGTTGACCGTGACCGTCGGCTGTACTTCCTGCACGCTGGGGTTCGGCCCGCCGAGTGCAGCCGGATCCTGGATGGTTATCCAGCCGGCGCTGATAGTCGTGCTACCGAAGAACTGCTGGTTCGCGTTGGGCAGGATCAGATGGCCGGCGCGAACCTTCGTTAGCAAGCGGTTCGTCGGAAAACTCGACGTGCCGCCGGCGATGCCACCGGTAACCGTCAGACTGTAATCCTTGGTGAAGTACGTGTTGTCCGCCGTTTGGTTGGGATCAGCATCGACGCCGATGGCCGCGTCCGTGGGAAGGTTGATGATCGGGAATGTCGACGGCGGCGTGCCGGCAGTCAGGGCCGTGCCGGTATCGGTGAAACTCGTGTTGTTGACGCCGTTCACCGTCGCCACGAGCGAGTTGGCGCCATACGTCCCCTGCGTCGTGCTGCGGTAGAGTTTGTATCCCGTCGCGCCGGCGACCGACGACCACGACAGAGTGACATTCTGCCGACCCGCCACCACCAGGAACGTGGCTTCCGGCGATGCCAATGACTCGCCGTATCCATCCAAGGCGGTCACGACCCAATACGTTTGTCCCGGGGCCAGCCCCACGGCCGCCACCAGGTCGTTGGCGCTCAGACCGGTCGGCGCCGTAAAGAACTTCTCGACGTAGGTGTTGATGCCGCTGATCGAATGCAAGGCGCCAAGACCATTGAACCCGGTCCCGTTCAGCCCCACCGGCGATGCAACCTGAAGACGATTGACCGTCGACGTGACCGAATCGATGTGCCCGACGTTTGACTCGAGATTCAAACCGGCGCCGCTTGCAACGGTGACGATGGGCTGGAGGTCGTAGGATTGCGTTGCCCAGTTGGAGATGTGCCGTTTGGTCTGTGGCCCAAGTCCTTGCGAATCGCGCAAGGTGACGGTGCCGTTGGAGATCGTCGTCAAACCCCGATAGGTGTTGGCGGTGCCGACGCTTCCAGCGGTCGGCGACAGTACCAGGTCGCCGTTGCCGATTTTGGTCAGATCGAACGGGCCCGCCGCGGGCACGGGCGACGGATCCTGGACGACGCCGGTCAAGAACAGACGCGTCTGATTGGCGGCGGCATCGACGTTGACCGTAACATTAGCGCCGACCGGCGGATCGCTGCCGAGTGTGACCGTGCCTGTCCAGGTATTGTTGCCCAGCGCATTCCACAACGCCCCTTGCGGGTTGCCCGCGACGACGAACCCGGCCCCGTTCAGCGTCAGCGGCACGTCGTTTACCACAAAACCCACGTAGGGATTGTTGACGGCGTCAAACGCCTGCGTCGGATCTTGCAACGTCCAATATTGCGAGCTCGCCGGACCATTGGGAGCAATCGTCGAATCGAACTGGAGTTTCAGCGTACCGATCGTGTCCAGAAGCGTATTGCGCACGACGCTGGTCCCGGCCGCGGGAACACTGCCCAGCGCTTGCGGATGCGCCAGCGTGAGCGTTCCGTCGGCCACCGTGGTTGAGCCGCGATAGCTGTTGGCGTTGGCCAATATTAGCTCTCCTCGGCCGCTCTTCGTGACGTTAAACGGTGAGCCAAGATCGCTGATGCTGCCCGTGATCGTCAAAGTCGATCCGGTGACTTCGTTGAAGCTCGTGTTGCTTCCTATCTGAATCGGGCCAGACCAAACGTTCGAGCCGGCGAGATTCACGAGGCTGCCGTCACTGTTGACACCGGCGCCAAAGAGCTTCAGCGTGTTGCCGATGGGGTTGGCTGCGCCGATGCTGTTGAGCTGAAGTTGCGAGTTATTGCCCACCGTCACGGTGTTGGTAGACACGCCCAAGGCTTTCGCATGGCTGATGCGAACGATACCGGCGTCATGGTCGATGTTGAACGGTCCAACATAGCCGCTGTTGTCATTGGTCAAGATCAGCGTGCCGGCGCCTTCTTTGGTGAGTTGCGAGCCGCTCGTGCCGGTTAGTTTTCCCGATAACGTCAGGTCAGCGCCCTGACCCACCGTGAAGAACTGCTGGCTGGATGAGGTGGCGGCAAGCTGTATGTCCATGCCGATCCTCTCGCCGGTCAGGAAGGAACCGACCTGGATCGTGCCGCTTCCAGGAGTGCCAGGATCGCCGAGGGTCAAGCTGTTGCCGCTCAGATCAAAGGGGCTGGCGCCGCCCGAGATTTGGATGGAATTGACAACCAGCCCGGTGATATTGTTGACCGAAGTGAAACCGGCCGATGCCGAGTTGCCGAAGATCAGGTCGGTTGCGGGCGTGGCCGGTTGCGGCGCAGCGCCCCCCTGCCAGTTGGCGTTCGTGTTCCAGTTGGTGTCGGCGCCGTTGCCGGTCCAGATGAACGCCGCCGGCGCCAGCCGGTTTTCCAATTCCTCGATCGACAAGCGAAACCGAGGCTTCTTCTCAATCGTCTTTTTTCGGGCACTCAGCGATGATCTCAGCCAGCGAACCAGATTGAAAGACCACATGAAACTGAACCCCTTCGAGACGTAAGGCCAAACAGGATAAGAGATAACAAGAGATCAATAGTAAGTTAGTTTATGCGCTAACCCCACCGACATAAAGGCCTGATTTTACTCGCCCGGTCAACGAAAGGGCGGCACGAGTTGATTTTTCATCAGCTCCTCGCCTTAGCACCTGGCTCACCTGGATGACTCAAGCCGTCAAAATCGCAATCTGCGCGCACTGAGCCTACGCGCCCTCCTCAAACTATAACGGTTGCATGATCGTTTAGTTTGGTCCAACTTGGCTGGAAAAGCTGATTTTGTCGCCCCACAATACGCACCCTGCCTGTTAACGAAGCTGAACCACTGTTAACATTTGGACGAGCTGCACCGGCCCGGCAGATTGTGCCTGCATCAACGAATCCTGCTTGCTCTGGGCTCACAATTTGCCGAGATTTGTCTCAAGTCCGCTTTGTCCACCCCGTTCGGACCCGCCGAGCCGCGCTGGAAAGTGAGTTTCAGCGTGCAAATCTCACGCCATCCTGCAAAAGGCCAGTAGTTCTTGCTTTCTTCGATTCGCTTACCGACGCCGTTGTCCTGGCCAACGCTCAGAACTTTCCGTCGCGGACTTCGAAGTGCGTGGGCTTGCCGAGCGTTGGGCCCGCGCGGCGCACCCAATGGGCGATCCAAGCGATCATCTGCTCCGCACCGACACGCGGCTTGCCGAACAGGCGATGGCTTCGCTCCGCGTCGCTCAAGAGGGCATCTGGGCCCTCGGTCCCCTCGAAGAGCACGCGCTTGCCGAAGCGGCGGCCGAACTCCTCGGCAACCTTGCGAACGCTCAAAATCTCGGGGCCGGCGATGTTGAGCACCAGCGGGGCCCGTGCGAGGAGTGCGAAGGCCGACAGGGCTGCAGCGTTCGCGTCGGCTTGCCATATCGCGTTCAAATAGCCCATGCAAACATCGACCGGCTGATTGGTCCACACGCGCTGCGCGATGTCCACCAGCACGCCATAGCGCATCTCCGTCGCGTAGTTCAGACGCAGGATCGCTGTCGGAATCGCGTACGCTTCGCTGCAGTACGCATACATGCGTTCCCGGCCGACGCAGCTCATGGCGTATTCGCCGATTGGGGCGAGCGGATCGCTTTCGCATGAGCCCGTCGCTTGCGCTCCGGGCTGGTGGACGGGTGTTAGGCCATACACATTCCCCGTCGAGAAGGCGACGATGCGCGAGCGCCGGAATTTGCGGCACACGAGGGCCGGCGCGAGGCAGTTCATCGCCCAGGTGCGGGCTTCTTGTCCGGTGGAGCCAAACTTCATGCCGAACATGGCGATGACGTTGGGGACTTCGGGCAGTGCGGCGAGTTGAGCGTCGTCGAGTAGATCGCAACGGATGGTATCGATGCCGTGACGTTGCAGCCAGGCTTCGGCGCCTGGGTCAGAAAAGCGGGCGACGCCAATGATGCGCCGCGTGACGCCGGCGCGTTCGGAGGCGATGCGTGCCATGTTGGCCAGCGTCGGCCCCATCTTGCCGGCAACGCCCAATAGCATCAAGTCGCCTTCGAGTTTGGCCAACGTCTGGATGGCGTGCGTCGTCGGCTCGCTCAAAAGTGCGTCAAGGGCATCGATCGAGTCGATGGTTGCGGGGAGCATGTTTCTCGTTTTCGTTTAGCGCCCGCTTGGCGCGACGCGGGCGCTAAACGAGGATGGGTTTATTCCTTCACACGGATGTTCTTTACGTCCATCTTGCCGATCTCAGCGCGGAGGATGAACTCGCTGGCCTTGGCGGCGGCCTTCGATGTTCGCGCAGTTTTGCCATTGATCTTGTGTTCGAGGGTGTCTCCTTTGGCGACGAGTTCAAAGGTGTACCACTCGCCTTCCTTGACGTCCTTGTTTTCCTTGTTGCCCGGGACGATGTCGAACTTGGTGCCGCGGAAGAGTATGTCGTTGTTGCATTTGGGGCCTGGTCGGAAGTCGAATTTGAAGTGCACGTCCTTGGCGTAGCTGGCGACGGTTTCGATGTAGGCGTTGCCGGCGTCGAAGGCGATGATGCCGCCGTCGACGATTTTGAATCGGCCCTTGTGCGATTCGGTCTTGCCTTCGAGCGTTTCTTTCTTCTTGGTCTTGGAGGTCTGCCAGCCGTCGAAGTTCTTGCCGTTGAAAATGAGCTTGAAGCCGTCTTCGAGCTTGAAATCACCGCCGCGACTTTGCGGGGCCGGCAGGATGAGGGCCAGACCGACGAGGAATGTGGCGTAAGAGAAAACTCGCATAGGGACACCTCTCAAGTAAATGTGACGCAGGGCCGACAACGGGCCCGGTGGGTTGGCGTCATTGTATAAGGGCAGGTAGACCTTCGTCGGCCAAGAGCATTTTTCACCCCGCCCAGAAGCCGCCGAGGTTGTACGCATGGCCGATCGATACGCTGTATTATCACAGCAGAGGACCACGAATGAATACACTCACGCGAATTACCATAGATCCGGCGATCTGCCACGGAAAGCCGACGATCCGGGGGTTAGGATACCCGGTCGAGACCATCCTCGAACTGCTCAGTTCCGGGAGGGTGCACGACGCGCCCGCGCGGCCCCTTTTGGGAGGGCGAGGCTCCTGCCGAGCCGGAAGCGTCAGCATCGTAATGTCAACTCAGATTATTTGCGGGCTCGCGGCTCGGCAGGAGCCTCGCCCTCCCGTGCCGTTTGTAAACCATGTCGTGCACCCGTTCCGGGATGTCGATCGATGACATCCTCGCAGATTTTGAAGATCTGGAGCGCGATGACATTCTAGCCGCCTTGGCCTATGCGGCACGCCTCAGCCAGGTAAAGAACATGGAATGTGTGTATGTTGCAACGAAACAACGTAACCAATTATATTGCGGCGAGTTACGGACGAGCATTTCGTTGCACGCGGTTTTGAATGAATAGGCCATTTTGGCGGCAACTGAGATGCCGATTACCCGACGACGCTGACGCTGCCGGTGCCGCCGTCGATGCGCAGGCGTTGGCCGGTCTTGATGCGGCGATGGACGTCGGGGATGCCGGCGACGGCGGGAAGGCCGAACTCGCGGGCGACGATGGCCCCGTGCGAAAGCATGCCGCCGGTCTCCATGATCAGGCCGCGTGCGCGGACGAAGAGCGGAACCCAGGCCGGATCGGTCGACGGGCACACAAGGATATACGGCTCGTGCGGCATCGTGGCGCCGCCGACGTGTTCCAGCACCCACGCCGGCGCTTCGACGATGCCGGCCGAAAGCGGAATGCCTTGCATCATCCCCGCATCGCCGATCGCCAACTCCCGACCGATGGCGTCGAGATCGTCGCTGAAGATCACGGTCGGGACCAGCAGGCTAAGCGCGATTTCGCGTTGGCGCCGGCGATTTTCGATGATGTCAAAGTACATCTGCGGCGCTTTCGTTTCGGCCAACTTTACGAGTTCGGGAAGTTCATCCAGAGTCAGGAAGAAGATGCCGTCGCCGAGTTCGTAACGGCGAGCCAGCTCAACAAGCGCTCGCCGGATGAGGGCGTAGCCGCGCAGCATGTGGTGTTTGGCGGTTTCGCGCAGGCCCACATAAGTCTGCAAACGGCGCAATTCGGCTTCGACGGCGGGTCGCTGATGGGGCAAGAGGCGTGCTTCGTCAGCGAGCTTGAGCCAGGCGACGTGCCAGGCCTCAGCGACGTCGATCCCCCTCACCCCCGACCCCTCTCCCCCGGAGGGAAGAGGAGAGAGTGTGCCATCGAGCGATGACGGATCTTCGTTCCAGCGCGGCTTCGCCAACTCCATCTCCTGGCTGCCGCGATGGCCGAACCGCCTGAGGAAATCGTCACGCGACATTTTCCCTTCACGCATGCTACGGAGGCCCTGCGGCAAGTCGGTCGCCTCGTCGGGGTGAACCCCCATGACGAGCTCGCGCAAATGGGCCTGGGCTTTCTCCATGCCGATCGCCAGTGCCTCGGTGGGATGGATTTCCTCCGGCTGCAAACGGGCCGCGAAGCCGCGTTCCAACTCGCCCAGAAGCAACGCCGCGATCGCCGTCGGCTTCAAGCTGTGCCGGGCGAAATCGAAGAGTGTGAGCTGCATCCAATCGCGCAGCTTTTGCAGCACGGCTAGCGCGCTCAACGTCGTCACGTCTACTCGCTCACCGCTTTCGACCTCGGCCAGGAAAGCCGGCACGATCGCCTTCGTGAAATCATCAGCAAACGTCTCGAAGAGGCGCTGCTGACCCACCTGCGACCACCACATCTTGAGAAACAGCCACGGCAACTTGACGAAGAACCAGAAACCGGCGCGACGCGGATTGAACGTCGCCGAAGGATAGATCGCCTTGTTCGGATGCTTCTTCAAAAAGTCAAAGTTGTGCTCGAACGGCAAGTCCTTGTACTGCATGCGCGGCTCGCGGCTCAGGTTGCAGTACGGTCGGCCGCAGACCACGTCGAACATGCCGACCTCATCTAACTCCGGATCGGGATCAAAGCCGAGGTCCCGATACATCTCGCCGAACCCGCCTCGGCCCGACATGAATTGCCGCACGATCGACCACGTCATCGGAGTCGGATCGGGGAGAATCTCCGAGAGATTGAATCGGCTCCAGACGGTTCCGTTCGGATCGGCCAGTGCCTTGCACGCGGCGATCTCGGCCTGGCGAACCTTCTCGCGCTCGGCCGGATCGATCGGCACAGCGGGCGATTTCAGCTTGATGGGCCGCGATTGAAGCAGAAAGTACTCGCCGCGTGACAAGGCCCATTCGATATCGCAGGGCGTTTTGAAGTAAGCCTCGACACGCAAGCCGAGCTCAGCAAGAGCGCGGACCTGGTCGTCGGTAAGCGACGGATCGTCGCTGCTGCCGGTCTGTCCTTTGCCATCCTCGGCCAGGGTGGCGACCCGCTCAGTTTTGCGCGAGATCACGCGTTCCTTCGTGGTCAAATGATGCTTGTCGAGCACGAAGCGGTCGGGCGTGACCTTGCCGAGCACAATCGCTTCGCCGAGGCCGAACGCCGACTCGATGATGATCTCCGGCGCCTGCGATACAGGATTGGCGGTGAACATGACCCCGGCGACTTCGGCCGGGCACATCATCTGAATGTTGACCGCCGTGCCGAGCAGCCCGTCCATCTTGTGATGCGCGCGATAGGTCACGGCACGTTCGCTGTTCCACGACCGGAAGACGGCGTTGACGGCGGCGACGAGCATGGCCCAGGGATCGGTCGGGAACGGCTGTCCGGTGCGCTGGGCGAAGATGTCGAGCAGGCGTTGACAACGCTCACCGTTGTCCGATCCCACGGGTTCGCTGCGCTCACCCCTGGGCTTCAACGTGACTTCCATTGCCTCGCGGTCGATGCCGGCGACAGTGTGTGCGAACATCTCGATGAAGTGGGCGTACGCTTGCCAGGCGCCTTCGGTATTGCCGGTGCGTTCGCCCATGGCGGCGACGCAAGTTGGGTTGAGCCCGACGTTGAGTACGGTGTCCATCATGCCCGGCATCGACTGGGCCGCCCCACTGCGGACCGCGACGAGCAGCGGCTTCGCGCCGACGCCGAGCTTGCGTCCAGCGAGCGTTTCCAGTCGGTCCAGGTTGGCGCGAAGTTCGGCTTCGAAGCTATCGGGCCAGCGCTCGTTGTGGCGATAAAAGTGGTCGCAGCATTCCGCGGAGACGGTGAATCCGGGCGGGACGTTGAGTCCGGCTCGCGTCATGTCGGCGAGGCTCGCGCCTTTGCCTCCGATGAGGTGCTTGATGTCGCTGCCGCCGTCCGCTTGATGATTGCCGAAGAAGTAGATCCAACGATGGGTCATGGGGTGGGATCCGCCGAAGCCCGGGGAAGAGGTACTCCGAATCCCTGGGATATCCCAGAGGTTCGGAGTACCTCACCTCTGGGCTTCGGTCCACTATTCTACGCGGACCTTGTCTTCGGGGCAGTAGAGGACGGGGCGATTCTCATAGGGGCTCATGAGTCCGCCGCCGACACCGCCGCCGAAGTAGAGTTGTCGTCGATACCCGTCGGCTGTGCGCGTGACGACGAGCCGCGCCGACGTCGATACGGCGCCCATCTGTTTGGTCAGGTCGAAGGTCCAAACGATGTCGCCGGTCTGAGGAACCATGCAGCATGCTTTGCCATTCGTGGTCACCACGAAGACACTGAGTGATCGTTCGTAGACCGGATCACTATCGAGGACAGGAGTGCCGATGATCGGGGAATGAAGAAAGTACTTCCAGAGTTCTTTGCCGTCAGCTCGACGGACGCAATAGATATGGGCGTTACGGCAGCCGAAGTAGATGCGATGGCCGTCGACGGCGGGAGAATCGATGACGCCGTTGGGAAGCTTGATGCGCCATTGTTCCTTGCCGGTGGCCGCATCGAGGCATTGCAGCGCGCCACCGGGTCCCTCGGGATTCTTGGTGTCTTCCAAGACGTCTCCATTGCCTGAGGTGACGTAGACCAGGCCGTCCTTGACGACCGGAGTCGACCAGACGGGATAGGGGGCCGGAGTTTTCCAGATCACGTCGCCGTTGTTGGCATTGAAACAAAAGACGGCGGTTTCTCCCTTGTCGCCCTTTTGATCGCGATCTTCGGCGCTGCCGCAGTAGAGGCGACTGCCGACGACGCGCATGCCGCCGCCGAACCGCAGGAGCCGGCCGCGATACTCGGCTGGTGGAAAGCGCCAGGCGACGACGCCTTCTTTCTTGGCCAGGCTCTTCTGCACGTCGAGGCAGTAGACGCCGTCGTTGCCAGCGCCGATGTAGAGTTTGCCGTTGGCGACGGTCGGGCTTGACTCCGTCTGGCCGCCGGTCGGGAAACGCCAGAGTTCAGTTCCGTCACTGGCGTCCAAACAAAACACAGCGCAATTCGTGTCGTGATGGAAGCCTTCGCCGAAATAGAGCTTGCCGTCCGCGATACAAGGCGTCGAGATCATTTGCCGAAAGTAGCTTCGCTCATACGCCCATTTCTGCACGCCGGTGTGACGATCCAAGCGGACCATGGTAGCCTTTTGAAAGGCATCCGAGTAGCAGGCGTAAATGGCATCGCCATCGATAGTCGGCGAGGACGCGAACATGCCGCGGATATTTTCTGGCGCGACGAACATCGGCTTCAGGTCATCGTTCTCTTCGCGTTCCGCCTTTGCGGTCAGGTTGCCGCTTTGTTGCTTACCGGTCATGGTACCGCCGACATCGATCTGTCGCCCGAAGACGATCGGCACGAAAGCAACATGTCCTACCAACATCGCGCCGATGATGATTCCCTCTGTGGTTACGGGCAGCGCCGCAAACGCCTGCGGTTGCCATACGGCCCGGCAGATTCGATATGCCGTGCCGGCGCCGACGGCCAGCGTGGTCACGACTACCGACGTCCAGCCCGGGTCGGTCCAGCGTATTTTCTCGCTGATGCACCAAAGAACGATCGTGGTGACGACACAGCTGACGGCCATGAACAACAGCACGATCAACTCCGTTCGCGCCGGCGCTTCATTGTCGCCGTCCGAAAGAGCGTTGAGTTGGCGGCGCCAGGCCCACAAAGCACAGGCCATCGACACGACCGTCATGATAAACCAGAGGCCTGCGGGGGTGCTCCACCAACTCTCGCGAATCACGCTGGTCGCATACTCGCCCAGCAGCCAGTGTACCAACAGAATCGAGCTATTGATGCTGATCACGGTGATGAACGCGAGCCATTGGCGAAAAAGGACGAAGACGCCGCCGAAGATGCTCGGAAACATCATCGCCAGAAGGGCGAGCGGCGCCCCGACCGCCATCGTCGGAATGACGCCGAAGACGAAATTCTGAGTGCCGAGTACTGAGTACTGAGTGCTGAGTACTGAGTACAGTTGACTCAGTCCTGACCTCTGACCTCCGACCTCTGACTTCTGACCTCTCCCCCCTGACTCCTGCTTCTTCGGCGAATACTCCGGACCGAAGCCGGGCTCGAGTTTGTCATTCAGGGGCGGCAGTTTCCCTTTTTTGGCACGATAATCTTTCAGGACCTTTCGCATTTCCTCGGTCGTGCCGCTGAAGGTCTTGCGAAAGTAAGGTTCCGCAGACACTAACGAGAAAACCACGCGATCCTTCTCGACCTGCGTTCCCAGCAGTTGAAACCACGTCCCATCCACGAACGCAAAAGTTACGTAGTCCTTTTGCTGCGGCTTGAGAAAGAAAACTATCTCTTGACCCGGTCCGAACCGCTTGAGCAAAGGTTCGATCTTGTTGTTCTTGAAGGTCTTTTCGTCGGCCACTTTCAGGTTGATCGGCATGTCGCGAAACGGCGCCTTGCCCTTGATGGCCTCGGTGATCGTCACCATCATGGCGGGCTTGTCGGCCAGGTACTTGTCCACCTTGCCGACGAGCACGTAGGTCGAGCTTCCTTCGATAGCAATCAACGGCGTCTTGGCGACGATGACGGCGTCGGCTCGCTGCCAAGAAAGTACGACGATCACGGCGAGCGCAAGTGCGAATCGTGTTCGCATGTTCCGATCCCCCCATACCGAGCGACGTCCGTTCCATGATTGCGGCAGGAACGGGGTTGGTTCAATCCCATGATAACGACGAGCCCCGCGCAACGCCAACCGATTGACAAAATTTGTCAGGTGAATCGGCGATTGCTGCCACTTTGACATAAGCGGCGGCGACGCAGAAGCAGCGTCGATGCCACAACCTACACATATGCATATATTTAGGTGAAACGGCATCTCTGGCACGCCCATTGCTTTTGTGGGACACACTCGCGGGGAGATTCCCTCGATTGAGTCCGATCATTACCGTCCGCCGTTACGAGGCGGGGCTAAACGTTTGAGGAGATCGACGAATGGGAGCGAAACAACTCTCGTACAGTGATGAAGCTCGTCAAAAGCTGTTGTCCGGCGTCACCAAGTTGGCCCGGGCCGTGTCCAGCACGCTCGGTCCGCGTGGCCGAAATGCCGTCATCGACAAGGGCTGGGGTAGCCCAAACGTGACCAAGGACGGCGTCACGGTAGCCGAGGAAATCGAACTCGAAGATCCGTACGAGAACATGGGCGCGCAGCTGGTTAAGGAAGCTGCCTCCAAGACCAGCGACGTCGCCGGCGATGGCACGACCACCGCGACTGTCTTGGCGGAAGCCATCTATCGCGAAGGCCTCAAGAGCATCGCTGCCGGCGCCGACCCGATGGCCCTCACCCGCGGCATCCAGAAAGCCGTTGACAAGGTTGTCGAAGAGCTTCAGAAGGTCGCCGAAAAAGTCCGCGACGACGATCACAAGGAAATCACCGAAGTCGCCACCATTGCTTCGAATAACAACCAAGAAATCGGCGGCAAGCTCGCCGAAGCCATGGGAAAAGTCGGCGCGTCCAATGGCGTCATCACGGTCGAGGAAGGCCGAACGCCGGAAACCGAAGTCGTCGTTGTTCAGGGCATGCAGTTCGATCGCGGCTACCTCTCGCCGCACTTTGTCACGAATCAAGAAGAAATGCTCGTCGAGTTCGAGAACCCGTACATCCTCATCTACGAGGAAAAGATCTCGAACGTAAAGAGCCTGATTCCGCTCTTGGAGCTGATCTCCAAGGAGAACAAATCGCTCTTCATCATCGCCGAAGACGTCGAAGGCGAAGCGTTGGCGACGCTGGTCGTCAACAAGTTGAAGGGCATTCTGAAAGTGTGCGCCGTCAAGGCCCCAGGCTACGGCGATCGCCGCAAGGCGATGCTCGAAGACCTCGCCACGCTCACCGGCGGCAAGGCGATCTTCAAGGACCTCGGCATTCAGCTCGAGAACATCAAGCTGAGCGATCTGGGCCGCTGCAAGAAGATCAAGGTCGATGCCGAGAATACCACGGTCACCGAAGGCGCCGGCGATCAGAAGGCAATTGACGGCCGTTGCGATATGATCCGCAAAGAACTGGAGAAAACCGAAAGCGAGTACGATCAGGAGAAATTGCAAGAACGCTTGGCGAAGTTGGCCGGCGGCGTGGCTCAAATCAAAGTCGGCGCCGCAACCGAGACGGAGATGAAGGAACGCAAGGCCCTCTACGAAGACGCCCTTCACGCGACCCGGGCCGCCATCGCCGAAGGCATCGTCCCCGGCGGCGGCGTGGCCCTGTTGCAAGCGCGCAAGGTGCTCGACAAACTTCACCTCGAAGGCGACGAGGCCCTTGGCGTTCGCTGCTTGGCGATCGTCCTTGAGATGCCGTGCCGCATGATCGCCGACAACGCCGGAGTCGACGGGACCGTGGTTGTCAACAACATCCGCCGCAGCAAGGAAAAGAACTACGGATACAACGCTCTCACCGGCGAGTACGGCGACATGCGGAAGGCCGGCATCGTCGACCCAGTCAAAGTCACCCGCAGCGCCTTGCAAAACGGCGCGTCGGTCGCTTGCCTGTTGCTCACTACTGAATCGTTGATCGCTGACATCCCATCCAAAGAGAAGCCGGACGACCACCACGATCATCACGGCGGCGAAATGGGCGGCATGGGCGGCATGGGCGGCATGGGCATGGGCGGTATGGGCGGCATGGGCGGCATGATGTAACCAAGAGTAATTTGGAAGCCCTGGGGTGAGGTTCTCCGAACCCCAGGGTTCGGAATACCTCACCCTGGGGCTTCAAATAAGGAACGAAAAACCATGAGCAAAGAGAAAGAAAAGATTCGTCCGCTGGATGATCGCATTGTCGTCGAGCCGCTCGAAGCGGAAGAAAAAACCGCCGGCGGCATCTTGCTGCCGGACACGGCCAAACAGAAACCACAGCGCGGCGTCGTCGTCGCTGCCGGCCCTGGCAAAATGCTCGACAACGGGAAACGCGCCGCACTCGCCGTCGCCAAAGGGGACGAAGTCCTTTACGGGAAGTACTCCGGCAGCGACGTCAAGATCGGTAACAAAGAGGTCAAGATCCTTCGCGAAAGCGACATCCTCGCCAAGATTGTCAAGTAATACATTCCCCGTTTAGCGGCCGTGCAGAAGCGCCAGGCGTCTGGAGCTTTCACGCGAGCGCTAAACGAAGAGAAATCTGGAGTTGAACCATTATGGCCAAGCAACTGCTCTATACCGACGATGCTCGCAAGAAACTGCTCGCCGGCGCCGACACCCTCGCCAAAGCCGTCGGCAGCACCCTCGGCCCGACCGGCCGAAACGTCATCATCGAAAAATCATTCGGCGGGCCGACCGTCACCAAAGACGGCGTCACCGTCTCCAAAGAGATCGATCTGCCCGATCCCTTTGAGAACATGGGCGCCAAGCTCGTCAACGCCGTCGCACAAAAAACCAGCGACGTCGCCGGCGATGGCACCACCACCGCAACGATTCTCGCACTCTCGATCTACCAGGAAGGCCTTCGCAACATCACGGCGGGCGCCAATCCGATGTCGGTGAAGCGCGGCATCGATGTCGCCGTCGAAACCGTCGTTGATTTTCTCGAGAAAAGCTCCAAGCGCATCCCCGCCTGGGACAAGGGCGGCGAAGAGATGCTCATCAACGTCGCTTCCATCAGCGCCAACAACGACGAAGTTATCGGCAAGATGATGGCCCAGGCGTTCGAGAAAGTCGGCCAGGACGGCGTCATCACCGTCGAAGAAGGCAAGACCTCCGACACCACGCTCGATTTCGTCGAAGGCATGCAGTTCGACAAGGGCTACATCTCGCCGTACTTCATCACCGACTTGACCGAGATGAAGTGCGAGATGGAGGATCCCTACATCCTCATCTTCGAGAAGAAGCTGTCCAGCGTACGCGACATGATCCCGCTTCTGGAAAAGATCTACAACTCCGGCAAGCCGCTCCTGATCATCGCCGATGATGTCGAGAACGAAGCGCTGGCCGCTCTGGTCGTCAATCGGCTCCGTAGCGGCCTGCAAGTGTGCGCGGTCAAGGCGCCGGGCTTCGGCGATCGCCGCAAGGCGCTCTTGGGCGACATCGCGACGCTGACCGGCGGCCAGTTCATCAGCGAAGACCTGGGGCTCATGCTTGAGAACATCGAGCTGACCCAACTGGGCCGGGCTAAAACTGTGGTCGTCGAGAAGGAAAGCTGCACGATCATCAACGGGGCGGGCAAGAAAGAGGCCATCATGCAGCGGATCGACCAGATTCGCGCGCAGATGAACCAAACAGAAAGCGAATACGACAAGGAAAAGTTCAGCGAACGGCTGGCGAAGCTGACGGGCGGCGTGGCCATCATCCGCGTCGGGGCTGCGACGGAAGCCGACATGAAGCAAAAGAAGGGCCGCGTCGAGGACGCACTGCACGCGACGCGCGCCGCGGTGGCCGAGGGCATTCTGCCCGGCGGCGGCGTCGCTCTGATCCGCGCCATCGACGCCGTGCACGATTGTGCCAAGAAGCTGCATGGGGATGAAAAGGCCGGCGCCGAAATCGTCGCTCGTGCCCTGGAAAAACCGGTCCGCATCCTGGCCGAGAATTCAGGCCAAGACGGCGCCGTGGTGGCCGACGAGGTTCGCATTCGCGGCGAAAAGAACTTCAACATCGGCTACAACGCTCTTACCGGCGAGTATGAGGACATGATCAAGGCCGGCGTCATCGACCCAACCAAGGTGACCCGCAGCGCGCTGCAGAACGCCGCCAGCATCGCGGGGCTGATGCTGACAACCGAGGTCATGATCACCCGCATCGACGCTGACGCCCCGGGCAACAAGGTTGCCGGCGCGGTGCGGTAAAAAGCTGTCAACCGTCAGCTTTCAGCTATCAGCCGAACGGAGTTCGGTGATAGAATTGCAATGGTGGCATCATCAGCTATCAGTTGTCAGGTTCAGCTTCCCGGCTGATAGCTGACGACTGATAGCTGACAGCTTTTTTGCTGACAGCTTTTTCGTCCGGAGTCGCCATGACCAAGCGCGATTATTACGAAGTGCTGGGCGTCGCCAAGACGGCCTCGGACGATGAGATCAAGAAGGCCTACCGCGACCTGGCGATGAAGTACCATCCCGATCGCAATCCGGGGGATGAAGAAGCCGCCAACAAGTTCAAAGAGGCGGCCGAGGCCTATGCCGTCTTGAGCGATCCGGACAAGCGCCAGCTCTATGATCGTGCCGGTCATGCCGGAGTCGAAGGCGGCGGCGGCATCCCGCAGTTCGGCAACCTCGATGACATTCTGCGCCACTTCGGCGAGATGTTCGGCGGGATGGGGGGCCTTGGCGGGGCGCTCGGCTCTTTTTTTCAGAACGCATTCGGGGCCAGGGAGGAGGGACCTCCGGTCAGTAGGCTCAAAGTCGTCATCGACCTTCCCGAGGCATTCGCCGGATGTTCGAAGCGACTCGATATTCAAACACCTGACCTGTGCCCCGATTGCGAAGGAAGCGGAGCAAAAAAGGGCACAAAGCCGACGACGTGCCGAAAATGCGGGGGCCAGGGACAGGTCCTCTCGCGAGGCTTTGGCATGGTTCGCGTCACGGAGTGTGCGGCCTGCGGCGGGCGAGGCAGCATCAATACCGACCCATGTGCGCGCTGTCAGGGGCATGGTCGCCTCAACGCCGCACGTACGATCGAAGTGACCATTCCGGCGGGCATTCAGACGGGCGAAGCCATAACGTTGCGAGGGCAGGGGGTTGTCGCCGAGCCCGGAATGCCGCGCGGCGACCTTCTGTGCGTCATCGAGGTCGGGCCGCACGATGTCTTCAAACGCGAAGGCGAGCACCTCGTCTGCCAAAAGGAAATCACCTTCGCCCAGGCGGCGCTTGGAGGTGATATCGAAATCCCCGGCATCGATGGGGCGTTCCAGCAATCGATTCGCCCGGGCATTCAGAGTGGCAATGTCCTGCGCATTCCCGGCAAGGGCATGCCCATCCGTGGCGCCGGAGGCCGGCGCGGCGACTTGCATGTGATCCTCGTCGTCAAGACGCCGCGCAACCTGAACAAACGCCAGGAAGAGCTTTATCGCGAACTGGCGGAGTTGGATCGCCAGTCCAGTTAGCGCCGATTGCGGCCCTGCGCTCGCAAACAGCTTTCCGACCGAGAAGCCGCCAGCAGCGATGAGTGAGGACACGATGAGCGAAGAAGCCAACGCCGCAGTCGAGCAACCATCGGCTCCAACGTCGCCGCAGGATGACTTGGAAGCGATCAAGAAGGAGCGCGACGAGTACCTCGACTTGGCCACGCGCACGCGCGCGGAGTTTGAGAATTATCAGAAGCGAGTTCAGCGCGACCGCGAGATGGATCGGAAATACGCGTTTGGGCCTTTAGCGGAGAGTTTGCTGCCGATTCTCGACAACCTGGATCGCGCATTGGCCGCCGCCAAACAGGCCGGCGAAACAGGGCCCTTGGTTCAGGGCGTCACCATGGTTCAGGCGCAGTTTCTGGAAATGCTCAAGCGTCACGGCGTCACGCGCATCGAATGTGAAGGGAAGCCCTTTGATCCGCACCTACACCAGGCCATTGTGCAGCAGCCGAACAATGACGTGGAGCCGAACACAATTTTGCATGTGGTCGAGCACGGCTTCGTGAACCAGGACCGCGTGCTGCGGCCCGCGAAAGTCATCGTTTCGACAAAGGGATAAGTACTCGAAGCCTAGGGGTGAGGTACTCCGAACCCCTGGGATCAATGGGTGAAGTAATGCCAACCTACGAATACGAATGCAAAGCCTGCAAGCACCGATTCGAGGAACTGCAATCGTTCAGCGAGGCGCCGCTCAAGAAGTGTCCAGCATGCAAGAAGAAAAAGCTCCAGCGATTGATCGGCGTCGGAGCGGCCATCATCTTCAAGGGCAGCGGGTTCTATCAAACCGACTATCGCAGCGAGTCCTACAAGAGCGCCGCCAAGGCCGAGGAAGCCAAGCAAACAACCGAAAAAACCGGCACGGACACGACAAAGACAACGACCGACACAAAAGACACGTCGGGAACTGCCACGAAGGCGGAAAGCAAAACGACGGGGAAAAAAGCCAAGTCGTGACGGGAGCAAGCCGATGACTACGGTACGTTGCCCAATCTGCGAAACACGCATGGATTTGTCGGGGCCGAAGGAATGGCCGGATCGGCCATTTTGCAGCATGCGCTGCAAATGGATCGATCTCGGTCGCTGGCTGGGCGGTGATTACCGCATCGAAACCCCTATCAGCGAGGAGGATACCGAAGAAAACGAGTTGGCTAATTCTCCGAAACCGGCCGTTCCTTCGGCCGATCCCCATAGAGAGGAGGCGTAGGCAACTGCGCCTCTCTTTTTTTGCGCTGTCCGAGCCTGAAGCGGCAGCAAAGAGCTCCCTATGCAAGCGATTCAGGCGCTGATCGCCCGTTGGAGCGCCGCCATGGGCCTTACCTATATCATCGACGGCTACAACCTCATTCATGCTCTGGGAATGATCCAGACGGTCGAGGAATCACGGGGTCTGGAGGCGTCGCGGCAACGGCTACTCGTCTTTCTTCGGCGAATTTTTGCGGATCTTCGCGATGCGCAGGTCACCATAGTCTTCGATGCCCACAGCGCGCCGCGCGGCGCCCCGCGCCGGCTGCTTTATCACGGGCTTCAGATTCACTTCGCTCCCCCGCGCCTTACCGCGGACGACTGGATCGAAAATCTGATTCAAGCGGCCAACGAGCCGCGCAAACTGATTGTCATCTCCAACGACAACCGTTTGCAGGCGGCGGCCCGGCATCGCGGCGCTCAAGCCTGGTCGCACGAGGCCTTGCTCGATTTCGCCGAGCGGCACGAGTCAGCCCCGGCGGACGGTTCGCGGGCCAGCGGCGACACCCGATCGGCTGCGTTGTCGCCCGCGGAACGGCAACAGTGGATCGACGAGTTTCAAAGTCTTGAGGACGATCCCGAATTGAAGGAGTTCTTCGATATGGATCGCTTCGACGATGACATGCCAGATGTTATGAACGAGCCGGAAGCGTAAGCGACGGGCCACACAGTCCGTCGCTTACGCTTCCGGCTCGTTCGCCGAGCGAGGCTCTTTGGGACTTATTTCTTTCCGATCGGCGTGCCGAATTGCTCGGCGGCCCATTTGGTGAGCGGACCCGGAGGCGCCATGCCGGCCGTCGACTGCACGAGCTCAAAGCCCAAGATGCCTACCAGGAACATGATCACGACGCACGGTAACATGAAGATCACCGGCAACACGCCCCACGGCGCCGGCGGTATCAGCTTCTCGCGTATGATTGTCCGCGTTCGGCCCGGCTCGACCTCCACGTCATCATCTACCTCAACGTCGCCTTCCACCTCCACGTCCTGATCGAGATCGGCAAAGTCGCTGCTTTCCTCTTCGACCTGAGCATCGTCGACCACCGCTGCGTCGTCGTCGGAAACGGTCGCTTCCGAGTCGTCCTCGTCAAGGGCGACCACCTGGCTGCCGCTCTCCTCTTCTTGATTTAGAGCCGAATCTTCCAGTTCGAGATCGAAATCGGAGCTCTCCAACTCCGAGTCGGCCACCGTGGCGTCGTCGCTTTCGTCGAGCGCGGGAACTTCGAAGTCCGTGTCGAAGATGTCCTGCTCTTCCGCCGAGGCAGGCTGCTTCATTTTCGTCTTTGGTTTGGCCTTCGACTTGACCTGCGGCGCTGGCTCATCCGCGACCGCCTCCTGGTTGCCGCTATCATCGAGCGTGAGTTCAAACTCGCCCTCGGAGTCGCCGGCGGCGCCTTCACCGGAGCCTTCGAGACTTAGCTCGAACTCGCTACTTTCGCCCGCGGGGGCTTCTGGAGCATCCTCGTCGGCGTCGAGGCTAAGGTCGAACTCGCTGCTCCCCTCATCGTCCTCGGCAGCCTGCGATTGCTGCGGCCGCGGCGTGCGGTCGCCGCTGCCGCTCAGCTCGAATTCGCTGTCGGAGTCATCGATCGGGCTGGAGACTTGTGGTTTGGGCGTGTCGTCGACGTCGAGGCTCAAGTCGAAGTCGCTTGCTTCGTCGCCTCCTTCCAGGGAAATCCCCTCATCCGCTGGGTTGTCGAGCGAGATGCCGCTGGTCGGCCCGGTCAGCTCGGGCGCCTCGTCCTGATCGAGAACTTGCTCGGAGTTTTCATCCGCGGCTTCCAGGCTGAAATCGCTGGTGTCGCTTAGTTCGAGCTCGGCACTTTCTTCGCCCGCGGGCACGAGGTCAAAGTCGCTGCTCCCCTCGCTGGCGGCTTGGGCGGTAAAGTCGAAGTCGCTGCTGTCGCTGGCCGCGACTTTGTCCGCTTTGGGCGTCTTGGGACCCTCTTCTTTGAGTTCTGACGACAACTCTAAATCGGAATCGGACAACTCAAACGGACTGGACGTTGGCAACTTCACCTGCGATTTCGCTTTGAGCTTCGTCGGCGGTTGGTCCTTCTGCTCTTGTTGCTGCTTGAGGATCTCTTCGTCGAGATTGATTTCCTCGGTGAGCATCATTTCGCCTTCGGCCGAATCGGCGGGCGGCAGTTCGACTTTTTCGAGGCGAACGTTACTGTCGCTGGCGGACGCATCGCCGGGCTCACCGAGCGGGACATCGTCAGCGGAGCCGTGGAGCTTGACGTCGCTGTCGTCGTCCATTGGAACGAGGCGGACGCCGCTGTCGGCGGGAGCGGCGCCGGCCGGCCGCGGCGAAGCAGCAGGCTTGGGACTGGCGCCGGAGGCGGCCTTGGCTTTGGGCTGAGCGCCTGAGCCCACAGCAAGTTGCTTGCTGCTGGGCGGCGACGGATGCACGCCCGTCCTCGGCTTCAGCGGATCGGGAGAAATCTTGACGTCGCTATCCGGAACCTTGACATCGCTGTCCTTGGGGACCGAAAACGTCACGTCGCTGCCGTCAGCAACGAGGCGAACGTCACTGTCGCTGCCGGGCTTGGGAGTGGCAGCCCGCTTTGCCTTGGAGGATCCAGGGGGCTTGCTCTTGGCGCCGCTGCCGGGCGCCGGGACAATCACGTCATTACCGACGTCGACACTGTCGTCACCAGCGACCTGGAAATCGAATACTTCAGGAGCACCTTGGTTCTTGGCGGGCGACTTCGGAGAGGGAGGCGATTTTTTCTTCGATGCCGACGATCCGCCGGACTTTGATCCGCCCGGAGCATCGATCGCCAACTCGTGCTCATCGCTCGAGCCGCCGCGCGCACGCGCCAACTCGTGCACGTCCTGAACACGGAAGCGCAACGTACCGCGGTCCTGAAACGAGCGAATCTTGCCCTTTTGGGCAAATTGCTTCAGTTCATCGACCGACATCTTGAGGAACTGAGCGGCTTCCTGGAGCGTGTAATAACCTTGGGCCATGGCGATCCCCTCCACCCACGAACGACGTCGCGTTGGCGTAGCGCATGCATTGGTCAGCCCCAAGAACGGAGCTTTCACATTTTCTCCATTCTATCATTATCGATTGTAACGCAATAGCGTCTGGACACAAGACAATCGAGATTTGGCCCACGAATTAACGAATAGGGAAGCGATAACGATTCTCCGGGTCACACAGAACCGACGCAATGACAAATGACGAAGTCGCGCATGACAAAGGAATGTGACGAAACATGATGGGCCAAAAAAACGGACAGGCGAAAACGCCTGTCCTGTCGGAATCGCTTGTCGGTTCACAACACTTCGATCTCATTCGCGAGAATCGGCAAGTCAGTGAGTTCCATGGCCGCATGTTGGGCGAGTTGTTTGGCGTGATAGGTGGCGGACCAGCCTTGGAGGATCAAGCCGTCCGGCAGACGGATCACCCGGAGATCGCGAACTCGATTGCCGAGCAGGCGTTGCAACATGCCTTCCAGCCGATCCTCTTCCGAGAGGATGCCTGATGCGAGTACATTGGTGCTCATAGAGAACCACCTTGCCATGGGAGAGAAAAAACCACCGCCTCACCAACCGTGATAGGCGGATATTACGCTCGCGTTGTTGGCGCTGGTTGTTGACGGATTGGCCAAGGATGCGGGGTTAGCCCCGCGATCTTCCACAAGTCCTGGTTCCCACCGCGTGGAAGAGGAAACCTCGCCCTCCGTGAATCCTGGCTCGGCCTCTCCGCCGAGCAAGGCGCCTCCAGCGCCTCATTGCTGTTATTAGGCTAACCGCCAGCAGGGTCGCTGTCAACGAATAACTTTACACAAAAGGAGGAAAATTTTTCCATGAACCCGGGCAGCTTGGGCGATTGGTGCTTTTTGTAGCGAAAATGACGGTCGACACGCGACGGCAAACCCGGCCCTAATCGGTATAATCGCGAACAGGCTTTTGGTCGCCTGAACCAACGGCACGACTCCCGATGCTCCCAATTGAAACACGCCTCAAAGAACAAGCCCGGGCCCTCGGTTTCGACCTCGTCGGCATTGCACCGGCGGCGAACGCCGACGGATTTGCCCACCTACGCGATTGGCTTGACCAAGGCTTCGCCGGCGAGATGGACTACATGGTCCGCCATGCCGAAGCACGACGCCACCCGAAATCGATCCTGCCCGATGTGCGAACCGTTGTCATGGTCGGGATCAACTACAAGAATCAGGGGTCAGGCGTCAGGGATCAGGAGTCAGGCGGCGAGCGTCAGGTGCCTGCAGTTGGCAATGCGCCTGGATTTGAAGGGCGAGTCTCGAGCTACGCCGCGGGACGCGATTACCACGATGTCGTTCGTGAAAAACTCAAGAAGCTGCTCGAATGGGTGCAGCGCGAAGTCCCCGGTGCACGAGGCCGGGGTGTCGTCGATACCACTCCGCTGCTGGAGCGCGACTTCGCCCGCCGAGCTGGCCTCGGTTGGTTCGGCAAAAATACGATGCTGCTCAACAAGCGGCTCGGCAGCTTTTTCTTTCTCGGGGCACTCCTGCTCGACCTGGAGTTGTCATCGGACGACCCATTCGAAGCCTCGCATTGTGGAACATGCACGCGCTGCCTGGATGCGTGCCCGACCGACGCTTTTGCCGGGCCCTTTCAGCTCGATTCGCGCCGGTGCATCAGTTACTTGACCATCGAACTGCGAGGCCCCATTCCCGACGAACTGCGGCCCGCCATCGGCGAGTGGGCCTTCGGCTGCGATATCTGCCAGGACGTTTGCCCGTGGAATCGCAAGGCGCCGTTCGGACGTGACCCGGAGCTGCAGCCCACGGACGGAACACTGCATCTTCAACTGCTTGAGATTCTCGAACTGAGCGACGAGGAGTTTCGACGGCGGTTCGGGGGCACGGCGTTGTGGCGAACCAGGCGGGCAGGGCTGTTGCGGAATGCGGCCATCGTTCTGGGAAACGTCGCTGACGAACGAGCGCTGCCGGCATTGGAGCGTGCCCTGAACGATGTCCCGCTCGTTCGCGAAGCCGCACAGTGGGCGATCGCCCAGATTCGTGCGCGATCACGAGCAAAATAAGCGCCGAACTCGTACGCCAAGACCGGAATTTGAAACGCAGAGCACGTAGAGAACGCGGAGAGCAAAACGGAAAACTCTCTGCGTCCTCTGCGTGCTCTGCGTTTTATATTCGGACGCGCCGTCTCGGCCGTGCTGGGTGCTCTGCGGTGAGAAAGACGCGCGAAACCTGTCGCTCACACGTCGTCCCACAACTCGCCGACTTCCTTCTTCTTTTCCTTCCGCGAGCGAGCACGGCTAATGCGTTTCGGCTGCGGTTTGTCGTCGGCTCCATCGTTGTCGCCGCCGTCGTCCTGGGTGCGCGCTCGAAGATACAACTTGATGGGCACGTCGGGGAATCGGAAATGGTCACGCAGGGTCTTAAGGAGGTAGCGCTGATATGTCTTGTCGAACAACTCCGGACCATTGGTGAACAGCACAATCGTCGGGGGGAGCGTGGCCACTTGGGTCGCGTAGTAGACCCGCGGCAACCGGTTCGAGCGGACGGCCGGCGATTGATCGACCATCGCTCGCCGGATAACGCGATTGAGGTCGCCCGTGGATACGCGCAGACTCGCTTGCTTGTGCAGGTTTTGAGCCAAATCCAACACGCTCTGCACGTTCTTTCCCTCCTTTGCGGTGACGAATGCGATCGGCACGAAGTCGAGGCTCGGGAAAACCTTGCGCACATACTCGCCGAATTCGCCTGTGCTGATTTGGCCCTTCAACAGGTCCCACTTGTTGACGACGAAAATGGCCGGCTTGTAGTTGTCGAGCACATAGCCGGCCAGTCGCTTGTCGACCATGCTGATATTTTTGGGCGCGTCGAGAAAATGCAGGACCACATCAGCTCGGCGAATGGATCGCTCCGCTCGCGCCAGGCTGTAGAACTCGACATCGGTTTTGATCTTGCCGCGATTGCGCACGCCGGCCGTGTCGATGGCGATGATCGACTTGCCGTCCTTCTCGAAGCGGACATCAATGCTGTCGCGGGTCGTGCCCTCGACCTCGCTGACGATAGTGCGTTCTTCCTCGGCAAGACAGTTGATGAACGTGCTCTTGCCCGTATTGCGTTTGCCGACGATCGCGAGTTTCAGCGGTTCCTCGGCGAGCCGAGCCCTGTCAGGGGCCGGTTGATTTGGCAGATGCTCGGCGATCAACCTGAGCAACTCCTCCTTGCCGCGGTTGTTCTTGGCGCTGACGCACAGCACGTCGCCGAAGCCGAGCTTGTAGAACTCGCCGATCTGATCGTCGAGCCCGGCATGATCGCATTTGTTGGCGACGAGCAGCACCGGCTTTTGCACGCCTCGCAACCGGCGTGCGACTTCATCGTCGAGGGGCACAGGTCCGCTCTTGGCGTCAACAAGAAAGAGCAACAGATCGGCTCGATCGATGGCAAGATTGATTTGGCGTTCGACATCGCTCGTGAGGTTATCGACGTCGTCGATCCCCATGCCGCCCGTGTCGGTCAACTCGAAGTAGCGTTCGCCTTCGCCTTCTTTGCGCTTTCCACGCGAGCTGGCGGCATAGGCAATGGGCGTCGTGATGCGGTCGCGCGTGACGCCGGGCGTCGGATCGACGATGGCGATGCGTCGGCCGGCGAGCCAGTTGAACAGCGACGATTTGCCCACATTCGGCCGACCGACAATCGCCACCTGCGGAACTGCCATGCGAAGAACCTCAATGCCGCTTGCCACGAAACCCGCGTCGCAAGCGGCATTATACCACTTTAGCGCACGAAGGCTTCGAAGCCGCGATGGCGCAAGTGGCGGGCGACACGATACGCGTCATCGGCGTAGCGATAACTGCCGTACACGCGCCACGGCTCATGAGCGCAATCACGCACATAGACCCGATAAAAGTGAACGTGCGGCCGGTGTGGATGATGCGGGTAGCTGGGATAGGTCGGCAGGCGATCGTGGGCTTCCGTGGCCGCCGGCAGGGTCAATGGGGCCATCAATCCAAGCGATGCAACCACGGCAATTATCAGCGTGCGGAACATGGGGATTTCCTCTCTGTTTTGGTGGTATCAGTTCTGCCGTCGCACTTGCGAGCGGTGCCAAGAGAGGAACGTCGTCGTGGGAAAGCCCTTGCGCCGCCGGTACACGGGATTCATTTCTTCTTAACGCGGCAGAGCCGCAGCCATCAGCTATCGGCCAAACCATCAAAGCTTGGCCTTCTCTGGCTGAAGGCTGATAGCTGACAGCCTGGGCAGGTCCTAACTTCCGTGCACCGTGCAGAGAATCAGGACAATTGGTGGACGTGCGAGCCGTCAGGGAAGCTCGAACTCCGTAACGCGCACGTAGCGTGTGCTGCCTCGCATGCTTACGGATCCATGGAAGAGCTGCGTTCGGCCTTGAGCGACGACGCGCACGCTGAACGAAGCTGGGTCCGGGTAGCCAGGTCGGCCCGCGTTATGGTGTTGGCCGAAGAAGTCCACGTACACCTTGTACTTACCGCGCGGCGCCTTGCCGGTCGGCCAGAAGACATTCTCGACGGCATTCATGGTGGCCAGAGATTCACGCGCGTTCCGATCGACATCCAACGCACCGCCGCAGCGCGAGTTCTTGTGGTCGTACCAGATCTTCTCGCCGGACGGGCAGATCACGTGCAAGTCGAGGTCGTTCTTGCTCGTCCAGTAGAGCGATATCTGCACGTCGCCGGACTTCGCCTTGGCCTTATCGAGTTCGTCGGCGATCTTCTTGTCCAGGCTGTCGTCCTTGGCAGAGGCGGAGATTGTCAACGTGTCCTCCAGCGTTGGGCCGAAGCTGTGGAAGGTCGTCAGGCCGACGAAACCGTCTTTTCGCACCGAGTCGAGCGTGCGAACAAATGGCCCCGGGGTCGCGACGGCGGAGATCTTCACCATGCCTTCCCTCTCCTTGGGGAGCATGATCCCAAAAACGCTCACGCGCTAAGCGGGCAGGGCAACATCGCCGAACAGGGTTCCCTTCTTCGTCTCGGCGCTCCAGCGCAGGATGCGGACCGGGTCGAAGCTGGCGG
>VGZI01000046.1 GCA_016872605.1 Planctomycetota bacterium
AGGACGTGAATCGTTCAACAAAGCGGTTCATGGCGTTTTGCTCTCAATGGCTGCTTGGTAACAACCATTGATATGCAAAACGCCTTTGTCGTTAATTCCCTGCGGTTGCGGCGATAGCCGCGTTAAGAAGAATCGTCTCGAATCCTTGTCAATAGCGCCATCCGAACAGAAAGAGATTGACGTGGCCATGAAAAGGAAATTTTTGCCCAAGAAGGATGTTTCGGTAGATGGGAAAACCGGCAACATACGCGCTGCGTACTTGCAAATTGGGACCGGGGCGGTGTACGACACTCGTGAGCTCTCCGAAGGCAGCGCGTATGCCGACTACGATAAAGACGGTTGGTTGCTCGGCATTGAATTACTCGGTCCATGCGAAGTCAAAGTTCTCGACAAGCTGGCCAAGAAAGAGCTCGCTGCCCTAAGGCGATTTCTACTCGGAAGTCCGCCGCGTGAACTCGTTACGTCGTGAGAGATTTATGCAATTATCCAACTCCAATCGCTCCGGACTGTAAACTTTCGGCAACAAAAAATGCCAATTTCGATTTGCACGCCTCCCATTTCCGACCTACGCTTGTTTCGATGAACGCCTGAGATCGTTACCCTGGACATGAATCGTCCGGAATCTCCTCAACGAAAGGGCTCATCCGTGAAAGTCATCCTGCTGTGCGGCGGGCAAGGGACCCGTCTGCGCGAAGAAACCGAATATCGCCCCAAGCCGATGGTCGAAATCGGCGGCCGACCCATCGTTTGGCACATCATGAAGTCCTATGCCCACTACGGGCACACCAACTTCGTCCTCTGCCTCGGCTACAAAGGCAATTGCATCAAGGAGTACTTCCTCAACTACGAGGCGATGAACTCCGACATCACGATCAAGCTTGGCGAGCTACGCGCCGTCGCCTACCACGACCAACATCGCGAGCAGGATTTCAACGTCACCCTTGCCGACACCGGACAAAACACCATGACCGGCGGCCGCGTCGCGCGTGTCAAACGCTATGTCAAGGACGAACACTTCCTGCTCACCTACGGCGACGGCCTCGCCAATGTCGACATCGACAAGCTGCTCGACTTCCACTACAGCCACGGCAAGAAAGCGACCCTCACGACCGTCAGGCCCACGTCGCGCTTCGGCGTCATCGGCCTCGACCTGCGCGGCGCCGTTGAGCAGTTCAACGAAAAGCCATTGCTTGACAGCTGGATCAATGCCGGGTTCTTCGTTTTCCATCGCAGCGTCTTCGACTACCTCGACGGTGATGAGTGCATTCTGGAACGCGCGCCGCTCGAACGCTTGGCGGCCGAGAACCAGCTGATGGCCTATCGCCATGAAGGCTTCTTCTACGCGATGGATACCTATCGCGAATACCAGTACCTCAACGAACTCTGGGAATCCGGGAAAGCGCCATGGAAAGTTTGGGATTGAATCTGCGGGTGTAGGACGGGTCTCCCGACCCGCCCTTGTTCAACGGGACGGGTCAGGAGACCCGTCCTACGGAAAGGCAGTGTGAAACAATGAACATCGGATTTTGGCGCGATCGGCCCGTACTCGTTACCGGCGCCACCGGCCTGGTCGGCAGCTGGCTGCTTAAGCGCCTGCACGCCGCCAACGCCGACGTTGTCGCTCTCGTGCGCGACTGGGTCCCCGCATCCGAAGCTGTCCGCTCGCGAACCCTCGACCAGGTCACGACGGTCCGCGGCGATGTGCGCGATCGTGATCTGATGGAACGCGTCCTCGGCGAGTTCGAAATCGACACCGTTATCCATCTTGCGGCCCAGACCATCGTCGGCATCGCCAATCGCAATCCGATCTCGACCTTCGAAACGAACATCCAGGCGACCTGGAACCTGCTCGAAGCGTGCCGGCGTTCGCCGAAGGTCAAGCAGATCATTCTCGCGTCCTCCGATAAGGCCTACGGCGATCAGGAGCACCTGCCCTACGATGAGAACACGCCGCTGCAGGGCAAGCATCCCTACGACGTGAGCAAGTCGTGCGCGGACCTCATCGCTCAAGCCTACGCGGTCAGCTACGGCACTCCGGTCGTCATTACTCGCTGCGGCAACTTCTACGGCGGCGGCGACCTCAACTGGAACCGCATCATCCCCGGCACCATCCGCTCCATCCTTCGCCACGAACGCCCGGTGATTCGCTCCGACGGCCAATTCGTCCGCGATTATTTCTACGTCGAGGACGGCGCCGCCGCTTACATGCACCTGGCCGAGCAGCTGGCGGCCCGGCCCGAACTGCGCGGGCACGGCTTCAACTTCTCGAACGAACGCCCCGTGACCGTGCTCGAAATCGTCGGCGAAGTAGCGAAGGTCATGGGCAGCGACCTCAAGCCCGAGATTCGTAACGAAGCCAATAACGAGATTCGCAAGCAGTTCCTGAGCGCCGAGAAGGCGCGAACGATGCTGCACTGGCAGCCGCTGTTCACGCTGAACACGGGCCTGCAAGCGACGGTGAAGTGGTATCAGGACTTCGTGACCCATGCCTAAAACCCCGCAACAACTCCGGGTCGAGATCCTGGACTTGGTTCGCGAATATCACGCCGCGGCGTTCCCGGCCAAAGCGTTCGATGGCCGCGTGCCCGTCGCCGGTCGCGTCTTCGATCACGACGACATGGTCCATCTCGTCGATAGCTCGCTCGACTTCTGGCTGACGACCGGCCGATACGCTTGCCAATTCGAACGCGAGTTCGCCAGCTTCTGGGGCGTGCGCAGCGCGCTCTTGGTCAACTCCGGCTCGTCGGCCAACCTCGTCGCATTGAGTTGTTTGACGTCTCCCAAGCTCGGCGGCGATCAACTCCTGCCCGGCGATGAAGTCATCACCGTCGCGTGTGGCTTCCCGACGACAGTCAATCCGATCATCCAGAACCGCCTGATCCCCGTGTTCCTCGACGTGACGCTACCGACCTACAACGTCGATGTCGAGCAGCTCGAAGCCGCGTTGTCGCCGCGGACGCGGGCCATCATGATCGCCCACACGCTTGGCAATCCGTACGACCTGTCACGCGTCGCCGCTTTCGCCCAGAAACACGATCTGTGGCTCATCGAGGATTGCTGCGACGCCGCCGGTTCGATGTATCAAGGCAAGCAAGTCGGCACGTTTGGCGATCTCGCGACGTGCAGCTTCTATCCCGCGCATCACATCACGATGGGCGAAGGGGGCGCCGTCCTGACCGATCGGCCCAACCTCAAGACGCTGGCCGAATCGTTCCGCGATTGGGGCCGCGATTGCTGGTGCGACCCCGGCAAGGACAACACCTGCGGCAAACGCTTTTGCTGGAAGCTCGGCCAACTGCCGGAAGGCTACGATCACAAATACACCTACTCGCACATCGGCTACAACCTGAAGGTCACCGACATGCAAGCCGCGGTCGGCGTTGCCCAACTCAAGAAACTGCCGGCGTTCATCGAGGCGCGTCGTCGCAACTTCCGCTATCTGAAAAACGGGCTGGCCGACCTGCAGGAGCATTTCATCCTGCCCGAAGCGACGCCAGGGTCCGATCCGAGCTGGTTTGGCTTCCCGATTGCAGTACGCCCCGGATCGACGTGGACGCGCAACGACATCGTGCAGGCGCTCGAACGCGAACGCATCCAGACGCGTTTGTTGTTCGCGGGCAACCTGCTGCGCCAACCCGCGTACGCCGGCATCGAGCATCGCGTCGTCGGTGATCTGGCGAACACCGACTTCATCATGAACAACGTCTTCTGGATCGGCGTTTATCCGGGGCTCGATTCCACGCGACTGGATTACGTCATTGATGTGTTTCACCGTTTGCCGCTCGCGGCTTAGCGTTCACCTGGCGCCATGTGAGCGGGAAGCCGCAAGCGGCATGAGGTTCACCAATGTCCATCCCCATCAAAATCGACCGCAGCGTGACGACATACAACAACGCCGTCGCGCGCAACTTCGAGTTCTTCAAACGCACGACGCAGCTCGACGATCTTTATGCGAAGGCGTTGCGTCTGCCCGACGGCGGATATTTGCTACCGACGTGCGATCTGCACGTTGACGACGATACGCTCATCGCCGAGCTGACGAACTGGCGCAACACGGATGTCGCCGCATACCCAAGCCAATTCACCGCCACGCCTGCCAGCACCAAGGCCTGGCTGCGGGATCGCGTGTTAGGCGCTGCGGAGCGCATGCTGTTCCTTGCCGTGAACAAGTTCGGCCGAGCCGTCGGGCACATGGGATTTGCCAGCGCCATCAATGACGATGCGTCGCTCGAAATGGACAACATCGTTCGCGGCGTCAAATCCGGCGAACCGGGCATCATGAAGCGCGGCATGGTCGCCCTCATCGATTGGGCCGAAGAAAAGCTCGGTCCGCGCGAAATCTACCTGCGTGTCTTCGAGACTAATACGCACGCGATCGCCTTCTATGAAAAGCTCGGCTTCGTCCGCGATCGTATGCTCCCGCTCACCAAACATAACACCAACGGCAACGTTACCTACAAGCCGACCGCCGACGGCGAAAAGATCGACACCCATTTCGTGCGCATGACCTATCGTCCGGCTCGGAAGTGGGCGGGCGACAGGCTGATCCTGACCGCGGGGCCATCGATCTCGGCACGCGAGGCGTCCTATGCACTCGATGCGGCCCGGCACGGTTGGAACAACGAGTGGAACAAGTATCTGCGCAAGTTCGAGCAGGCATTTGCCGAGTATGTCGGCGTCAAGCATGCCCTGGCGACATCGAGCTGCACGGGGGCCTTGCATTTGTCGTTGCTCGCTCTCGGCATCGGCAAGGGCGACGAGGTCATCATGCCGGAGTTGACTTGGGTGGCGACGGCGAACGCGGTACTCTACACCGGCGCCACGCCGATCTTCGCCGATGTCGAGGAGGACACCTGGTGTTTGGACGCCGAGTCAGCCGCGTCGAAGGTCACGCCGCGCACCAAGGCGATTATCCCGGTGCACCTCTACGGCCAACCGGCGCGGATGGACCGCATTATCGATGTCGCCAAGGCCCACAACCTGTTTGTCGTTGAAGACGCCGCTCCGTCGATCGGCGCCGAGTTCGAAGGTAAGCGAACTGGCTCGTTCGGGCACTTCGGCTGCTTCAGTTTTCAGGGAGCAAAACTGCTCGTCACCGGCGAAGGCGGCATGCTGCTCACGAACGACACCGAGTTGTACCAGCGCGCCTACAAGATCTGGGACCAGGGACGCGTGCCGGGTTCGTTCTGGATCGACACGAATGGGTGGAAGTACAAGATGTCGAACGTGCAAGCCGCGCTCGGCCTGGGTCAGCTCGAACGCGTCGAGGAACTCGTGGAAGGCAAGCGGCGCATCTTCGGCTGGTACGCCGAGGGGCTTGCCGGCGTTCGGCATGTGCGATTGAATCGCGAGCCGGCCGGCACACGCAGCATCTACTGGATGACGAGCATGTATCTGGAAGATTCGTGCCCCGTGACCCGCGATGCATTGCGGAGCGAATTGAAAAAGCGCAACATCGACACGCGCGACGTCTTCCCGGCGATCAGCCAGTATCCGGTATGGCCGGTGAAGCAAACGCCGCAGCCGCGTGGGACGCGCATCGGGGCGCGATCGATCAACCTGCCCAGCGGCGTGTGTTTGAAGCGCGAGGAAGTGGCATACGTGTGCGATCAGATCCGCGCGTTGTTGAGGTGATTTCCGTGGGGCACGTTTTCAACGTGCCACGGCGACGAGAGGCACGTTGAAAACGAGCCCCACAGACCATGACCACTGACACCCAAAAACTGGCGACGACGATTCGCGGCCACGCTTTGCGCATGATCGCGAAGGCGAAGGCTTCGCACGTCGGCTCGTGCTTGTCGATGGCCGACTTGCTCGCGGTGCTGTACGGTTCCGTATTGCGCGTCGACCCGGCGAATCCGCAATGGCCCATGCGCGATCGGTTGGTCGTCAGCAAGGGCCATGGCGCCGCGATCCTGTATGCCGTGCTTGCGGAGCGAGGCTTCTTTCCAGTCGCAGACCTGATGACGTACAGCCAGGACGGCTCGCCGTTGACCGGCCATGTCAGCCATCACGTGCCGGGCGTCGAGTTGTCGACCGGATCGCTGGGCCATGGCTTGCCGGTGGGATGTGGTTTGGCGTTGGCTCATCGTAGACCTCACGCTCCGCGTGAGGATACCATTACGCGGAGCGAGACGCCTACGGTACCGCACACCTACGTCATTCTCTCCGACGGTGAACTCGACGAAGGCTCCAACTGGGAAGCGATCCTCTTTGCCGGGCATCACAAGCTCGATTCGCTCACCGCCATCGTCGATTACAACAAGGTCCAGAGCTTCGGCAGCGTCAAGGATGTACTCGATCTGGAGCCGCTCGGCGACAAGTGGCGCAGCTTCGGCTGGCAAGTGCATCAAATCGACGGACACGATCATGACGCGATCCAGTCGGCGCTCGCCGCGGACCACACGGGCAAACCGAAGGTTATCATCGCCCACACGATCAAGGGCAAGGGCGTCGCCTACATGGAAGGCCAGCTCGCCTGGCACTACAAGTCGCCCGACGCAAAACAACTAGCGGATGCGTTGCTCGGATTGGAGTGCGGCCAATGAGGACGTCCTTTATCGAAACCCTCGTGCAAGTCGCCGAGCGCGATTCTCGCGTCTGGCTGTTGACAGGCGATCTCGGTTACTCGGTGCTCGAAAAGTTCTCGACCAAGTTTCCCGATCGCTATCTCAACGCGGGCGTCGCCGAGCAGAACATGGTCGGCGTCGCGGCGGGCCTGGCGATGACAGGCAAAGTCGTGTTCGTCTATTCGATCGCCAACTTTCCGACGCTGCGTTGCCTTGAACAGTTTCGCAACGATGTCTGCTACCACAACCTGAGCGTCAAGATCGTCGCCGTCGGTTGCGGGCTTGCGTATGGCGGCCATGGCTACACACATCACGGCGTCGAGGACATCGGCGTCATGTCGCTTTTGCCGCACGTCACGGTGATGGCGCCCGGCGATCCGGTCGAAACACGTTGGGCTACGCGCACGCTCGCAGAACATGCGGGTCCGGCGTACTTGCGGCTCGGCAAAGCGGGAGAGCCGGTCGTACATCAAAGTGAACCGAGAATCGAACTCGGCAAGGCAGTCCAAGTCATCGACGGCACCCAAGCAACACTGATCTCGACCGGAGGCATGCTGGAGACCGCCGTGCGGATCGCCACGATCCTGGCGGCGCGGCGCGTGTCGGTTCGCGTGCTGTCGATGCCGACGCTGCGACCATTCGATGCTGATCGCGTCATTGCCGAGGCGAAACGAACCGGACGGATCATCACGCTGGAAGAGCATGGGCCGGGCGGATTAGGAACGATGGTCGGCGAGTGTTTGGCGCAGGCCGGGCTTGGCGTTCGCTTCGTGCCGATGCGCTTGCAGCCGGAGCCGACGTTGTGTGCGGGATCGCAGGCGTACTTGTGTGGGCGACATGGGTTGTCGTTGGAGCGCATGGTCGAAGTGACCGAGGAAGTCGCAGGCACGCCTGCAGCCGACAGGCTGCGGGACTATGGCGTCCCTATCCCGCAGCCTGTCGGCAGCGGACGTGAGAGGGTATCATGAGCGCGCGTAAGAAAATCAGCATCGTCACGCCGTGCTTCAACGAGGAGTTGAACGTGACGGCCTGTTACCTCGCGGTCAAAGCGCTCTTCGAAGGACCGCTGGCGAAGTACGACTACGAGCACGTCTTTTGCGACAACGATTCGTCGGACAACACGGTGTTGTTGCTCAAGGGTTTGGCCGCCCAGGACCCGCGCGTCAAGATCATCGTCAACGCACGCAATTTCGGCGCGCTGCGCTCCAATTACAACGGCGTCCTGGCGACGTCCGGCGATGCGGTGCTGGTGTTTCTGCCCGCCGACTTGCAGGATCCACCCGAAGTTATTCCCGAACTTGTCAAACACTGGGAAGAAGGCAACGAGATCGTCTACGGCATCCGGGCCGAGCGCGAAGAAGGCATCCTCATGCGGACCGCCAGATCGATCTTCTATCGGCTGGTGCGAGGCATGGCGGACATCGACGTGCCAGTCGATGCAGGGGAATTTCAGCTGATCGACCGCAAGGTCGTCGAAACGCTGCGCCAATACGAGGACTACTATCCCTACATTCGCGGCATGATTGCCAGTTGCGGCTTCAAGCGCGTCGGCGTGCCATACACTTGGAAAGCGCGCGAGCGTGGCTACTCCAAAGCTCAACTCTACTCACTCATCGATCAAGCCCTCAACGCCATCATCTCGCTGTCCAATGTGCCGATGCGGCTCTGCATGTTCTTTGGCTTCGGCGTGGCGGCGCTCAGCATCCTATTCGGCGTGTTCGGCTTCGTCATGAACATGCTCTACTATCAGCAACTCGCAGCGCCCGGCGTGCCGACCTTGATCGTGGCGGTGTTCTTCTTTTCGGGGCTGCAACTGTTCTTCTTCGGTGTCCTGGGCGAATACATTAGCGCGATTCATTTCCAGGTGCGCAAAAGGCCGTTGGTCGTGGAGCGCGAGCGGATCAACTTTGACAAGTCGGCCGAGGAGCCACCGAAGGTCGACGCCTCGTCGAACGGCAAGCACATGGCAGTTGCGTGACCGGCGCGTGGGAACGAGGGAACGGTTCGAGAAAACGATGTGGATCGCGTGTCGATTAATGCTGCTACTGGCCGGCGTCGTCGCGGTGAATGTGCACTTGACGCTTCACCAGGACGAGTTCGCCGAGCCGATGTCGCTAGTGCTGGAGGGATTCGGCAACAGCGACACCGCCAACACACGTTTGTTTGTCATCCACAGCGGCAAGGAACAGCCGCAACTGATCGAATCCGATCTGCCTGGCGTTTGGCGTATTCCCGGCCGCTGCGTGAGCACGGTCGCAATTCACTTCGCGAAATCCCCGACGGCGCTGTCGGGAATCGTTCATGTCACCATTGGCGACGCGTCGTTTCGGGTCTCTCTGCATGAACTTGTGGCTGACGGGACGACGTATTCGCTGCCCGATTCGGTGATCGTTCGCCAGCCATCGACGATCGCCCTTTGTCGCAACTGGCCTGGAACCTCGGCGTTTCTGGCCCACGTCGGTCAACGCGCGGCGCCGGGCTTGATCGTCGTTATGGTGCTGGCCATGGCCGTATGGCTGGGGGCGTTCTATTTCGGCGATTACTGGCCACAGGTGTTCGGCCTTGAACAGGCCAACCAGGCAGACCCGGCAACTGAGCATGTACACGCCTGGGATTGGATCGGCTGGATCACCCTCATCAGCGGATTGATTGCGCTGCAATGCATCGAGCCGTATTACTTCACGCAGGACGACGCTCTGGTCGGCGAGTTGCCGGGGATCATCTTGGGTTGCCGAAGCCTCTGGGAGGGCACGTTTCCCGATTGGAACCCGTACGTGTTTCTCGGCGCGCCGCTGGCAACAATCGGCTTCTGGGCGATCACCTATCCGCCGCAACTGATTTCGTACGCCATTGCCAGGCACGTTCTGGACAATGAGCTAGCCACGATGGAGGTGTTCGCAATCCTACACCTCATCGTCGGCTTCATTGCCATGCGTTATCTGTCGCGGCGCGTCGGCATGAGTGGGATGTCGGCCAATGTCGCGGCGCTGTCGTTTGTCTTCGCTGGTTGCATTCTGATCATGGGCCGATCGTGGCACGCGTTCATCGCCAACGCGGTGTGGCTGCCGCTGTTGGGCATCGCTATCCAACGGATGCGCGAAGGCCCGGTCGGCTGGTCATGGGTCATCGGCGTCGGCGTCGTGCTCGGGATGTCGTATCACGCGGGGTTTCCGCAGATCGTCGCGATTCTCGGTCTGTTCTTCGTCGTCGGCGTGGCGAGCGTTGTCATCGGCGACGGACTATCGTGGCAACGCTGGATGCCAGCCATACCGGCAGTGTTGCTTGGCGTTGGAATCGCCGCGCCGCTCTTACTGCATCATCTCGAGATGATGGGAGGCCACGAGCGGTTCGTACCCGAAGAGTTCGGCATTTACGATCAACTGGCCGGCGCTGCATTGCCGTATCCGCTAGCGCAGGCCGAATTGCCGACGCGCTGGGGAACCGAGCATGCCGACAAGATGGGGCACTTTTACTTTTTTGGTGGCGTATTCGGGATTCTGTTTGCACTCCAAGCGGTCGCGTTCTGGCTGACGATGCCGGATCGGTCAGCCTGGGCGCAAGCGTGGTGGATTCCGTGCGGCGTGTTGTCGCTGCTATTAGTGCTGGGCGAACCGGCGGGGCTGTGGCAGGGGCTGTCGCAACTGCCGATGTCAAAGTTCTTCTTGCGCTACTCGTTTCGCTTTTTTCCGTGGCTTGCGTTCTGTGCGATATTGTCGGGCGGGTTGATGATAGATCGCACGCTCGTTGCGTTCGGCGCGCAAAACCGCCAAGCGGACGCAGAGACGCAACCAGTGGCACACAGTTCATGGTGGAGTTGGGCAGCGGGCGCACTGATCCTCGTCCTCCTTGCCTATCACGTCGCGATGTGCCGGCCCAGCTTCTACAGTTATGGGTTTCGTCCTTACCCCGGCCTGCCGACCGAGTTCACCGCGGTGTTTCATTCGTCCGGCGATCCGGGCGTGATCGGCGCAGCGAATTCGAAACGCGTTGCCTCGTGGCATCCGCTGCGTTCGACGTCGCCGGATTTTTATCGCGCTCTTCCGCTCAACCTGCCGCACTACTATCGGGTCCCCGGTATTTTTGGCTACGACCCGGTCGTCGAAGGGCAGCCCCGCATGGCCGAGGTGTATCGCCGGCTTGCCGAAACGCCGATCGAAGCGTGCCGAGCCTACGGCGTCGGGTGGCATTTGTTCGACGCCAGGCGCGGCGATCGAAAAATGGAACGAACCTTCCCATGCGAGCCGGCGTTTCACGTGTTGGAAAAAACGCCGATGCGAACTCTAGCCCGTGCCGGCGCCACGACGCTCAAGGAACTCGATGGCGTCGATCCGCTGGCCTTCGCAAACGGTCGAACGTTGCCGATGCGCTTACATGGCCGCGGCGCCGATGTCGATGTGTCGAATCTTCAAAGCGGCACGCAGGTAACGATCAACTTCTTGTGGTATCCGCACATGCGACTCGAGCTGGATGGCGTTGCGCTCGGCGTCGGCAAAGACTACTGGCAACGCATCACGACAACGCTTCCGTGCGCCGGTTCGACGCTGTCGCTTCGCTATACGCCCCCTTGGGGAAAGACCTGCGGCATCGGCGCGGGGCTTTGCGTCGTCGCGATGTTCTTGGCGTGGGGCGCATTCCGGCTCGCGGCCTTTTCCGATGCCAATGCCTCGTGAGAGTGCGTTCTCACTCTCGCATCTCCCCCGTGGTCTCCGTGGTTCTGTTCACTGCGTTCACAAGATAATCTTGCTGATCGGATATTCGACGATGCCGCGAGCGCCGACGGCGTAAAGCTGCGGCATGATGTGGCGGACGATGTCCTCGTCGATGATAATCTCCATCGCGATCCAGTCCGGATCGGCCAGCGGCGAGATCGTCGGGCTGTTGAGCGCCGTGCGCGGATGGTCCTTCAGAAACGCCAGCACTTTCGCCTTGTCGGCTAGGCGCGTGTTGAATTTCAGGCCCACCATGCCCTCCGCGGTGAGGGCGCCGCGCAACATCAGGAGCACATCGTCCATCTTCTGCTTTTTCCACGGATCAGCGTAGGCCTTTTCGTTGGCGATGAAGCGCGTCGTGCTCTGCAAAAGCTCCGCGACGACGCGCAGATTGTTCGCCTTGAGCGAACTGCCGGTCTCGGTGACATCGACGATGGCGTCGGCGAAGCGCGGCGGCTTGACCTCGGTGGCGCCCCAGCTAAACTCGACCTGCGCCGTCACCCCGTGCTGCGCCAGCCAACGCCGCGTCAACCCGACGACCTCCGTCGCGATCCGCTTGCCTTGCAGGTCCTGCACCGTCTTGATCGGCGAATCGTTCGGCACGGCAAGCACCCAGCGAACGGGCCGGCGACTGACTTTCGAAAACATGAGCTCGGCGAGCTCGCATACTTTGGCTTCGTTCTCGAGAATCCAGTCGTATCCGGTTAGCCCACAATCGAGCGACCCATTCTCCACGTAGCGAGGCATCTCCTGAGCCCGAATCAGCGTGCAGTGGATCTCCGGATCATCGATCGACGGATAGTAGCTGCGGCTGGCGAACGTGAGCTTGAAGCCGGCGTTGCGAAAGAGCTCCGCGGTCGCCTCTTGCAGCGACCCGGCGGGAATGCCTAAACGAATCTGTTGGGTCATGGTTGAACTCAAGCGTCGGTAGTCCGTAGTCCGTGGCCGGTAGCATTCATCCAGCGATTTTTCCACGGACTACGGACCACGGACTATTTTTTGTAGACCTGCTTCGGATCGAAAACGCGGTCGCCGATGGTTTTGAGTTCATCGTTTTCCAGTCGGCGGAAGAAACAGCTCTTGTAGCCTTCGTGGCATGCGGCGCCGCCGATCTGGTGGACCTTGAGCAAAATCGTGTCGTTGTCGCAGTCGAGGAAGATCTCCTTGACCTCCTGCACGTTGCCCGATTCTTCGCCTTTGCGCCAGAGCTTGCCTCTGCTGCGGCTGAAGTAGACGGCGCGTTTCGTGCGCACGGTTTCTTCGAAGGCTTCGCGGTTCATGTATGCCATCATCAGCACTTCGCCGGTCTGAAAATCCTGTGCGATGGCGGGAACCAGGCCGCCGCATTTTTCAAAATCGATGAGCATGGAAAGCCGATCCTCGTGCTACGCCGCAAGCGGCTCAATATTGAATCAGACTGAATACTTGGTGCGGCTGCAACTTGGCACGGCCGCCCAGGAACAACAGCTCAACCAGCACGCAGCAGCCGACGACGACGGCGCCAGCCTGCGCGATCAGCTTGCAGGCGGCTTCGAGCGTGCCGCCGGTCGCCAGCAGATCGTCCACGAGCAACACGCGAGCGCCGGGCTTGAAGCCGTCGATGTGGACATGCAACTCGGCCTGGCCGTACTCGAGATCATATTGCAGCTTGTGGGTCCGGTATGGCAACTTGCCCGGCTTGCGCAATGGCACCAGTGGCTTGTTCATCAAATACGCCAATGGAGCGGCAAACAGGAAGCCTCTTGCCTCGGCGGCGGCGATGGCGTCGATCGGTCGATCGCGATAATGTTCCATGATGCGGCGAATCGCTTCATGAAACGCTCCCGGATCCGCCAACAACGGCGTGATGTCCTTGAAAAGGATGCCCGGCTTGGGAAAGTCCGGGATATCGCGAATATACTTGCTGAGGTCCATGACGCCGCTGAAGCCCAGGGGTGAGGTACTCCGAACCCCTGGGATCCGGGGTTCGGGGGATCCCAGGGGTGAGGTACTCCGAACCCCTGGGCTTGCGGCAATTGTATGAAAGAGAGTCACGACATGAACCTGAACATTCGACCCGCTCGGCCAGGCGACGCCGAGCGCATTGCCGAGTTCAATCGGCTGTTGGCCAAGGAGACGGAGGCCAAGGAGTTAGACCGGGAATTGCTTACCGCCGGCGTCGCCGCCATGCTTGCCGATCCGCGCAAAGGGCGATACTACGTCGCCGAGGCCAAGGACGAGATGGTCGGCCAGCTCGGTGTCACCTGCGAATGGAGCGACTGGCGCAACGGCAACTTCTGGTGGATTCAGAGCGTGTACGTGGCGAAGCCGGCGCGACGGCTGGGCGTGTTTCGCGCGCTGTACGAGCATCTCCTGCTGGCGGCGCGCCGAGAGCTCGACGTTATCGGCGTGCGATTGTACGTCGAGCACGACAATCAAGTCGCCCAGGTCACCTACAAGAAAATGGGAATGACGATGACGGGGTATCACGTCATGGAGGTGTATCCGCTATGAACGAAAAAGCCCCGGGATTCGCTGCGCTCATCCCGGGGCTTCGTGACCACTGATTCCTGATTCCTGACCCCTGGCATTACGGCATCTCGATCTTGACGTTGCCGTTCTTGCGCTGGTCCACGAGGACGCGCTGATAGAGGTCCTCGTCTTGGGCCCACACTTCACGAACCGTGTCCTTGATGTTGTCGAAGGTTGACAGTTCGCCGGCGGTGCGATCGGTAACCCAGATCAGATGCAGCCCGTAGTTCGTGACCACGACATCGCTCAGCTCCCCCTTCTTCATCGAAAACGCGGCCTTGGCGAACTCCGGCACGACGACGAACTTGTAGGGAAATTGGCCGATGTCGCCCCCCTTGTCCTTGCTCGGGCACTCGGAGTATTTCTTCGCTGCGTCTTCGAACTTGGTCTTTCCTGTCAGGATTTCCTGACGCAGTACGCGAAGTTGCTCGGCCGCCTTGACGCGGTCGGCCTGGGGTGTCTTCGTGTCAAGCTTGATCAAGATATGGCTCGCCTTGACGAAGACCTTGTCGAAGAACATTTTGTTCTCGATGTAGTAGGCCTTTGCCTTGTCCTCGGGGCAGTAGCGCATCAGCATTACTCGCCATTGCAGCTTGGCGGCGATGTCCCGGCTCAACTGCTCCTTTGTCTGATTCGTGGCGGTCAAGAATTGATCAAGCGTCTTCATCTCCTTCTTCAGACCTTCGATCAGGTCCTGCACTTCCTTGTTGAAGTCGGCCGGATTGACCTGCGGCACATTTTTGTTCAAGAACTGGCGCATGATCGCGTCTTCAATCAGCACATCCAGAGCGGCGTGGCGCAGTTGCTTCTTCTGCTCTTCGGTGAGTGTCACCGGGTACGGTCGGCTTTCCAGTATCTTTTTGACGTCGCCGATGAGGATTTTCTCGCCGTTGACCGTGGCGGCTACGAAGTCGTTTTTCAGGCTGACGGGGATGATCTGCACCGGCGTCGGCGGTGTCTTTGGGTCGAGCGGAGGCGGCGTGGTTTGCGAGAATGCGTTTGTCGCAAGGACCAGGCTTGCCGCGCTTGCCAGGATTTGCCAGCTTCGTCGTGAAAACAACATGATCAACCTCCGTGTTGAGGGCAGTCTGCGAAGATCCAATCGAAGGGGAGATGATATCGCCAGGCTGCGAAATTTGGGAGTGCAATTTTGCGCGCCTCTTCGTTTCTTCGTTTAGCGCTCGCGGTATCCCGCGCCGTCGCCGCGTGGGATACTGCGAGCGCTAAACGAGGAATCTCGCATTTCTTCCTTGCCCTTGGCCGCGATCGAGTCTAACATCGTCCAAAAGCACTTTACTCTCCTTTTGCCTTCGGAGGTACGCACGATGAAACGGGGAAACATGTCGCGGCGCGGGTTCTTGGCGAACACGCTCGGCGCGCTAACCGCGGCTGGTCTGCCGCTCTGGTACGCTCAGGAGGTAGCCGCGGAAGCGCTGGCCGACGCCAATCCGCGCCCACCCGGCGCCAACGATCGCATCGTCATGGGCGCCATCGGCACCGGAACCAGCCGAACGACTCGCCCCAACATGCCGGTGCGAGGCGAACGCGGCGTCCACATCATGCAGGCAGCCATGAGCGAAACCGGCGTCCAGATGGTTGCCGTCTGTGACGTGGATCGACCCAATGCCCAGTTTGCGCAGAACCTGGTACGTAACGCTGCGCAAGGCGGTAGCCGCGAATGCGCTCTGCACAGCGATTTTCGCCGTCTGCTGGAGAATCGCGACATCAACGCCGTCACTATCGGCACCCCGGATCACTGGCACGCGTTGATCGCCATCGCTGCCATGCGGGCCGGCAAAGATGTTTATTGTGAGAAGCCGATGACGTTGACGATTGAAGAAAGCAAGCTGGTGGCGCGCGTTGCTCGAGAAACGCGCAAGATCTTCCAGGTCGGAACGCAACAACGCACCGAGTACGCCGGCCGCTTCCGCCTCGCCGCCGAGTTGGTCCGCAACGGCCGAATCGGTCGAGTGCATCGTGTTACGACGCTGATCGGCGAAAACCCGCGCGGCGGTCCGTTCGAGGTGCGTCCGGTGTTTGAAGGGCTCGACTGGAGCTTCTGGCAAGGCCCGACCGGCCCCGCCGATTTCGTGCCGCAACGCTGCCATTATGAATTTCGCTGGTGGTACGAATATTCGGGTGGCAAGATGACCGACTGGGGCGCTCATCATAACGACATCGCGCAATGGGCCCTCGGCATGGACGAGAGCGGCCCGGTGAGCATCGTCGGCACCGGCGCCGCCCCCGCTAATCAACCCAACAGCTACAACTGCCATCCGACCTTCGAAGTGACCTACACCTATGGCAACGGCCCGAACGGCGGCGCGGGCACGCGCTTGGTTTGCCGCAGCGGCCCGGCGGCGAATTGGCCCATCCGCGAGAATAATCGCGTGGCGGGCAACGGCATTCTTTTCGAAGGCGAAGACAACAAATGGATCTGGGTGAGCCGAAGCACGATTCAAGCCAGCGATCCGATGCTGCTGAACGAGGCGCTACCGGCCGGGGCCACTCGCCTCCCGCGCGTCGCCGGCGGGCGCAACGAGCACATGAAGAACTTCCTGGCCTGCGTCCGATCGCGCGAGCAACCGATCTGCCACGCAGGCATCGGCCATCGCTCGGTGTCGGTGTGCCATCTCGGCGTCATCGCCACGCGTTTCTTCCCCGGTGAAACGCTGACTTGGGACCCGCGCGAGGAGCGCTTTGCCGGCCAGGGCGCCGAAGCTGCCAACCGGCACTTGAGCCGAGCCGTGCGCGCTCCTTGGCGGTTGGAGTAAACCGTGTCCGTTTAGCCTCTCGCCTCGGGCGAGCGCGCCGAACGTTCGCCCAAGGCGAGCGGCTAAACGGGAGAACATCATGTCACGCTCGATCTGGTCCGTTTTGACGGATTCGCAACTCCTCGCACAATGCGAGGTCGACACGTATCGCGCCAGCGGTCCCGGTGGGCAGAAACGAAACAAGACCAGTTCGGCCGTGCGCATTCGTCATCTGCCTAGCGGCATGATCGTCATTGCCGAGGAGAGCCGATCGCAGCACGAGAACAAAGCGAAGGCGTTAAAGCGACTGCGACAGGCGTTTTTCTTGAAGTTGCGGGAACCGATTCGTGCCGAGGAACTGAGCGCCGTCTCCCAGCGCGAGGCGCTCGCCTCGGCACGTTCTTCTTCTGGAAAGCTCGACGTTGGGCGAAAGGATGTTCGCTATTGGCCCTTGGTCGGCCTGGTGCTCGACGTGTTAGAAGCGACCGAAGCCCGCGTAAGCGATACCGCCCACACACTCGCCATCTCGACGGGCAATCTGATCGGCTTTCTCGAATCCGATCCCAAGGTCTGGGAACAAGCCAACCAAATGCGCTCCCGCTTCGGCCACAAGCCGCTCAAGCCGGGCGATTAGCTGCTCTACGACTTTGCCATCCGTCATTGCTCGATTGCCACAACCTGCCTATCCCCTTCTTGTTCTTCGTGCCCTTCGTGGATCCGTTCTTCCGTGCTCGGTTCGATCGCATGGCGGCGCTGCAGCATGAACAGCACCAGGTACGCGCTCAACCCGGCGATCACATGCTTCAGCGTGTGGCCACTGACGAAGGCGGCCTGAGAATAGATGTCGCGATCGAGATACTCGACGACCTTGGCCAGGCCGTAGCACAAAAGCGACGCCAGCATGTCGCCCGTGCCGCTGTAGCGCGGATTGAAGAAGAGAAACAGCATCGGCAACGTGATCAGCGGGAAGAACTGGACGACGAGGTAGAAGCGCAGGTCGCCGGCGTTCTGCGTCTCGGTCCAGTGCCAGTAGAGCACGCTGCCGACGCCGAGCGCGACCATCGGCCCTACCAACGGAGCGGAGATCTGCCAGGACAGGCGCTCCGCAACGATGGCCGTGAACAGTGCCATGAAAGTCCAGGCCAGGGCCATGCGGTCCCAGACCAGCGTCTCGTTGTTGGGGTTGGCGTGATACCACGATGACCCGATGCCGGTGAGCGCCAGACCGATGAAGTAAAGCCAATACGCCCAGCGTTCGGATGTTTGCAGAAAGGGTCGCGGCGAGCCGAGCCCCGTTAGGGGCCGGTTGTCGTCCGTCGGATTCTGCCACATCCAGATCATGCCCCACACGCCGACGATCAAGAACGGCAGATTGCTCCAGACATTGAGCATGTGCGGCATGCCCAAGAGCGGCCGCTGGTCGGCGAAATTGTGATACGCCTCGGGCTGTGGAATCGGCGCCTTGAGCAGCAGGAACCCGCCGATGAACAGCATGCAGCCGAGGATGAGAAAAGCGACACGAACCGGGAACGGAACGTTCATAGAGCGGCTTCTCCTGGTGCGGGAAGTTCGACGCTCAACAAGTTAGCGTAAACTAATATACGCAAAGATAGTCCCGCGGTCAAGCCCGATGGGCGATGAATGTGACGAACCGGAAGCACGAGCGACCATTCTCGAATGACCTTCCGTCGCGCTTGTAGTCTGGTCAACGCGCCAGCGTTTGTCAAAATAGCCGAGTCGTGTCGTGAATTCACTCACCGCGCGTCTGCGTGACAAACGCTTGCGCATTTCGGAGTACGTTGCCATGCCTACAAAATACCGCTTCACCTTCGGCCCGTGGAACATTTCGCAAGGACGCGATCCGTTCGGCCCGGAGGTTCGCAAGGAGGTTGCCTTTGCCGCCAAGATTCGCGAGTATAAGAAGCTTGGCTTCGACGGCGTGCAGTTCCACGACGACGATGTCTGCCCGGCCGACCTCGACTTTCAGACGACGTTGAAGGAGACGGCCAAGGTCAAGAAGATGCTCGACGGCGAAGGGCTGTTTTGCGAGTTCATCGCGCCGCGGCTCTGGGAGCATCCCAAGACAATCGACGGCGCTTACACGTCGAACAGTTCCGGAGATCGCAAGTACGCCATCGAGCGCTCCAAGCGAGCCATCGACATCGCCAACGCCATCGGCTGCAAGGACATGGTGCTGTGGCTGGCGCGCGAAGGCTCGTACATCCGCGAAGCGAAATGCGCGATTACCGCGGTCGCGCGCATTGTCGATGCCGTCAACGCGATGCTCGAGCACGATCCAAACATTCGCATCCTCGGCGAGATGAAGCCGAACGAGCCGATGGACCAGGCGTACTGTCCGACCGTCGGACATTTCATGGGGTTGGTGTATCGTACGGCCGATCCGAACCGGGTCGGCGTGTTGATCGAATCGGCCCACTCGATTCTCGCCGGGCTCGATCCATCCGACGACATGGCGTACGCCCTTTGGCACAAGAAGCTCTGGAGCGTGCACCTCAACGATCAAAACGGCTTGAAGTACGACCAGGACAAAACGTTCGGCTCCGTCGATCTGCGGCGAGCATTCAATACGGTGTGGGTCCTGGAGCGCGGCGGGTTCGACGGCTGCGTCGGCCTCGATGTCAAAGCGATGCGCACCACCAAGCCGGCCGATCAGGCGAAACACCTCGCCAATAGCAAGGCGATTTTCGAACGCATGGTGGACCTCGTGCGCCGCGTCGATGCCACCAAGATCGAAGCGTACCGCGTGGAACGCGATTACGAGGGAATGGAGATGTACATTATCGAGCATCTGCTGGGAAAATGACTGCGACCGGATACGTGAGGAATGAACCATGGCAGGAAAAAAAAGTCGGAAGCGCCTTGGCATGGCGCGTCCGGCACTCAGCGTGGCGACGTTTGCCGACATCCAACGAGAGGATCGGGACTATTGGAAACACCAAACGCCCCAGGCCCGCTTGAGAGCAACGGAATTGATGCGGCGGATCAACTATGGCAAAGCAGCTACCAGACGACTTCAGAGATTTCTTGAAATTGTGCAATCAGAAGCGCGTTAAATATCTGCTCATTGGCGGCTATGCTGTGAGCTATTACGGATATCCGCGTGCGACGGCCGACATGGATATTTGGATCGAGAGATCGGAAAGAAACGCCGAGAAGATCGTCGAGGTCCTTCGCGAGTTTGGATTTGACGTGCCGGAACTCGGCCCGGAGCCTTTTCTGGAGCCGGGCAAGATTATTCGAATGGGCCGCCCACCGATGCGTTTGGAATTGCTCAATGACATTAGCGGAGTTACGTTCGATCAATGTTATCCGAAGCGGAATCGCGTCAAGCTGGATGGCATCTGGGTGACCATCATTAGCATCGCGCATCTCAGGATCAACAAGAGAGCAGCGGGTCGCCTTAAGGATCTGGACGATCTCGAGAATCTGGCGTGACCTTTAGTTTCCTCTTCGCGCAGGTTCACAGCATCCGCTTAGTCCAGGGCGACAGTCTCCCCGCCCGCAGGCGTGATGACGGCACGCCAGGCAGCGAGCGAGACCGACGGGCTTACCGTGCGGGTCGCACCGTCGCCGAGCAGGACCACCATCGCGTCGTGCGGCGTCGACGTGTCAGCTGTCGAGTTGACGCATTTGGCCGGGAGCGGTTGAACTTGAAAGATGCGGTTGACATTGGCGTTGACCCACGCCACTCCGGGACTTGCCGAGTAATACGCCACCTCGGCATGGGCCGTGACGCCGGCGCCGTTGCCCCAGGTTCGCACATCCCCATTTTGGCCGCAGATCGCGAGACGTTCGAAGCACAGCGCAGTGTTCGAGGCGCCGTCGGGAAACGTAGCCTGTAGCCTGGGCGGCGGACAGGTGTCGCCGAAGACTTGGCCGTTGAAGCTGTAGCTGGTAATGGCGTATCCCGTCCCGCTCGCCAGGCTGTTGGGCCCGGTGTTGGTCGTGAAGTCAACGGTCATGCTCGGATCGGATGGGCAGACATAGATGATCGGCGTCGGAATCTGATTGGGGCCGTTGAACGCATTGCTGGCGGACGTGCCATTCCACTTCCGCATCAGGGCTTGCTGCTCGAGAAACGGCAGAAGATAGAAATGCACCGTCCCATCGAACGTGCTCGGATTGGAGGGGGAGAAGGCGCTGGGGTAGCCACGCTCGTGAAAGCGCGGCATGCGCTTGTAAAGGTCGTGGGCAGAATGGCAGGCGATGCCGATCTGCTTGACGTTGTTGAGGCATTGGCTCCGCGCCGCTGCAGCACGCACTTTCTGAATCGCCGGCAGAAGCAATCCAATCAAGATGGCGATGATCGCGATCACCACCAACAGTTCAATCAACGTAAACGCTCGGCGCGGCGCACGGGACATGGCATCTTCCTCCGGCAATCGGACGTGCAGTCGGAATATCGGCAAATGAGCGACAGGCTTCGATCCATTGCGAGCGTCGATCGAAAGACAATGATGCCGATCGGCGCCGCATCCAAATGTGAGAGCATCTTAATCAATGGGGCAACGAATTGCAAGCAAAAAATCCGATTCATGCGGTAATGTTCGGTTAGCCACGGATTACCTCTTTGACAGGGCTGGACTTATGACCTAGGCTTGTGGAAAGCCCAGAGTGCCTCCCCCGTCGAGGAGATCATGGCTCAGCAAGCTTTTTCGTTCTGGCGCCGATGGTTCGGCCAGGCCGAATCCGAGCCGACGGCTGATGTTGCCGTGGAAGCAGATCGCCGTCTCTGGTTGCGATATCCGACCGATCTGGAGGGCAACGTTCAGTTGGCCGAAAAAAAGGATGCCGACAAGATGCTTGCGCAGGTGCGCGACCTGTCCGCCGGCGGGGCGAACGTGATTGTCGATCGTCCGGTGCAACCAGGGCATATGCTGACGCTCGAGTTGCCGACGCATGACGGCGAAGTTCGCACGGTGTTGGCGTGCGTCGTTCGCACGGTTCCACAGGGCGACGACGCGTGGTCGCTCGGCTGCGTCTTCTCGCGCGAATTGAGCGACGGCGATCTGCAAGCCTGCGGCGCCGAAAAATCTCCCGCCGACGACAACGACAAACGCATCTGGGTCCGTTACAGTTGTTCCATCAAAGCGTCCTATCGCATGTACGGCAATTTGACGGCTGACATGACGTCCGTCGAAGTGCTCAACCTCTCAGCGACCGGCATCGGATTGGTGGTGTCTACCGCCATCGACGCCGGCGCTCTTTTGACTCTCGAACTACATGACAAATCAGGTCACAAGGTCTGCGCGATCCTCGCCTGCGTCGTCCATACCTCGCGGCGAGCACGGGGAGAATTCTCCGTTGGCTGCAATTTCATCCGCGAATTGACGGAAGAGGAAATGCAATCGCTTCTGTAAGTCACCATTCGTAAAATCGCAGCGTCGCCGTACCAGAGCAGCAAGCCTGCCAGGAGACGCCATTCGATGACGCTGCGTTCGCTAATTCTTGTCCTTATGCTGGCCGCACCGCACGTCTCGGCAGCGCCGCCGAAAGTCGACTACTTTTACCCCGCCGGCGCTCAACGCGGAAGCACCGTCGAAGTCACGGTCGGCGGCACGTTCGAACGCTGGCCGGTGCAAGCATGGAGCGACAACAAGGGAATTGACGTCACGGCGGCCAAGACCAGCGGCAAAATGACGGTGACCGTCGCCGCCGACACCGAGCCCGGAGTCTATTTCATTCGACTCTTTGACGAGCAAGGCGCCAGCATCGCTCGGCCGTTCATCGTCGGCACGTTGCTGGAGATGCTCGAAAAGGAGCCGAACGACGATCCGAAGAAGCCGCACGCGCTCGACAAGCCGGGCGTCGTCGTCAACGGCCGACTCGACAAGCCCGGGGATGTCGATGTTTTCGCAGTCCCCCTCAAGAAAGGTGAAACGCTCGTCGCCTCGGTCGAAGCATACAAGACTTTGCGTTCGCCGATGGACGGTGTCCTGCAGATTCTCTCGTCCGATGGCTTCGTGCTCGAGCAGAACGACGACTACCAGGACTTCGACCCTCAGATCGCCTTCACGGCGCCTAAGGATGGCGTCTACCTCGTTCGCCTCTTCGCATTCCCATCGGTCCCTGACGCCAGCATCCGTTTCGCCGGCAAGGAGAATTTCGTATATCGCCTGACGCTGACGACGGGGCCTTTCGTCGAGTATGCGTACCCGCTGGCAGTCGCTCGACAACAGAAAAAGACCGTCGAATTGGTCGGCTGGAACATTCCGGCGACCGATCGCACGTTCAACGTCTTTTCGCGCGCCACAGCGGATCGAGCCAAATTCTATCATGCACAGATCGCCAATCCGTTTCACGTTTGGCTGGAAGCGAACGACGCGATCGTGAAATCGAAAGCAACCCGCGAGTCGCCACAGCCGGTGACGTTGCCCATCACGATCAGCGGCCGGCTCGATCGCCCGGGCGATGTCGATGTGTACCAATTCGACGTCAAAAAAGGACAGAAGGTCGCCGTACGCATCGCCGGGCGAACGCTCGGGTTCCCGATCGATCCGACGCTGCGTGTGACCGATTCGGCCGGCAAATCGTTGAGCCAGGCGAAGGCCCCCGCCATCGGCAGCGATCCAACGCTCGACGTCACGCCGACTGCCGACGGAGCCCATCGCGTCGAGATCACCGATCTGCACGCACGCGGCGGAATGCGCTTCGTTTATCGCTTGCGCTTGGGCCCAATCGCACCCGACTTCGAGTTGAAAGTCGCCGATGATCGCTTCGTCCTGACGCCGAGCAAATCGCTCGACATCCCCGTCGCGATCACGCGAAGCGGCGGCCTCAATCAGGACATCACGTTCAGCGTCGAAGGCTTGCCGAAAGAGATCGGCGTCATGTCTTCCGCCAAAGGGGTGTCTTTGCACGTCATGAATGACAAGGCATCCTTCAATGGCCCGATCCGCATCGTCGGCACGGCCAAGGACGGCGCCTCACGGATGGCGCGGGCCACCGTCGCCGACCTGGGCCGAACGACGGATAGCTTGTGGCTAACTCGCGTGCAGAAGTGAGCCCGACCGAGTAGCTGGTATTGAGCACCAGGTCCCGAGTCGCCAGCAGCCGCCTCGCCTCCACCACTCACCACCCTATACTGATCGGCATGACTACCTGGCACATCGCGAACGGCTATCGTTTTGCGGGCGTTCATTCGGGACTGAGGGCGAACGAACCGGGGCGGCTTGATCTGGCGCTCATCGTCAGCGATCGGCCCGCGGTCGCGGCGGGTGTCTTCACGCAAAATCGCGTCTGTGCGGCGCCGGTCCATGTCTGCCGCGAACGACTACCGACGAAAGAGGCTCGCGGCATCGTCGTCTGTTCCGGCAATGCCAACGCCTGCACCGGCCAGCAAGGTCTCGACGACGCTCGGCACATGACCGCGCTTGCCGGCCAGGCGCTCGGCGTCGACGCCAAGCAAATGCTCGTCTGCTCGACCGGCGTTATCGGGCGACTGCTGCCGATGGCGGTCATGGAATCGGGAATCCCGGCCGCGGCGAAAGACGTGGCGACGGGGCCGGAGGCGCTCGAACGGGCGGCGCGGGCTATCCTCACGACCGACACGCGCGTCAAGGTTCGCACCCGCCAGCTCGTCATCAACGGCCAGCAAGTCAACATCACCGGTTTTGCCAAGGGCGCCGCGATGATCGGGCCCAACATGGCCACCATGCTCGCGTTCGTCCTCACTGACGCGCCGCTTGATGTCGCGGACTTGCAGGCACTCGCGCCAATCGCCGCCGATCGGTCCTTTAACTGCATCAGCGTCGAAGGACACACCAGCACCAACGACTCGCTGATCTTCCTGGCCAACGGCGATGGCCCGAAGCTGAAAGGTGATGCGCTGCGAGCGTTCAATGAAGCGGCGATCGGTGTGTGCGAGGAGTTAGCCCGCGACATGGCGTCCGATGCCGAAGGGGCGAGCCATTTGATCACGATTCATGTCGAAGGCACACGCAACGATGCCGAGGCGCGGACGATCGCCAAGACGATTGCCGAGAGCGCATTGGTCAAGACAGCGTTCTTCGGCGCCGATCCGAACTGGGGGCGCATCGTGTCCGCCGCGGGCTACTCGGGCATCGCGTTTGACGAGTCGCAATTATCGCTTCGGCTCGGCGACTTTTTGTTGTACGAGAAGGGGACGCCTCTTCCCTTTGACCCGTCCGCGGTGTCGGCGTTCATGAAGGCTAATCGCGAGCTGACTATTCGATTGATCTTCACGCTGGGCGCCGGCCGCTGCACGTTCTACACGTGCGATCTGACCTACGACTATGTGCGCCTCAATGCGGACTACACGACGTAGTGCAACGGTCGGTTTCTGGTCCGTAACGTCAACGGGCGATCCACTCGCACTATTCTTCACTCGGCCTGCGGGCGAATGGAGCGTGGAACCACCACATGGACAGGTCAGCGCCCTGCCAGGACGCCCACGGATGTTGTTGCGATCGCGCATAGGCGAGAGGCCAGGTGACGAGATCGCCCGCCAGCGACACGGGGGTATCGGCCAGGGCAACGACTCCGACGCCGGTGAGCCAAAGGCCGTTGCCGATGGTGGTGAATCCTTCACGTACGTCGCCCGTGACGATCAAAGCGATTCCGTGACCAACCTGGCCGATGCCCAAGGGGACGCCGACGACGCCCAGCAGCGCTGAGCGCGCGACGCCGCCGAACGGCACACAGATGCCTGGTGGACCGATCCCAGGGCTCAATTTCTCGGCGGGACCTGCGGGAGCGTCGAGATTGTGAATCGAACCGCACCCGGACAGAGCAGCGACGACCAGCGAAATGCCGATCACGAACGCAATATTGCGTCGCATAATCTCCTCGGCGAACCCGTGTCTATGACGCCGCAATGGTCTACCCAAACTCGCCAGGTCTAGCAACCTCAATCGATGTGTTCACGCGTTCCGTAACACCCTTCGTTTCGCAATCCGTCTTTTCTGCAGAAGCGAAGTCGGGTAAGATAGCGGGAGTATGGAGGCACAGTTCCACCCGCACGAAAGAGGATCGGCAATGCGCAAAGTCGTGCTCGCACTGATGGCAAGTATTGGCATCGCTTCGAGCGCAGCGGCCCAGCAGGCCGCCTGGGCCGACAAGCTTTTCTCGGGCCAAACGACTCATGACTTCGGCATCGTCGGTCGCGCCAGCGTGGTCAAGCACTCCTTCAAGCTAACGAATATCTACAAGGTCCCGCTGGATATCTCCGATGTCCGCGTCTCGTGCGGGTGCGTCAAGGCCGATGCTGGCATCAAGTCGTTGCAGCCTGGCGAAACCGGGACCATCAACGTTTCAATGGACGCACGCCAGTTCATCGGCTCGAAAACGGTTCGCGTCTTCGTGACCGTCGAATCGCCCGGACCTGGGCCGAAATATCTTTCAACGGCAACGCTGAACGTCTCGGCCAACGCCCGTGGCGAAGTCACGTTCACCCCGCAGGAACTCGACTTCAGCACCGTGCAAAAGGGCCAAGTGACCAGCAAATCGATCGACATCGAGTACACGGGAACGCGCGCCGATTGGCGCGTCGTGGAGATCGTCAAGCTCAGCACGGCCCCGTTTGACCTGCGGGCCGAGGAGTTGCCTCGCCTCCCCAACGGGGTGGTTCGGCGCGGCTATCGCTTGCACGCCACGATCAAGGCGGACCCGCCGGCCACCGGTTCGTTCAAGCAAGAGATCGTGCTGAAGACCAACGATCCAACAGCGCCGATGCTGTCGTTCAACATCGTCGGCGACATACAAGCGGGACTGGCGGTGTCGCCGAACGCCATCGTGGTGCGCGATCTGAAGGTCGGTGAATCGCAAACCAAGAAAGTATTCGTTAAAGCGCCGCGCCCCTTCCGTATCCTTGCGGTCGACGGCCAGGGCGAAGGCGTCACCGTCGACGTTCCGACAATGCAGGACGCGATGATCGTCCTGACCGTCCACATCGCTCCGCTCAAGGCGGGCGAACTGCGCAAACAGCTTGTCATCCGCACCGACATCGACAGCGCCCCAACCCCCCTCGTGATCGAAGCCAACATTGCGCCATGAGCGACCAACTCTCCGGCACGATCGATCGAGTCACTTTTCATAACCCCGAGAATGGCTTCGTTGTCTTGCGCGTCGACGTCCGCGGCCTGCGCGGCTCCGTCACCGTCATCGGACAAACGCCTCGCGCCGTCGCCGGCGAATTCGTCGAAGCGACCGGCACATGGGCCGACGATCCGGAGTTCGGAAAGCAGTTCAAGGCCGACACGTTGCGCGTCCTGCCTCCCAGCACGGTCGAGGGCATCGAAAAATACCTCGGCTCCGGGCTAATCAAGGGCATCGGCCCGCAGATCGCTCGCCGCATCGTCGAGGTCTTCGGCGTTCGCACCCTGGCGATCATCGATGAAAGCCCGGCGTTCTTGAGGGAAGTCAAAGGCGTCGGCGCCAAGCTTATCAATCGCATCCGTGAAAGCTGGCAGCAGCAAAAGGCGGTCCGCGACATTATGGTCTTTCTACAATCGCACGGCCTGGGCCTTGGCCTTGCGTTTCGCATCTACAAGACTTATGGCGATTCCGCTCTCGAGCAGGTTCGCAGCAATCCCTATCGGCTTGCCGACGATGTCTGGGGCATCGGCTTTCAGACCGCCGACGAAATCGCGCTCAAGCTCGGCTTCGCGCGCCATGCCTTGCCGCGCGCTCAGGCGGCGATTCGCTTCGTCCTGCAGGAAGCTGTTCGTGACGGACATTGCGCGATGCCGGAGGAGGCCGTTTGGCATCAGACCGCCGCCCGAACGGGAATTTCGCTTGAGTTGCTGCAACAGGCGACACACGCCTTGATCGACGAAAAAGAGCTGGTGCGCGAGACGGCCCTGACGCCGACGCCCTGGCTCTACCTGCGTGCGATGCAACGTGCTGAGGCCGGCGTCGCGGAGCGCTTTCATGAGCTGCGCGATGGACAGCATCCGTTGCCCAAGATCGACGTCGATGCCGCCATCGCCTGGGTTGAGAAAATCATGAATCTTGCCCTGGCTGCCAGCCAGCGCGAGGCGATTCGCCAGGCGGCGACGCAGAAAGTCCTCGTCATCACCGGCGGTCCGGGCGTGGGCAAGACCACGCTCGTTCGCGGCATCTTGGAGATCTTCCTCGCCAAGAAGCTGCGCGTCAGCTTGTGCGCTCCGACCGGGCGTGCCGCCAAACGCCTCGCGGAATCAACCGGCCGACCGGCTTCGACCATTCACCGTCTGCTTGAGTTCGATCGCCGCGGGCCGGCGCGCAATGCCGATCACCCGCTCGAACTCGACTTGCTCATCGTCGACGAGACATCGATGGTCGATATCACATTGATGCATCAACTCCTTCGAGCTATGCCGACCTCAGCGTGCGTGATCCTCGTCGGTGATGCCGATCAGCTACCCTCAGTCGGTCCCGGCTGCGTACTGGCCGACATCATCGCGTCCAAGGCCATTCCGGTCGTCCGTCTCACCGAGATCTTTCGGCAGGCACAAGAAAGCAGTATTGTCCGGGCAGCGTATCGCATTCACGCCGGCGAGATGCCCGAATCGAACTCGGCCGATACGCTCGGCGATTTCTACTTCATCGAGGCGGATTCGCCGACGATTATCCTCGATCGCGTTGTCGCGCTCATTCGCGACCGCATCCCGGCTCGCTTCCAGCTCGATTCGATCAACGACATTCAAGTGCTGACGCCGATGAACCGCTCCGAGCTCGGCGTCAAGAACCTCAACGTACAGCTCCAAGCGATCCTTAATCCGCCTGAAGCCCAGGAAGGACCGGAAGTGGCCCGCTTCGGCTGGTCGTTCCGCCTGGGCGACAAGGTCATGCAAACGGCCAACGATTACACCAAGGAAGTCTTCAACGGTGACGTCGGCCGCGTTCGAAACATCGATCCCGAGGCCCAAGAGATAACGGTGAGCTTCGACGGGCGCTCGGTCATGTATGAGTTCGATGAGCTCGACGAATTGACGCTGGCGTATGCGCTCACCATCCACAAGTCGCAAGGAAGCGAATACCCCGCCGTCATCGTGCCGTTGCACACCCAGCACTATCTGTTGCTCCAGCGCAATCTCTTGTACACGGCCGTGACGCGCGGCAAAAAGCTCGTCGTGCTCGTGGGCAGCCGCAAGGCGCTTGCGCTCGCCGTGGAGCGCCATCAGCCGTCGCAGCGATTCTCGGCGCTGCGAGGCCGTTTGGCGGTTTAGCTGCTCGCCTCCGGCGAGCGCGACCGTAACGGCGCGCGAGTTTTTTTTCAATCTTGAAATCAGCGAACGAGCACCGGTACCCCAGGCGAACGCAGTGTTTTTAGCGATCGTGCGGAATGCACGGCTGGAAAAACGACGGACAACGCGGCCACGCATCGAAAGCGCTCAAGAATCGGGGCGCAAAAATGCCGCGCAGACGGCTTCGGCGCGTTACGCGAAGTGTGCGTATTGAGCGCGAAGCGCGATTTTAACCAATAGTCGGCATAATGCCTCATGCGACGCACGCCGGCGCGGATGTTTTTCTCAAGATTTCAATTCGGCGCTGGATTGCCCCGCGGTTATGGGCAATGGTATCTTGTCCGAGCACGAAGCTAACTCAGAGCGGCAACAGTCGGACAAGCATGTCTGAACTATTTCACAAGCGAGAATACCATGAAGAAGCTCCTTTCGATTGGTCTGCTGACGGTCTGCGCGCTGGTGGTCAGCGAGCATCAGGCGAGCGCCTGGGTCAACGCCAAGTTCAGCGTCGGCCTGAACTGGCACCTGCAAAGCGCCAACAATAACTGGCTCTGGGGATTCTGGAAGAACGGCCAAGTCCCCGGTCCCGAAGCGTTCGGGCACGGCGGCGGGCCTGGCCCCATGATGCCTCCCGCCGGCGCGTTCCCGTTCTTCGGCAACACGCCCACCGGCCAGCCGAGCAACGCCGCGCCGCAAGCGCAGGCGGCGCAACAGCAGTACTACATGCCGTACTACAACCCCTACCAGACGGTAAGCTATCAACCTAGTGGTTTTTACTATCCGAATTACTACTACCCCATCTACCAACAGTACTACGGCTACCAATACCAGGCGCCGTCGTACTGGTACCAAGGACGCTAAGCCCGATCGACTCGGTGATTGCAAGGGTGAGACGGAACGAGAGGGCACAGCCCGCGATAATCTCGCGGGCTGTTTTTTTTTGCGAGTCGAGCTGCCTGAGCGGCAGGTTGATGGCGATGTCAACCGGCGCCATACGGAGCTCGGCTCGCCCGATTTTACGGTAAAAGTGAACATAATTTCACTATAATGACCTCCATCCCAAAAGGGCGGACGAGGCTACCATGTTCGACGAGTTGCCCCGTGAAGACGTGACCGCGACGATCGACGCCATGATCGATGAGTTGCTCGATGCGGCCGGTATCACCCAACCGCCGATTGACGCCATCGCGCTTGCACAGAGCCAACTGGATATTGTCATCGTCGTCGATCAGCGGCAGCCGCAGCGGGGACGCGCTCAGCGCATCGTCGGCAAGAAGCAGATCTACCTCAAACCCGAACCGCGCGAAGAACGCCACCAGTGGACCGTGGCCCATGAGATCGGCGAACACCTCAAAGCCGAGTTGTTTTCGCGCCTGGGCATCGACCCATCACAAGCCAAGGCGATGGCCGGCGAGTCGCTCGCGAATTTGTTCGCATATCGGCTGCTCGTCCCGACGCGCTGTTTCGTCGAAGATGTAAAACGTTTCGACTACGACTTGTTGGCCCTCAAGAAGCGCTACCCCACTTCGAGCCACGAGGTGATCGCGATGCGCTTTCTCGACCTGCCGGCGCCATGCGTGGTGACGATCATCGACAACGAACGCATCACGCGCCGCCGATCCAATGCGGTACGCACAAAGCGGGAACTGACGCCAATTGAGGAACGCTGCTGGCGACACGTCGCGGAACGGGGCGAGCCTGCCTCAATGCGCGACGATCACTGGGCGGTCTCAGCCTGGCCCATTCACGAACTCGAATGGAGGCGCGAAGTCCTTCGCAGCGTGCCAATGGACTCAGAATCGCTGTAGGCGACAAAGCAGAAGTCGCCGCAAGAAAACGCGAACATCGCAAAAGGAACAGACAAGTCGGACGGAATCCTGATTGCTTTGCGTCATTTGCGTATTTTCGCGGCTATCGGTTCGGTGCTTATTTCTTTGCCGGCAGCAGGGCCGACAACGCCGTCATCAACTGCTGCAGCACCTCGGGGCTCGGCATCGGCAGCTTGACGTATTGCTCGCCGGTCTTTTCGTCGCACCCGACCATCGGATTGGCCGCAGGTTGGCTATCCGCGCTCGGTTTCGACACGGCAGCGAGGTTTTGCAGGAACGCCAAGCCCGTCTGGACCAGTCCCGCCCACGGATCGGCCGATGGCGCCGCCAGTGGAACCGGTCGCTCGTGCTCGCGGCTCTGAGGCTCAACCGGTCGCTGACGCTCGCGGCTCTGAAGTGCAACGTTGGTTTGTGGAATCGATTGCGTCGCTTCCTCCACGGTCTTGATGAACTTGGTCAGCCGCGTGCCGCCGAACATGATGTCCTTTTCCCCGCCGTCGAGCACGCCGGAGAAAAGCGAATTCTTGAAGCGAAGGACGTTGAGCATTCCTTCTTCGATGGTGCCCCGCGCGACGAAATTGATGACTCGCACGGCTTGCTTTTGCCCCAAGCGATGCACTCGGCCGATGCGTTGCTCGAGTACCGCAGGGTTCCACGGCAAGTCCATGTTGACGACCACTGAGGCGAATTGCAGGTTTAGGCCGACGCCCCCCGCATCGGTCGCCAGGAACACTCGGCAATTCGGATCGTCGCGAAAGCGATCGACGAGGTCTTTGCGCTTGGCGCTCGGTACGCCGCCGTGGAAGAAGACGTGGCCCCAATCCTTGCCGGCAAATTGCTGAATCAGCAGGTCATGCATGCGCAGCCATTGGCTGAAAATGACCGCCTTGATGCCGGCGTCCTCGAAAAGATCGTCGAGCTGAGCCGTCACTTCGGCGGCTTTGCAGCCCTCGTTGGTCGATTGATCCAGCAAGTACGAGCTGTCGCAAGACATGCGCATGTTCTGCAGCGCCATCATGAGACGCTGCTTGTCGGCCTCCGAAAGAAACTGGTACCGCTGCCACTTTTGCACGATACGCGCGACGACCTCGCGGTTTTCGTCATGCAGCTCATGCTGCAACGGCGTCATCGGCACGAACAGGTTCGTGTCGATGCGCTCGGGCAGTTGATCGAGCACCTGGTCTTTCTTGCGGCGCAAGAGGATCGGCTCGAGAGTCTTGCCGACCTGGTCGAGCTTGGTGTAGCCGATGACTTTGGCATTGTCGTCGCGCATCTGGTGCGTGTCGAGGAGCCGAAAGGTCGGTCCGAGGCGATGGCGATCGACGAACTGAATGATAGAGATCAGCTCTTCGAGACGATTCTCCAGCGGCGTGCCGGTGAGGACGATGGCGTAGGGGGTATCGATGCGTTTGACGCTGCGAGCGACGCGCGTTTCCCAGTTCTTGATGCGCTGCGCCTCGTCGAGGATGACCAGATCGGGCGCCCACTGGGTGATCACATCGAGGTCCGCGTGAATCGTGTCGTAGTTCGTAATCTTGAAATGAATGAGGTTCCCCTCACCCCCATCTCCTCTCCCGCAGGGCGAAGGGGGCACGGCGGCGAATTGTTCCATGCGCGCTGGTTTGGGGCCGCCGATGACCTGGGCGGGGCGTTCGCTGAAGCGTTCGATCTCGCGTTGCCATTGGTGCTTGAGCGAGGTGGGGCAGACGACGAGGACGCGTTCGACGCCGAAGTGCCGAGCCATCAGTTCGACGGCGGCGATAGCCTGGATTGTTTTTCCGAGCCCCATTTCGTCGCCGATCAGGCAGCGCCCGGTCCGCGCGGCGAATAGCGCGCCCTCGGCCTGGTAGTCGTAGAGCGGCACCTTGAGCAGGTCCTTGAGACGCGGGCTCTTGATCCCCTTCGGGTACTCGTGATTCAAAATCTCCTCGCGCCGCGCCATGTCGCGCTTTTCCGCCACCCAGCGCAGCACATCCTCCCGGCAGCGCAGGTCTGGATCGATCGTTTGCGCCTGATTCATGAATTCGTCGAAGATCGGCACTGCCAACGGCAGGAGGATTCCCTCGTCGGAGAAATATTGCTCGGCAAGCCGGGCAAGTTCCGGAGGACAATCAACGCCGGGCCGGAAACAGACGTCGCGCTGATTGCCGTAGCGCAGGTAGATTTCGCTGGCATTGGGTTGAGGCGTCTGGGCGAGGGCCGACTTGCCGCCCCGCCGCTTTTCGATCGACGCCAAGACGCATTCGATGTGTTTGCAAGTACCCAGCGTGTTGGTGGTGAAGTCGCCGCAGGTGCAGGAGTTGTCGCCGAGATTGTTGCCACGAATGACGACCGTGTAGGAACTGTGCCGATCGGGATTGCGAACAAGGAATTCGGAGAAGACGCCATCATCGCCGACATTCTTGATGTTGAAGTTCTGCGAGCGGCCATACTCGCGGCGCAGGGCGATCTGCCAATCCTCGAGCGACATGTTTTCCGGCCGTTTGGTTCGAGACAGCTTCGCGGGCTTGGCCGGCTTTTTGGATTTGGCAGGGCTCATCCGCATGGCAGCATCCTTTCTGAGTTGAAGCGGCAAGATGGGAACGGCGTTATTCTATAGCGAGTTGCGCGATTCGACTGTAGGGTGCGTAAAACGCACCATCCGAGAACGTCGCCCAGCGGGACGGTGCGTTTCACGCACCCTACGTGGCTTCGTTTACCGCCATGCGAACGCGCGGCGGCCCGCGGGCACAAAACGAATGTCGACGTCACGGATGGAGGATCACTTTTCCCGTCAGTGTGCCTGCCTTCTGCAGCGTATTCTCCTCGAGGAAACGATGGGCGGCGGCGGCCTCGGCGATCGTGTACGCCTTGCCGATCGGGATGTGCAGCTTCTTTTCGGAGAGCCAGCGATTGATGTCCTCGGCGCAGACGCGCTGCTCGTCGGGCGTCGCATTGAACATGGCGAACCCGTGCAGCGCGAGGTCCTTGACGTAGAACGGGCCGACCGGAAACGTCGGCTGAGCCTGCCGGCCGGCCATGACGATCATTCGGCCACGGCGGGCCATCAGATCGACCATCTTGAAGAAGTCCGGCTCGCGCTGGGTTTCGTACCAGACGTGGACGCCTTGGTTTTTCGTGAAGTCCTTGATACGAGCAGGAATGTCGTCGGTCTTGTAGTTGAGAACGCAATCGACGCCCCAGCTTCGGCACAGGTCTGCTTTCTCCGGCGTGCCAACGGTGGCGATGACTTTGGCGCCAACCGCTCTGGCCATCTGGGCGACCATCGACCCGACGCCGCCGGTGCCGCCGTTGACGAAGACCGTTTCGCCAGGCTGTAACCTGGCGCGCTGAAAGAGCCCGAGATGTGCCGTGATGCCGACAAGCGCAACGGCGGCTGCGTCATCGTCGGAAACGGCCGTCGGCGTCGGATAGAAGAAGTCTTCACTTGCGCAGACGAACTCGGCGCACGTCCCTTGCCGGCCAAGCAGGCCTTGATTCGAGCCCCAGACGCGATCGCCGGCCCTGAATCGCTTTGCTCCGGGACCGACGGCGTCCACGGCTCCCGCGACATCGGAACCCGTGATGAACGGCATCGGCAGTTGCATCTTGACGACGCCCGCACGAATGTACGTATCGATCGGATTGAGCGCCGCCGTCGCCACCTTGATGCGAATCTCGCCAGCTTGCGGCGCCGGATTCGGTACATCGCCGTACTTCAGGACATCGGGAGCGCCGGTAGCTTCGAGGAATGCGGCTTTCATGGAAATCCCCGGATTCGTCCGCTTGGATTGGGCGGAACGTGTACAATCTTTGTAGAATCCGCGGCTGCTCTCGCCAGAGTTGCTACAGACATGCTGCGAAAGGACCCCGATGAATCGACGTGCCAACGTCGTCCTGACGACGATAATCCTGGCCGCGTGCTGGGGCTGCGCTGTCGATGCGCGTAAGACCGGCGCGGTTTGCCCGGTTCACAACGTGGCGCTTCAGGACGATCGGATCAAGATCGCTTACGGGCTCGTACGCACTTCGGGTGATGAAGCGGATGCACGCAACAAGCTTTTTCCGCACGCCGCCACGAGATACCTCGGAGGTTGCGAAGTTTACACGACGAGCCCAAGCTCCGCGCTCGTGAGTTTCCGCTCCGAATGCCGAAAAGCGGAAGCCGCATGGAAAAAGCAGTGTCAAGCAAAACTCGATCGAATCTATGAGCACGACGGTCAAATTCACGATGTGCTGGGCAAGGCCGCTAAGTTCAAGGATGTCGAGTCATACGTGAGCCAATCGAATGGTCCGGCCATTGGCTTGCGGGGCAAAGTGAAAGCCGAGGAAGATCTTGCCGAGTTGCGCCGCATGATTGAAGCAACCAAGCCGCCGGCCCAGATTCAATGGCATGTGCGAGTCGAACCGTAAGGCCCGAGTTTGTCGCAAGCAAACGTCTCTGGATAAATTGCTATGTCGACCGTAGAAGTAAGCGAAACCGATTTGCTCGAAGCCGTCAGTAAGCTGACGCCCAGTGAATTCGACCTATTCATCGAACAGGCTCTATCGATCCGGCCTCGTTCGTCGATCGGCGAGCTCTCCGCAGAAGAAACTCAGTTGTTGCAACGCATCAACCGTGGACTGCCCGCCGATTGGCACAAGCGATATCGTCGGCTGTGCAACCTTCGAAAACGGCGTCGGCTGACCGAACATGAGCACCTTGCGCTGCTTGAACTCACACGCGAGGCGGAAAACCAAGATGCCGACCGTGCAGTGGCCCTCGTTGAACTGGCTCGACTGCGAGAAATTCCGGTCCGTGTTTTGATGAAAAGACTGGGCATTCAGACGCCGACGATCCATGGCTAAACGGAAGATCAGCCTACGCGATTTCGTGGCGCAGCGAGCGCAGTGGCGGTGCGAGTACTGCCGCAGCCCCGCCGCCTTCGCCCATCAGAGCTTCTCTCTGGAGCATGTCCGCCTACGCGCCCGAAAAGGGAAGCGAACCGCGACGAATTTGGCGCTTTCATGCCAGGGCTGCAATAACCACAAATACGATCGAGTGAAAGCCGGCGACCCAGTATCACAAAAGTTTGTGCCGCTGTTTCACCCTCGCCGGCATCGTTGGGATGAGCACTTCGCCTGGAGCGATGACGGCTCGCTCATCCTCGGCCTGACGCCAACGGGGCGAGCGACCGTCGAAGCATTGCAACTCAACCGCGCGGCACTCGTCAACCTTCGACGTATTCTAGTGCAAGCTGGCGAGCATCCGCCATGATCGCGACGAATCAATGCCCCGCCGGCGGCGTTGGGGCG
>VGZI01000047.1 GCA_016872605.1 Planctomycetota bacterium
GGAAACCGTAGCCTCGGACCCATGCACCTGTACAATCCCCTGAGCGTTTCAAGGGATGTCATCCTTAGTCGCTAACTCGAACCCCGCGGTTTTCCAATTCAGGCTGAACCAGCACACCATGAAGTACAGGCAGGGCGGAACGCGGCCAGCATTCACACTGATCGAGCTTCTGGTAGTGATCGCGATCATCGCGATCTTAATCGGACTTCTTCTGCCAGCCGTGCAGAAAGTCCGTGCCGCCGCGGCCACTACGCAGAGCCGAAATAACCTGAAACAGATCGCCTTGGCGGCCCACAACTACCATGACGCCAAAAAGAACTTGCCTCCCTACTACTACTACGACATTGTCTACGACTACAAGACTCGCAAATACTCCAAGTACGAGTACTTCAGCTGGTGGTGGTCAATCTTGCCCTATGTCGAGCAGGACGCACTATTCAACGCCCCGACGGCGACGACGCCTTACAACTATCAGGCCTTCTACGGCAACGCCATGAAGGGCGATTTATACTCCCAAGGCGGGCAAACGACAGGCGTGGCGGCGTACAACAATCCGAGCGACCCGACTTTGTTCGGCGACGGAGTGATGAAAGCGTCATACACGTACAGCTATAGCGGCCAGTGGTTCAATCCGCCCTTCTCCGGCTCTTATACGTATGGGCCCTACTCGACCGTCGGATATCAGTTCAACTACGCGCTCGCCGGTTATGACAACAGCTACCTCTACACGAACTATCCTTGGCCACAGTGGAACAACGGCAGCACCACGTATTCGTACCAGTATAAGACCACGATGAACATGTACGCCAGCATCCCCGACGGCGCCAGCAATACCGTTTATCTTGCGGAGCACTACCACAAGTGCACCCAGTCGTACAACTATAGCTATCTACCCTACTACACATACACATTCAATGGGGACAGCCTCAACTCGTGGCCAAGCGCTTACATGTGGGTCTATTACTACTCCTACACGTGGAATGGTAAGACCTACACGTACTCCTATGCGCCAAGCATTGAAGTACTGCCGACCAGCTGCAATCCATCCAACGTTCAAGCGCCGCGTTCGGGCGGCATTCTCGTCGCATTGGCCGACGCCAGCGTGCGCATGGTGAGCCCAGACATCGGCCAGGCGAACTGGCAATCGGCACTTATCCCCAACGACGGTAAGTCTGGAAACCTCGGCGATTGATGAGGCCCGTACGATGAACAAATCACCTAGGGTTTGGCGAGTGCCGTGTTTGGCACTCGCCGCAGTTGTCATGGCGTGGATCGCCGGCTGCTCGCAAAAACCCGTGACGGTCTCCACGGCCCTAAAAGGCAAGATCACGCTGGACGATCAAGCGGTCAAGATCGGCATCGTTCGCTTGATCAGCGACGAAAAAACGGCCGAGGGATCCATCACGCCCGATGGCACCTACATTGTCTCCAATCCCCCCGTTGGCACATGCAAGATTATCATCGTGCCTCCTCCGGGTCTGGGTATGGACTCCCCTTTCGGCAAGGAAGGCCCGCCAGCACCCCCGGCGCCCAAAGGGGCACCGGACTTGCCCAAGAAGGGCCCCGCGTTCGAGATCCCCGCAGAGATGCAGGAGTTCTTGCAAACGCTTGAGAAAATGCCCGCCAAATATGGACACCCGGACCAGTCGGGTTTGTCGACCACGATCAAGGAAGGCGAGGTCAACGAGTACCACATCAAGATGACGACGAAATGATCCCCGGCAATCTCTCAAATTCCTCAAACATGCATGATTGCATGCGCTCGGCGGTTTCGCGCGCGGTCTGAATGTGCCCCGTCGCGAAACCGCCGAGCGCGCGCTTCTACGCATCAGCTGACATGCATTCTAGGCGGGCGCCGAGCGCGAGCGCGTGAACGCGGACACCATGATGGCGACGCCCAAGATGATGCCCAGGGTGTACGCCAGCGGATCGCGCGACATTCCTTCCGTAGGCTGCCGTAGGATTGCCTCGCTCACGATTATCGCGACGAACGCGGGGACGACCAGCAGCATGCGATACAAGAATCCGCTGACGCGCGTGCCGGCCATCATGCCGGCGCCGAGCAGGTATCCGAATGCGAACTGCGACAAGAACGCGGCCGGACGCGCCGGCGGCATGATCGCCCAGAAGATGCCCATGCATATCGCTTCGATCACGCCGGTGATCAGTATCCAGTTCCAGTTCAGCGTGGCCAGGCTCAATGTGGGCGGCACGTATTTGTCCGGATGTTGCGCACGCAGGGTTTCCGCCAAGCGCACGACGTATTCTTGCGCCTCGGCCAAGCTCGCCTCGGGAAACGCCTCGCGGTAGATCGTGATTGCCGCCGCCAGGTCGTAGTCCTCCAGCGCCTTGCTCATGGCTTGGAGTTGCTCCGGCGTCACCTGCCGTGAAGGCCGACCGTACTGCACCAGCCAATAGTCGCGCACCACCAGACCGAACGCGGCCAGGCCGAAGTACGTCGACCCGTAGATCGGCAGCATGTGGCCGAGGAGCGACTCGCCTTCCCAGACAAACGCTTGAATCAGCTTGATCAGAAGCAAGGTTCCAGTGCCGAGGCACGCCAGTCCGGTGCAGATCGCCAGCGTTCGCATGGGATCGCCGATCGGCTCCATCGGCCGTAGGTGCTTGGACGGATCGAACGTTTCCGTAAAGGAAAGCCCGCGGGCCTTGGCTGACACCGCCAGAAGGGCATAGATGCCTGCAATCATGCAAAAGTAGTTGATGGCGCTCCAGAGGCCGAGTTGGTCATGCCGGACGCCGGCCACGCGAATCAGCGTCGGATCGACCTGCTGGGCGCGCAGGAAGGCATTTTCTTCGAACAGGTAATAGAGGCCGAAGCCCAGACCGACGATGACGAACGCCGCCAGAGCCGCCAGCGTTCCGGGGTGTTGCTGAATCCAGCTCACGGTCTTGCGAACGGCGCTGGCCGGCTTCGCTTCGATCGGTTCCCCGTTCAGGAAACGATCGAGTTCCTCGGCCAACGCGCGTGCCGTCGGCGCCTTCTCCAGGCACTTCAGGCAGATCGTCTCGAGATCGGGCGGGACGTTGGGGTTGATTGCCCGCGGTTCAGCCGGCTCGGTTTCCATGACATCGTGCAGCGTCGCCAGCGCCGTGGCGGCCCGAAACGGCGGTCGCCCAGTCAACAACTCGTACAGCATGGCGCCCAGAGAGTAGACATCGCTGGCCGGGCCGACGTCGGCGTTGCGCCCCGCCGCCTGTTCGGGAGACATGTAGCTCGGACTGCCCATGATGGTCCCGGTCTGCGTCAGACCGCTGTCCTCCTTCATCAACTTTGCCAGGCCGAAATCGGTGATCCTCGGCTGATCCGATTCGTCGATGAGCACGTTCGACGGCTTCAGGTCGCGATGTAGGGTGCCACGCTGATGGGCGAAGTGAATGGCCTCGGCAATAATCTTGACATAGCGTGCGGCCCGGTCCGGCGACAACGGGCCGTCTTTGACGAGTGACGCCAAATCGCGGCCGGCGACGTAGTCCATCGTGAAGTAGTGCTGCCCATTGTGCTCGCCGACCTCATGAATCGCCACGATGTTGGGATGCTGCAGATTGGCAGCCGCCTCGGCCTCGCGCAAGAATCGCTCGACTTCCTCCGCACTTGCGAGCGCTCCGGTCCGAATCATCTTCAAGGCAACATTGCGATTCAGGCTCGTCTGCCGTGCTTTCCAGACAACCCCCATGCCGCCGCGAGCTATCTCTTCGATCAGCTCATAGTCGCCGAAATACTGCACGCGGGTTCCTGGCGTCGCCAGCATCGTCAGTTCGCCCGCATTCACATCGGCGGCCGTGGCGGCACCGCCCGTTTGACTGGGCAGCGCCGCTTTGATCAAACACTCCGGACATTGGCCCTGCGGACCATCCCCAGGCAGCACCTTGCCACATTGCGGACATTTGCGTTCAGCACTCATGGTTTTTGCCTTTCATAAAGGTTGTTGTATCCGCCTTTACCAAAAGCACATGACGTGAAAGGTTACATGATGTGTCGCGTTTTTCACTTCGCTTGGCGCCCGCGCGGCGCCAGGTCGAACCGACCAAAAGGCATCACGCACTCAGCGCCGCCAGCAGGTGCCGCAACTCCTCCTCGGCCTCGTTTTCCCCGACGGTCGATGAAATCTGTTCGACCATCAGCTCGCGATAGCGGCGCTTGAGGCGATGGACGGCGATCTTGATCGCGCCCTCGCTGCGGCCCAGATGATCCGCGATCTCCGAATACGGGCGAGAATCACCGCCGAGCGTGCCCTGAATCGCGTCGAACAAATCGCCGTTGCCTGCCGCCTGATACTCGGCGCGCAGCTCGGCCAGCACGCGTTCCAGAAGGGTCAATGCCCATTGCCGCTCGAAATGGCGTTCGGGGGTCATGTCGTGGCTTGGTTCGAGTTGATAGCGCGATTCGGCGCTCGATGAATCGAGCGAGGCGATCGATCGGCCGCCGCCACGCTTGAGGGCGTTGGTCTTGTCCCACTCGTTGGCCAGGAAGTTCTTGAGCGATGCGAGAAGAAATGTGCGAAACCTGCCGCCCTCAGGCCCGACGCCGCCCAAGGCATGCTTGTCGAGGACATGCGAGAAAAACGCCTGTGTGAGGTCTTCCGCGTCGTGTGGCGCATGACCACGGCGGCGAATGAAGGAGTAGAGCGGATACCAGTACGCCTCGCAAAGTTGGCTCAGAGCCGACCTGGCCTCAGTTGCGTCGTCTTGGCCGGCGCGGAGGACGACTGTCCAAAGCGTCGACGGAAAGCTCTTGATTTGCGACGAGTCGTTCATGGCAAACGATTACCGCCAGGCCCGAGGTTGCCGTTCTTCGTTCAGCGTTCGCAAGACGCCATGCGAATGCTAAACGAAGCCACTAAACCGACCGCGCTCGCCGAGCTTGCATTGACTCGATCCACGCAAGCTCCGGCAAGGCGTACGGGCGGAACTTCTCGATCTTGCCGAGATCCTCGGTGCAAAAGAGCGCTCGTTGCGGGCCGAGTTTGGCGGCGGCCGGGTTGTCCATCAATGTGCTCGAGTCAGCCGCGCTCATCTGCATCAAGACGCGCTGATCGAACTCGCGCATCGTTTGCCGATCGATGCAGCGCTGCAAGTTCACGAGCGTGTCGCTCCATAGCAGGGTGAAGGTGCCGACCGGCGGGCCGTCCTTGATGATCTGCGTGAACAGTCGATAGGGCGTCTTCTCGTCACCCTTTTTGGAAAAGCCGAAATCGTCGTCAGGCCGGCGCAGATCGCGCAGCCGCTGGATGCCGTAAAGCATCAAGAACTGTGGCTGCCCGCTGCCGTCGCTGCGGCGATCGATTTCGTCGGCCAACTGGCCAAGCACGGTCCCCAGGTCGCGTGGCAACCATAGGCGAATCGGCAGAATCTCCGCCAGTTGCCGTATTATCTCCTCGCTGCGCGCATCGAGCGCCTGGCCGATGACCAGATTAATCGGCTGTGAGCCATTGGCCTGGACCATGGCGCTCAGGCTGACCAGGGCCGACATGGTCATGGCGACAGCGAGATCCTCCTGCTGGCCGAGCAGGAGCAGATTGGCCCCGCTCTGCTTACGAAAGACGGCAGCGGTTGGATCCTTGATGGCGACCGCGTCGCCGAGCCAGGCGTGCCAGGCGGCTGTCGGCTTCTCGGCATCGTACCACACCTTTCGCAGCAGATGGTTCGTGGTCATGTCGGCTGGCGCTGAGCCTTCGAAAACGATCGGCGTCAAGAAGTCCTCGCGTTGCCGGCTCAGATCGCGCACCTGTTTCAGGACATCATCGCGCTTGGTGTCATTGAGCCAAACGACCTGGAATAGATGGTTGCCTTCCAGCAGCCCGTGCATCGGATTGTAAATGCCCTCGCCAGGACGCGACAGAAGTTGCGCCTCGGTATTGTCCCGGCTCAAGATGAGATGGGCGTCAGCCTCGCTGCACTGCAGCGCGATGCGCACCGCCATCTGGTCGATCGTGCTCCGCGCCAGGCTGTACGCGCCGCCGATCGTTTGCGAGCCGAGCAGCACGTGCATGCCGAACGCCCGGCCCTGGCGCACGAGCCGATCAAGTAGCAAAGACGCTTCTTGCGCCAGCTTGTCATCTTCGATGAAAAATTCCTGAAATTCGTCGACGATCAACACCACGCGCGGCATCGCCAGTGAATCAGGATGGGCAGCGGCGTAAGACCGATAGCCGGCTAAGTCGTTAACGCCAGCGCTTCGAAACAGTTCGCCGCGTTTCGTCAATTCCGCGTCGAGGCGCTGCAGCACGCTCAGGCCGAATTCGCGCTCGCTCTCGACTGCGATGACGCGCGCGTGAGGCAACGCCAGTGACGCATAGGCCTTGAACTCGACCCCCTTCTTGAAGTCGACCAGGTACAACTCGACTTCACTGGGACTGTAGAACATGGCGAGCTGTGAAATCAGCACGTGCAAAAGCGTCGACTTCCCTGATCCCGTTTTGCCCGCGATCAATACGTGTTGCGAAGTACCCTGCCCCAACTCGAGAAACTGCTTGCCTTGAGCGCCAAATCTGCCGATCGGCACGCGGATGCCGTGGGCCGTGTTGCTCGTCCACCAGGTTTCGCGTGACGGCATGATCCACTCGAACGGGACCTCGACCTTGCTGGCGCGGACCGATTCTTCGCCGACCTGGCGCAACAGCGAAGTACAGCGGTCCGGCGGCGGGGACTTTTCGAGCGCCAACGGGAACATGCCGAAGTCGTCGTCCTCCCAGGCAAATCGGCCCGAGCGCGTGTCCCCGCCTTTTTCCCAGTTAAGTAGCGTGCACACATTCTCCAGGTCGGCGATATTGAATCCGTGAGGCATCGCCAATTTCGTGTCGACCATGACGAACGTGTAGATGCCGCATCGCGCCCCGGAACTCGCCAGGCTCACCAGCCGACGCGCTGTTTCGTCGTTGAAGTTAACCGGAAAATGCGCCACGATCAGGAAGTGGAAAGGCTCGGCGACCTCTCCGGCCTGGGCGTTGTATTCCGCCAGCGTCTCGAACTGATTGCGGAGATACTTCTGCAGCACGTTCTCCATGTGGGCGGTGAGGTGGCTGAGGCGTTCGTCGATCTGCGACGCTTCCGTCCAGATGCGATAGTCGACAAGTTTCTCATCGTGATCCGCCAAATGCATGAACCCCGAGAAGTTCTCGCCGCGGCCGATCGGATCGATGATTGTGCAGCGCACCTTGCCGGGCGGCAAGGCCGTCCAAACCCGCAGGAGGATCGCCTCCATCGTCGAGATGGCAGACGGCTTGCCGTCGTCAAAAGCGCGAAAGAGCAACGACGCACGCTGAGGGAAACTGAGGAGCGCGGGAACTGACAGCTTTGCCAGATCGGGGCGAGGCATCTGGACATCTGCCGGCACGCCGTCGGGGAACATCTCGAGCGCCCATTGCATAGCGCCCAACGGCAAACCAGAGGGGAGCGTCGTCGGCAACGTCAGAGGCCGAGCCAGCGGTGGGAACCATCGCTCCGCTTCTTTGGCAACACCACGACACGTTTGCATGAATCGATCGCACGCCGCCTTCCAGTCGCGCAGCAAAGAGGTCCAGTGCTCCGTGCGCCATCGGTGGTTTTCCTCGCGTGTTTGCTTGTAGATCGCCTCCATGCGGTCCAGTTCCGCTTCGTGGAGATTTCTGGCTTCTAGCTGATCGCGCGCCAACGCTTCGTCGACCTCGGCCAGTTCTCTTTGATGCTGCGTGTCCAGCTCCGCAAACCGCTTCTTGAATGTCTTTTCATGGCTGCGGGCAATGCGATCGCGCTCGGCGCGCAGGTCGCTGAGCTTGGCGCGAGCGGTTTCCACAATTGCACGCATCAACTCGCGGTAGCGTTTCAAGCTTTGGCGTTTCTTGGTGAGGTAAGTCTTCTTCGCCTGCCGCAAGCAGATGGGGCGGAGCATGCGTGCCAAATGTGCATCATGCCGAAGCGTAAGCCACAGGGCGATGATCTGATCGTTGACCTTGCGTCGCAGGTGCGTGATGTAAGCATAGCCGATCGGGACCACCAGCGATGCGCTGGCGAGCCAATAGTACCAGAAGTCGAAAAGCCAAGGGTAGCCCGGCGCCGACAGGATAATCCAGACAATGAACAGGAGAAACCACGGCAGGCGCCCATTCAGAAAACTCGGAGCGCGCAGCGTTTGCAGCGCAGCGAGGTCGGCGGCGACACGGTCGGCGCATTGCTGCATGCGCGCCCACGGATCGTCGTCGCCCACCTGGATTTCCGCCGGGTCGAGCGGCTGAATGTCGTCGATAAAATCGAGCGGCTCGATGAGCTTGCGAGCCTCGCGCCAGTCGCTGATGATCTTGCGGACGAGGTCCTTGCAAGCGATGACTTTCTCCATCATCTGATCTTTGGCGGCGCGTTTGTCCGACTCGTAGATCGTGCCCGTCGTCCAGCGCGAATCGCGGAACTCGGCCTCCATCTTTTCCTTTTCGGCACGATAGTCCTCGCGGTTTTTGTCCTTGCCGCGATCATATTCCCGCTGCAGCTGTTCCCGTTCGCGTTCGTGGCGTTCGCGCAGCTCGAGACGGGACCGCTCGGCGCGATCAAGTGCGTCCGCATGTGCGGCGGCGTACTCCTGCTCGACGCGTTCCTTGTCGCCGGCGTGCCGTTTTTCGGCCGCCTGCTGCCGAGTTTGGGATTCATCCGCAAACTCGCGCTCACGGGCAGCGCGCACGCTGATCGCCGTGCGAAAGGCACGAATCGCTTGCCGCTGTTGATCTGCCCACGGTTCGATCATGGATTTCCTCAAAAGCCTGGATTCGTCGCTCGCATTGCCAAGGGCGACCGCCGCGATCACCAAAGGCGAGCGGCCATACGCCGTTCACTCACAGTCGTTCTTCATCTGGGCCAACTTCTGGTCGAGCCGATCGATCGCGGTCAACATCGCGCCGATACGTATCGACAGGGGCTCCCAGAAGTCATTGGCAAACTCCTTGCGAATCACGTCGCGCCAGACGTTCTCGGTCGCTTCCCATTCCTGCTTCAACGCCTTGTGCGCGTTGGCGATCTGATACCGGCCAGCCGCCAGGCTCATGTCGCGCCTCCCTCAGCTTGAATCCGCTGATACTCTTCCAGGGCGATGATTTTCTGTTCGAGGTACGCGATCATCTTGGCCACATCGTACTCGAGCGCGTCCAGAAATGGGCGAGATTGTCCGTCGTATTCCTCGATGGCGTCGGGCAGTTGGCGAATCCAGCGCTTGGTGTTGTCGCGCTTTTCCTCGGCATGGGCCAACCGCGCTTGCGCCTTTCGCAATGCCTTCTCTTGATCCGTGGTGTCGGGCGAGCGATCGCCGATGCGCATCATCTTCTTGCGGCTCAACTCATTCTTGGCAAGCACCACGGCGTCCTCGGCGCGGCGGACCTCGGCTTGCCAGAAGTCGAGTTGCGTCTGCAGCCAATCGCGGGCACGGCGAATGTCCATGGCGTTGCCGCTCATCGCATCCTTCGCCTTGTCGGCGAAGATTTGCAGCGCCGCCTTGAACTCCGGCAAGCGTTCCAGGGCGTAGACATTTGCGGTCGGCATGGTGATTAACGCTGTTGGAGGTACTCCTCAATGCGTTCCGCCTTACGCAAGAGAAATGGCACATGTTCGTCGGCGATTTCAAGAAAATGCTGAATTACCTGAAGAGTCTGCTGAAACTCCTCGGTGAACTTGAGCTGTTCCTGATCGCGCCACGTGTCGCCGAGCCGGGTCATCTCGGCATGCAGGCCGGAGAGCCGCTCGCGCAGGTCGCCATTGAATTGCTTGAGGTGATGAGCGAAACGCCGCAGTTCGATGGGATCGACGATGGCCTGTGACATGGTTTCCTCGCACAAGACGATGACGGCCTTTTTCTTATTGTCGCGCAAAGCCGATCCTTCCGCAAGATACAAATTGGACGTAAGATAAGCATCAGAGCCCGAAGCGTTAGCGAGGGTTGGCTCTGCTGCGCTTTCGCTTCAGGCTCTGATCTGAACCTCACGGAACCGCTGTGTGTCGCTTTCTGAACGACGATTTCCGATTATCCTGTCGATCCTGGCCGCCATCGCGACGCTCGGCATGAAGGGCATCGCCTACTGGCTGACGGATTCGGTCAGCTTGCTGTCCGACGCGGCCGAATCGCTGGTCAACCTCGTCGCCGCCGTCACCGCGTTCGGCTGCCTGTGGTACTCCGCCCAGCCCGTCGATTCGACGCACACATATGGGCATGAGAAGATTGAGTTCTTCTCCAGCGGCCTGGAAGGCATCTTGATCCTGGTGGCGGCGGGAGGCATCGCCTGGTACGCGATCGAACGACTGATCCATCTGAAGGAACTGGATAAACTTGAGCTCGGCTCGCTGCTGTCGTTTGTCGCTTCGATCGTCAACCTGTTCGTCGCTCGCATGCTGATACGCGTTGGCCGGGAGACGAACTCCATAATTCTTGAAGCCGACGGGCAGCACTTGATGACTGATGTCTGGACATCCTTCGGCGTGCTGCTCGGCTTGGGACTCGTGTGGTTGACGGGCTGGGTTTGGCTCGATCCGGTCGTGGCGATGGTCGTCGCGGCCAACATCGTGTGGACCGCGTGGGACTTGATCGCTCGTTCGTTCAATGGACTCATGGACCATGCGTTGCCGGAGGAAGAACAACAAGCCGTTCGCTCGGCGATCGAGGTGCTCTTGCAGCCCGGACTTCATTTCCATGCGCTCAGGACTCGACAGGCCGGCGCGCGGAAATTTGTCGATTTCCACTTGCTCGTTCCCGGGCACTGGAGCGTGCAGGAAGCGCATGATTTCACGGAACGCATCGAAGACGCGGTGCGCAAAGCGTTGCCCGGCGCTGAGGTAACCGTGCACATTGAGCCGATCGAAGCGGAGTCGGCCTGGCACGACAGCGCCCTGTTGGAGATTGAGCAGCAAAGCCTCCCCGTGGATCACGGCGGCCCGGCTGCGCCGAAGCCGTAGTGCGGGCGTCCCGCTTGTACTGCAACGACATTGAGGGAACGGTGCAGGCGAGCCGCCTGCGCGACGAGAGGACGTCATGCCTGCACGCGTTGTCCTAGCCATGAGCGGCGGAGTTGATAGCTCCGTCGCCGCGTACTTGCTCAAAGAGCAAGGCTACGATGTCGTTGGCCTTTTCATGCGCACCGGCGTCCATCATCGCGAAGAATCCGATACGCCGCAATTTGCAGTCGCTCCGACCCGCGACCACAAGAAAGGCTGCTGCAGCGCCATCGACGCCGGCGATGCCCGCCGCGTAGCGGATCGGCTCGACATTCCGTTCTACGCCCTCGATTTCGAGGATGACTTCGGCCGAATCATGGATTACTTCGTCGATGAATACACGCATGGCCGAACGCCGAACCCGTGCGTCGTGTGCAACACCTGGCTGAAGTTCGGCAAGCTCTGGTCCTATGGCAAACAGCTCGAAGCGGACTTCATCGCGACAGGACACTACGTGCAGATGATCGATGGCCAAATCCATCGCGCCGTCGATCCGAACAAGGATCAATCCTATGTGCTGTTCGGATTGCGCCGGAGCGTATTGCCTCGTTTACTTTTCCCAATTGGCGGGCTGCACAAGGACGAAGTGCGTACCATCGCTCGGCAAGCAGGGTTGAACGTCGCCGAGAAGCCCGACAGCGTCGAAATTTGCTTCGTGCCCGACAACGATCATGCCGCGTTTATCAAAAACCGGGTTCCCGACTTGCAGACCGCCGGGAACATCGTGGATCAAGACGGCAACACTCTGGCGCCCCACGACGGTATTGAGAACTTTACCATTGGCCAACGCAAGGGGCTCGGCTTCGGTTCCGGCTCGCGCCGCTATGTATTGGAAATTGTCCCAGAGACGCACGACGTAGTGATCGGCGACCGCGATGATTTGTTGGCGTCGTCGCTGGAGGCCTCGCGGGTCAACTGGCTGATCGAGCCGCCGTCGGAACCAACGGCTTGCCAAGCGAAGATTCGGTATCGGCATGAGGCCGCCACGGCCACCGTGACGCCTCTGGACGGCGGTATGGTCCGTGTCGATTTCGCGATTCCGCAAAGCGCAATCACGCCGGGGCAGGCCGTCGTTTTCTACGCCGGCGATCACCTCCTGGGTGGGGCATGGATCGAACGCAGTTGCCGATCCGTGTAGGCATTCGTATGGAAACGTCATCGAGTTCATGTCACCCGTGCGAGCACACCATGTCTATGCGATCCATCGCCGCATTTCTGTTCGTGGTTGTCGTCTTGGCTTGCGTCGGCTGCGGACCGGGCAAGGGCGAAGTCCGCGGCACCGCGATGTATCAGAAGAGACCGCTGGCTGGGGCGACCATCACCGTCTTCGATTCCGCAAACAACGCCCGCAGTGACACCGTGAAGGAAGACGGTGCGTATCACATTACGGACGTAGCGACCGGGCCCGCAAGAATCTCCATCAGTATGCCTATGCCGATCAGCGTGCCGGGGAAAGCTGCGCCCAAGTCAAGCCCGTTGCCGACTAAGTACGCCGACGCCGAAAAATCCGGCCTTACATACGACGTGAAATCCGGTTCGAACTCCTACCCGATCGACATTGAATGATTCCGTTGACCCTAACCCGAGGATATCTCATGCGATACAAGCTCCCATTTCTTGCCATCGCTTCGTGCTTCCTGTTCGCCGCTGCCGCCCATGCCGACCTGATCGACTATGTCAACAAAGCCGACGCGTCGTTCGAGTGGAAGCTGAAAGAAAAAATCGATCACCCGCTCGGCACTGTCTACGACCTGCACATGGTGTCGCAAACGTGGCAGACCATCAAATGGGAACATCAGCTCCAGGTCTATGTCCCCAAAGGTGTGAAGCCGACCGAGACTATCGTGCTGTGGAATCAGGGCGGCAAAGCGAGTCCGACAAGCATTGTCCTTGGCATGGAGATGGCGAAGAAGGCCAACGCTCCGGTCGCGTTTCTCTATGGCATTCCGAACCAGCCGCTCTTCGACGGCAAACGAGAAGACGCCCTCATCGCCGAGACGTTCGTCCGCTACTTGAAGACCGGCGACAACGATTGGCCCCTCTTGTTTCCCATGGTCAAGAGCCTGGTGAAGGCGATGGATGCGCTGCAGGCGTTCGCGCAGAGGGAATGGAATTTCATTGTCCGCTATTTCCTTGTCACGGGCGGGTCGAAACGCGGGTGGACGACCTGGCTCACCGCCGCGTCCGACAAGCGCGTCAAAGCCATCGCGCCGCTCGTCATCGACACCCTGAACATGCAGGCCCAACTGCCCCACCAACTCAAGAGCTACGGCAAGTACAGCGAGATGATCGGCGACTATGTCAAACGCGACCTTGTGCCGATGCCCAAGACGGAGCGTGCGATGAAGCTGTGGTCGATGGTCGATCCGTGGGTCTATCGCGACAAGCTGACGATGCCGACGCTGATCATCAACGGCGCCAACGATCCTTACTGGACGGTCGATGCGCTCAACCTATATTGGAACGACCTTAAGTCGCCTCGCTGGGTGACCTACGTGCCGAACGCCGGACACAACCTGCTGGAAAACAAGTTCGATCCGACGCGCGTCGCCAACACGCTCGGGGCATTCGCCCGGCATCAAATCCACGGCGTCAAGATGCCCAAGCTGTCATGGAAGCACGAGGACGCGGGCGACAAAGCTCAAGGCGCACAGCTGACGGTGATTTCCGATCCGATGCCGAAAAAAGCGCGGCTTTGGGTTGCCGATGCCCAATCGCGCGACTTCCGCAAAAGCCAATGGAAGGAACACGATGCGAAGATTCGCGAAAGCGCAATCGTCGGAACCGTGAACAGCCCGAACGGTGGGCATCGCGTCTTCTATGGCGAGATGGAGTACCAGATCGACGGTATGACTTTCTACCTCAGCACGCAGATGCGCGTCTTGGACAAGAAGTAGCATCGTTACGCCGTTCGTCTTTGGCGGGCGTGTGGCCAGCACACGCCAAAAACGAGCGGCGAAACCGAAATTTTTTTGGCGGCATGCTCCCTTGGCTTCCGCTTGGTTCTGTAGAAACAAGAATCAAGCAATTGGGAGGATTCGCACATGACGCCGACAATCTTGGCCACCACCGCTATCACGGTTCTTTTGTTGGGCCCCATTCCGCCCGAGCCGCTGAAATCGGGCCCGCCGGTTGGAGCGAAGAACAATCGCGGCGGCTTTTTCCCGAACCTTGTGGCAGGTCCCGGCGCCGGCGAACGCCGCTGTCCGGTCTGAACGGCAGACACCGATCTGGTTGCTCTCATCTTCGTGCGCGAAATGAGTGAACCCTTGGCCAGTCTGGTCATGAAAATCGACGAATCGATCGAAGCCGCGTCGAGCAAGTATCCGCAAAAGTTGGGCACGTTCGTCATCATCGGCGATGCGCCGGGGCGAGCAGACGAACTCCGCAGCTTGGCCGCCCGGAACGCATTACGCCGTGTGACGCTGTGCATCGGCAATGCCCCGCCTCGCTATGAAATCAACCCCGCCGCCGACGTTACGGTCGTGATCTACACCCCCGGCCGGCCACGGCAAAATGAAGTGCGAGCCAATTTCGCTCTACGGCACCGAGAGCTGAATGAGCAAACTCAAGGAGCGATTCTCGATGAGTTGGCGAAGGTGTTGCCAAAATGATTCGCCGGCGAGCCGAGCGGTGAACGCCAGACCGTAGGCGTCACGCTCCGCGTGACGGATTCCTCACGCGGAGCGTGAGGTCCACGATGCGGTTTACGCCGCTCGGCTCGCCACAAACCTGGCCTACTTCTTGAAAGGCGTGATCGTCTGCACATACGTCTGCTCAAAGGTCGGCGAACCGACGGAGAGCCAGGCGAGGTAGCCCAAACCTATTAGAATCGCGTAGGTCATGCCGGTAGCGAGGTAGGAGTCGGACTTCAGCTTCAATGCGCTGCCGGCGAATTGATTCAGCGTCGGTACGCCTCCCATCAAGTCGACAGCATAGATCTCGTCCAAGATCAGGTGTGACAGGAATCCGATCATAACGCCCATGGCGAGGAAGAGGCGTTTTTGCAACTCGGCGCCGCCGATGACCTGATCGGGTTTGTGCATCAAGAAGACGGCAAGCCCCGCGATTAGCATTGCCGGCACGCTGTGATACATGCCGCGGTGAACCGTGATGCGCTTGAACAACTCCGCCACACAGTAACGGACCACGAGGTAGGCCCCGCCGAGGATCACCAGCAGTTGCTCCGGCGTGAGTTGGTAGCCTTGGAGCCGATGGATGAGGAGAAGGGGAACGAAAACGCCAGCCAAGCCGAACAGCTCCCGCACCGGAATGCCGCTGTCGGAGTCAAGATCGGGGAGCATACCGCCGATCGCGGTCAGGCCGGCGCCCAGTGCGGCAGTGCCCCAGTCGTACTGAAAGTGGAAATATCCGAGCGCGCCGACGGCAATTCCGCAGACTGTGCTCGTTGCAATATGTGTTTTGAAATCGGCCATGAAGGTTCCTCCGTGAACGCGATTGATCCCAGGGGTTCGCGGTGCTCACCCCTGGGCTTCGTGGCTATCGTCGCTAAACTCGCGCAACTTTTCCTCGGCGTCGGCGTCGCCGAACTCGGCGGCCTTGTTGTACCAGAACATCGCGCGTTTCATGTCCTGAGGTACGCCGACACCTTCCTCATAGGCGAGACCGAGGCTGAACTGCGCCGGCGGGTAATCTTGATCGGCAGCATGGCGAAAAAGTTCGAACGCCCTAGCCAAGTCCACATCAACGCCGTCGCCATCCAGGTACATGAGGCCGAGGTTGTGCATGGCCACTGGATCGTGCTGTTCTGCCGCCCTGGCGTACCACTCGGCGGCAAGGACCATGTCGCGTTCGACGCCTCGGCCCTGCTCGTACATGCCGCCGATGTTGTTCTGAGCGGCGGCATTGCCCATGTCAGCGGCCAGGCGGAACCAGCGCATTGCTTCGTCGTCACTTTGCTTGGTGCCTCGGCCTTCCTGGCACATCCAGCCCATGCTGTTCATCGCCGGCGGAAACCCTGCGTCCGCTGCGAGGCGATACCACCGCACCGCTTCGACATCATTGGGCTCGACTCCCCGCCCTTCCTGGTACATCATGCCAAGGCTGCTTTGGGCCGATGGATCGCCCTGCTCAGCGGCCTTGCGATACCAGAAAATCGCCTCGACATCGTCCGGTTCCGTCCCGAGGCCTTCCTGATACATGTAGCCCAGGTTGTTCTGGGCGGTGGCGTCGCCCTGTTCGGCGGCTTTGCGGTACCAGCGTAACGCTTCTTCATCGTTTTTGTCAACGCCACGTCCCTCCTGAAACATCCACCCGATGTTGTTTTGCGCCGGCGGATGGTTTTGCTCGGCCGAGAGCTGGTACCAGCGCATCGCCTCGGCATCGTCCTGCGGCACGCCTCGGCCTTCTTGGTAGAGCCAACCGATGTTGTTTTGCGCCGACGGATCGCCCATCTGAGCGGCGCGGCGATACCAGCGAAACGCCTGATGATCATCCTGCCTGACGCCGCGGCCCTCTTGGTGCATCCAGCCCAGATTGTTCATCGCGGCCGGATCACCTTGCCGGGCGGCACGGCGATACCAGCGAATGGCCCGGCGCTCGTCGCGTGGCACGCCGAGACCTTCTTGGTATAGCCAGGCGAGGTTATTTTGGGCCGGAGGGTACCCTTCCTTGGCGGCGCGAAGATACCAGACAAACGCCTTGCGGACGTTGCGAGAGATGCCGAGACCTTCGTGGAACATCCAGCCAAGGTTGTTCATCGCGGCCGGATCGCCCAGCAGCGCGGCACGCCGATACCAATAGACCGCTTCCTCATCGTCGCGCGGCACGCCTCGTCCATCTTGGTACATGCGGCCGAGATTGTTCATCGCGGCCTCCTCCCCCAATGCGGCAGCTTTTCGATACCACGCGACGGCCCGGCGATCATCGGCGGAAACTCCACGCCCCTCGGCGTACATGTAGCCGAGTTTATCCATCGCTGGGGCGTAACCTTGCTTGGCGGCGCGGCGATACCACGCGAGCGCCTTTTTGTCGCTGCGTTTGACATCACGGCCCGCTTGATACATCCAGCCAAGATTGTGTTGCGCCGGCGCATAACCGCGCCGCGCGGCTTTGCGATACCATTTCACCGCCTTGCCATCATTGCGTCGCACGCCGCGGCCGGTTTGATACATCCAGCCGAGATTGTTTTGGGCAACTTCGTCGCCGTTCTTGGCGGCCTCGCGATACCAGCGCACGGCCTCGCGATCGTTCTGCTCGACGCCTCGACCGAACTGGTACATCCAGCCCAGGTTGTTAAACGCCGACGGATAGCCTTGTTTGGCGGACTCGCGATACCACTGCACGGCCCTGTGATCGTCTTGCACGATGCCGCGCCCTTCTTGGTACATCCAGCCGAGGTTGTACTGAGCGGCCGCATCGCCGCGCTCCGCGCCGCGCCGATAGAAGCGCACGGCTTTCTTGTCGTTCTGCTTCACACCGAGGCCGTTCTGATACATCCAGCCCAGATTGTTGTCGGCGGCGGCGTAGCCTTGACGGGCAGCCTTGCGATACCAATGAACGGCTTCGACAAAATCGCGCGGCACTCCCCGGCCCTGCTGGTACATCCAGCCAAGGTTGTATTGCGCAGCTGGGTCGGCTTGCTCGGCGCCGCGGCGATACCAGAAGACGGCACGGGCGTCATCGCCGTCCACGCCTCGGCCGACCTGATACATCCAGCCGAGATTATTCTGCGCCGGCGCGTAGCCCTGTCGCGCCGCGCGATGATAGCAGCGCACCGCCTTGAGATCGTTGGCCTCGACACCGCGGCCTTCCTGATACATCCAGCCCAAGTTATTCAGCGCGCCGAGATGCCCCTGCCGGGCGGCGCGGCGGAACCAACCAAGCGCTCGCGCATCGTTTTGCGGGACGCCCCGGCCCTCCTGAAACATCTTGCCCAGGTTGTTCTGCGCCGGCGCGTAGCCGAGCCGAGCGGCACGAAGAAACCACTTGACGGCGCGGCGATCGTCGCGAGGTACGCCAAGAGCGTTCTGATACGCCATGCCGAGGCTGTTCATCGCCGGGGGATACTGCTGCTCGACGGCCTTGCGATACCATGCCACGGCGCCCTTCAGATCGATCGCCGTCCCGCGGCCGAACTGCAGCATTCCAGCGAAGTTGCTTTGGGCAGATGCGTATCCCTGCTCGGCGGCCAAACGATACCAGCGCACGGACTCAACGTCGTCCGGCGAAACGCCCCGGCCGTCGCGATACATGCCGCCTAGGCCGTTCTGCGCGGCGGCGTCCCCCTGCTCGGCGGCGGCACGATACCAGCGCACCGCTTCCAAATCGTTTTGCTCCACGCCACGGCCATGCTCGTACATCCAGCCGAGATTGAACTGGCCGACGCGGTAGCCTCGCTCCGCCGACTCGCGAAACCAGTGGACCGCTTTGATGTCGTCGTGCGAAACGCCGAGACCATCCCTATAAAGGGCGCCGAGGTTATTCTGCGACATGGCGTAACCTCGCTCCGCCGCCTTGAGATACCATTTTGCCGCGACCAGGTCATCGCGTTCCACAGCACGCCCGGATTCGTACATGCACGCCAATCCGTGCATCGCCGCTTCGTAATTCTGCTCTGCGGCTTTCGAGTACCATTTGAACGCCTCAGCATCATTCTTGAGCGCGCCCCGCCCCAGTTCATGAAAATGACCGAACGCGTACTGCGCCGGCGCGTAGCCTCGCTCGGCCGCTTGCCGATACCAGTGCGCCGCTTCGATAATGTCGACGGCGACGCCGCGCCCTTCCTCGCACATGCGCGCCAGGCTGTATTGCGCCAGAACAAATCCCTGCTCGGCCGCACGCTGATACCAATGAAGGGCACGGGTCAGGTCCTGCCCCACGCCACGACCACCGGCGTACATCCAGCCAAGTCGATACTGCGCAAGCGCGAAGCCGCCTTCAGCCGAACGCGTGTACCAGCGCAACGCCTCATCGGCGTTCGCCTGAACGCCGCGACCTTCTTCATAGGACAATGCGAGTTGCGTCTGCGCCGGTGTGAAGCCGGCATTCGCGGCGAGTTGGAACAGGCGCACTGCCTCGACAACATCGAGCGCCACGCCGACCTCGTGGGCGTGGCATAATCCGAGAAAGAACTGGGCGGCCGGATGATGGGTAGCCCCCCCTTGTCGCCAAGCGTCGATCCGATGGACGGCATGACGCTGTAAGAACTCGGCATGCCCTGGAAATCCTTTGTCAAGTATGATGCGGTCGAATTCCTGAACGTCGGATTCGAACATGGGTTGGTTCTCCGTTTGGCCGCTCGCCTTCCGCGAGCGCGATGCCCGCGCTCGCCAAAGACTAGCGGCTAAACACTACGCTGGGAAAAATCCCTTGCCGGCGGCGGCGAGTTGGCGCATCGCTTCTGTCGGGTGAAAACGCTTGCCGAGCGACTCATACTTTGCCAACGTCTTCAGCACGTTGCCGAGCCCTTCGGTGTCGGCCCAATGGAAGAGGCCGCCGTGCTGAACCGGGAAGCCGATGCCGAGGATCAGCCCCATGTCGACATCCTCCGGCGACCTGACGATGCCTTCGGACAGCACCAAACTTGCTTCGACGAGCATGGGCAAAAACAGGCGATCGCGAATCTCCTCCTTACTTACTTCGCGTTTGCCCGTCCGGCATTTGTCGAGGATCGCCGCGAACGCCGGGTCATCGATGCCGCGCGAGCCCTTGGTGTAGCAGTAAAAACCCGCGCCGCTCTTCTGCCCGAGTCGGCCTGCTTTCACGAGTTCGCCAAGGACCTTCGTGTCCTTGGCCCGATCCGCGAACGCTCGATTGACGACCTGGCCCGCGTACAATGCCGTATCAAGACCGACCAAATCGCTCAAGGTAATGGGACCCATCGGCATGCCAAAATCGCTCGCCGCCTTGTCGATGGCCCTTGGATCAGCGCCTTCTTCGAGCAGGACCATCGCCTCATTGAGATACGGAAACAAAATTCGGTTCACGAGAAAACCGGGACAATCCTTCACGACGATCGGCGTCTTGCCCACTTTCTTGGCCAGCGCGACCAGCGTAGCGACCGTTTGATCGGTCGTCTTCTCGCCACGAATGACCTCGACAAGCTGCATGCGGTCGACTGGATTGAAAAAGTGCAGCCCCGCGAAGTTCTCCGGGTTCTTCACTGCAGAGGCCATGCGCGTGATCGAGATCGTCGATGTGTTCGACGCGAGGATCGCTTCGGGCGACAGGATGGATTGCAGAGCGCGATACAGCTTCGTCTTGACGTCTTCATTCTCGACGACCGCCTCAATCACGACGTCGCGATCAGCCAGGACCGCGTGGTTCGTCGCGGTGCTCAGGCAGCCCAGGACCGAAACCAAATCCGCCTGCGTCGCTCGGCCGATCTCGATGCGTGACTGCATGACTTTGGTGATCGCGGCGACGCCTTTCTGCAAAGCGTCGGGCGTTACGTCGATCATCACGGTCGGCATGCCTTTGCGGAGATGAGCGCCGACGATGCCCGACCCCATGATTCCCGCGCCGATGACGCCGACGCGCGTGACATCGCGCGGCTGTATCGAAGCGTCGGCGACGCCAGGGTCCTTCGCCAGCCGGCCGGTCATGAAAAAGATCGCGATCAGATTTCTCGAAATCGTGCTGCCGACGAGCGGAAGAAACGTCTCGGTCTCGACCTTCAAGCCTTCCTCCAGCGTCAGGTTACAGCCCTTGGCGATCGCGTCGAGCGCCGCCAACGGCGCCGGGAACTGGCCCTTCGTCTTGGCAAGAACCTGAGCGCGAGCCACGGCGAAGGTGTACTGATGCTGATCCTCCGATAGGCCGACCGGCTGCTGTTTCTTGACGCGAATCTTCTTCCAGTCGCCTGACTCACGCGACCAGGCCAAAAGACGTAAGCCCTCGTCGAGAATCTTCTCCGACGGCACAGCATCCCATACGATGCCGATCTCACGCGCCCGCTGCGCTTTGACTGGTTCGCCCGTGCAGATAATCTCGATCGCGAGGCTCGGACCAATGAGGCGAGGCAATCGCTGCGTGCCGCCCCAGCCGGGGATGATGCCGATCTTCGTTTCCGGCAAGCCGATCTCGCATTTGGGATGCGACCCCGCGAGCCGATAGTCCATGGCCAGCGAGAGTTCCGTGCCGCCTCCCATGCAAGCGCCGTCGATGAGCGCAACCGTCGGGCACGGCAGCTTTTCGAACCGCGCCATGAACGCCAGGCCTCGCAAGGTCAGCGTCCTCGAATCGACATTGCCCGGCTTCAGGACGCTGATCAGTTCCTTCAAATCGGCGCCGGCGATATACATGCCCGGCTTCGCGCTGCAGAAGATCAGCCCTTGCAGATTCGGCGTGTTTTCTAACTGCGTCAGGACGTTCTCGAACTCGGCCTGAATGTTCTGATTGAGTGTGTTCGCCCGGCTGCCCGGCATGTCAAACGTGATGCGAGCGATCCCCGGTTGCACGAAATCCAGACGCAGCGACGGTTCGGTCGGCATAGGCATTCTCCAGTGCCATGGGAAAGGAGAGGTTCCACTTCCTTTCATTATCGCGAACGACGAGCCATTGCACCAGTGGAACGGCCTGCAACCATCGTAGACCTCACGCCGAGCGTGAGGTCTACGATGGTGTCCTGCGGTTTTTGTCGTTACCGAATCGGCCGTCGTCGGGTATCATTGACCGTTGAGTGAATCATGTATGTATCCCGCGGAGCGAACACCATGGTGCGACAAACGGTGATCCTCGTGGTCTTGCTTGGAGTAGCCAGTTCGGTGCTCACAGCCGAGGCCCAAGGCAAGAAGCGAGACAAGAGAGTCGGCACGGTCGAAGGAGTGCTCACCGAGAAAAAGCTCGATCGGCCCTGTTGGGTCACCGTCAAGGCCGACGGAGAAGAAACGCCACGCCGTTACTGGGGCTATGGCGCTACACCATCTGCGGAGATGCGGAAGCAACTCGACGCCGTCGCCGTCGGCAGCCGGGTTCGCCTCGTTTGGGAAGTGATCGACGCCAACGAGGGCCCGCATGTCGCCAAGATCGAGTTGATCCAGAAGGAAAAAACCAAAGGCGGCGAGAAGAAAACCGGCGTCGTCGTGGGCGTGCTACTCGACCGAACCTACGGAAAAGGTGTTCTCGTCAAAGCGGATGGCGAGGAGACGCCGCGCCGCTACTGGCGGTTCGGCGATCGCGCAAACCTGAACAAGCAGATTGACGCCGTCCCGATCGGCGCCCGCGTTCGTCTGACATGGGAAGTGCCGCACGCGAATGAGGGACCGCACGTCGCGAAGATCGAGATTTTGAAGGCATCGGACAAAGACAAAGCAAAGTAGTGCGTCATTGCATCGCCGCGTTGATCGCGGATTCGAGTTGCTTCAGATTCTCCGGGAAACGCTTGAGCACTTGCTGCAGCCGATCATAGGTCGAACCCCCGGTCGACGGCCAACTCGCGAGCCAATCGGTGAGCGGCCCGGAGATGTGCTGGGCTACAAGTGTCTCCTGCCGTTGCCGAATCTGTTCGCGATGAAACTCGACGTATTGCCGACCAAAGAGCTCGGTGAGCATCTGGATGACCGATGCGGCGATCGGGACGGCGATGGCGCTGCCCAAGATGAACGGCAACGCCAAACCACCCGTGTAGAGGATGGCGCCGAAGGAGCCGAGCATGGTCGTGATTTCCAGGCCGAACTTCGCGCTGCGGAAAGCGGTCAAAGCCACCGGATTTTTTTCGAGATCCTCGTAAATGGCGCGGGCGGTGCGTTCCACCTCGTCGCCAAGACTGAGTTGAAAACCGCGCACCGCCTCGCCGAAGCGTTCCTTGATGGTTGCGTCGAGGCCGGTGTTAAACCCTTGCTGCACGTGTTGCCAAAGAGGATGGTTGTTCGCCTTCTTGAGCGACTCTTTCCGAAGGTGATCGATCCAGCCGGAGAGGCCGGCGTCGAGCACTTCGCGTTCCGGCATGGCGGTGGCTTCGGGCCGGGAGAACGCCCCTTCAAATAGCTTCTTTCCCCACGTCCACGGCCAACGCAGAACATCCATGGCGATGCTGGCGACGCGGCCGATGCCGGGTAGTTCAAGCAATTCGAGCAAGCGGATGAGCGCTTCGTCGAAGCGGTGAAAGCGTTCGCCGGTGAGGAACTCACGACGATAGCGAGCCTCGAACTCGTTCTGGCCTTCGCGCACGAGTTGCCGCCAGCCATCGAGCGCGAGCAGGTCGTCGCGGGCCACGCTGACAAGATGCTGCTGGCAACTCACCAGGTAGGAGGTCGCGGACCGCACCGTCCGTTGCCGCGCTCCAAGGTTCGGTTCGCCGAGCACGAGGATTTGATTGAGGATCGGCACGCGATACGTGGGCGCATTCTGGCTCGGGTCCGCGAGCTGGGCATGCGTTAGTTGCGGAACCGCGAGTGTAGCGACGGCGGCGGCCGGCATGCGATCGAGCACCTCACGCTGAAAGTGCGCCAAGAATGCCGGCGCATCGGCTTCACGCATCTTCATCAAGCACACCACAACCATCTTGCCTGACTGCAAGAGCAGTCGCAAGAACTGCGTCGGCACCTCGTCGTTGTAACGCTCATCCGACGCCACATAGACCACGACGTCGGCCAATGCGCTCACTTCAAGAAGACGCGAGACGTAACCCGTCGCCGCCCACGTCGTCATGTCCGGGCAGTCCCATACGAGGTACTTGTCCAGCGCACTAATCTGTCCGTCTTCAAGGCTGACTCTGCGAACTTGATAGACGTCCGAGTCAAGACTCGACGGCTCTGGCGTGCCCAAACGCCGGAGCGGTCCGAGGAAGCCGAGACTCGACGGCCAGGCGATGGTTCCCGCCGAACTGGCGTAGGCGACGGGATGACGTGTGAACCCCGCTTGTGGATTCGACTCGGCCAATACGGAGCCGCACAGCATGTTGGAAACCGTGCTTTTGCCGGCCCCGGCGCCGCCAACCACGGCAACGTGGAGCGGCATCGGCCCCTGCCCCTCCAAAAATGGCGCGACCACATTGCGAACCAGCGCCGCCGCAAATCGCAACTCGCCCGCCTGGGCCGCATGCTGCGGCTTCGACTGGGCATGTTGTTCCAGCCAGGCCAAATCCTCGGCAAGTTGACTCGTCAAACTGCGAACGGCTGCATGATCCATCGTCGGTCCTTTGAAGATGCCCAGCGGCTACGTACCTCTAACCCTTGGGATCCCAGGGGTTCGGAGTACCTCTCCCCTGGGCTTCAGTCAATGTTAGCGAGCCAGTCGAAACGCATCAGCCGGCATCGTCGGCTGCTGGCCCAGAAGCATTTCCTTGAGGAGGATCGCGGTGCCGATGGACAGTTGGATGCCCGCGCGAAAATGCCCGGCGGCAACGCACAATCCGGTAACGCCCGGCACGGGGCCCAAGAACGGCAAGCCGTCCGGGCTGCCGGGCCGCAGTCCTGCCCAAGTCCGTTCCAGCGCCGCGCCGGCCAGTCGCGGAACCAAGCGGACACCCAACGCCAGCAAGCCGTCTATCGCCTCGGCTGTCGTCGCCTTGTCAAAGCCGACGTGTTCCTCGGTCGATCCGATCAGCACTCGCCCATCAAGCCGAGGGACCAGATACTGAGCGCCGCTAATGAGGATATGCCGAAAGAGCATTGCGCCTGGATTGAGCAAGGCAATCTGCCCGCGTACCGGCTCAATCTTCAAGTGCACACCGAGTGGCTGAAGCAATCGATCCGTCCATGCGCCGGCAGCCACGAGTACGGCGCCCCCTGATAGTATTTCGTCGCCGACGCGGATTCCTTGGACGCGATTGGCCTGGCAGTGCAAGGAACTCACCGGCACGTCCTCGCGAAGAGCGAACCGACCTGTCGAAAGGCAGGCCGCCTTCAGCGCTCGCACGTGGTGAGGGTTCCGCAGCTGGGCCATTTCCGGGATCTCGAGTGCGGTTCCAACATTCGCCGCGATGTTCGGCTCCATGCGCGCCACATCTTTTTCCGATAGTCGATTTATTGTAACCCCGAGGCCGTACCATTCATCAGCGGGCATGGCTGCGTGTTCAATTCCGAATTCCAGGCCGCCGCAGCGCACGTATCCGTTGTCGATGCCGGTCCGTTCCTGGAGTTCTTTGGACAGAGCGGGGAAGTTTGCACTGCTCAGCGCCCGGAGCCGATCCAGGGGGAGTTGCGCGTGGTCCGGATTGCTTGGTGGGATGATGCCGGCGCCGGCCCAGGACGATTCCATGCCAACTTTGCCCTGGTCGCAGAGTAGGACACTGGCCCCCTCCTTGGCGAGGAAGTACGCCGTCGTCAGCCCGATTACACCTCCGCCGACCACGATGACATCGTGCGGTTTCATGTATTCTTTATATCCGATATCGGTAAGTTCACTGCGTATGATAATAGAAAGGCCTTCTTCGATCCAGACCGATGAGGGACATGCGATGGCTGGCATCAAATTGCTGACGAAACTCGAACCGCAGACGTGTCTCAAAGTTGCCTGGCGCACTGCCCAGGACCTCGGCTTCTCACTCACGCCGATCGAGGCAAACTCCACACGCTTCACCGCCACCAAGGGGAGCGCCCTGCTCGGCTTCATCGCCGGCGCACTCGCTCCGCATTGTAACTTTGAAGTTTCGGTTGCGTCATACAGCGATGGCAATGAAGTAGTGCTCGAGAACAACAGCCCCTGGCTCACGAGCGGCTCGGCCGGCGTCGCCAAGATCAACCAGCAAGCCGAGGATTTGATCCGCGCAATTGCCGCCGCCATCGAAAAGGAAGGCGGCACGATCCTGCAACGCAAGGAGTTTTGAGCTTGTTTACGTTTAGCGCTCGCATGGCGCTTTGCGAGCGCTAAACGTAAACGGGCACGATCAATACCCCTTCCCCTTGTCCACCACGCACAAAAGCGGCTCGCCGGCGTTGAACCGGCGCACGTTCTCCCGAAACAAGCGCCAGGTGCGATCGCGCGCCCCATCCGACTGACCGCCGATATGTGGCGTCAACACGACGTTCGGCAGCTTCCACAGCGGCGAGGCGTCAGGCAAGGGCTCCGGATCGGTCACGTCGAGTCCAGCGCCAGCGATCGCCTTCGCCTTTAGCGCGTCAATCATGGCCAACTGATCGACCAAACCGCCGCGGGCGATGTTAACGAAATACGCCGACTTCTTCATGGCCGCGAACTGCGACGCGCCGAACATGCCGCGCGTTTCCTTGGTTAGCGGACAGGCGAGAACGACGACGTCCGCCTTGGGCAGCAGGTCCATCATCTTGGCGGGCCGATCGAGGCTGAACACGAACGCCGGCTTGGTGATCGCTTCGTTCGGATCGATGCCCATGACACGCATGCCAAAGGCTTCGGCACGACGAGCGATCTGCGTGCCAATACCGCCCATGCCCACGATGAGCATCGTCTTGCCGTGGAGTTCATCCGCTCGCGATGCCTCCTTGAGCTTCTTCCAGCGATCGGCCGAGATCGCGTTACCTGTGCGCACATCGCGCGTCAACGCTAACAGCAATGCCATTGCCGAGTCCGCAACGTTCGGGCCGTGCAGCCGCTGCAAATTCGTCGTGACGCAGATGTCACTCTTGACCAGCTCCGGCACAAGGTGCTTTTCGACACCGGCGTGGCCGATCTGGATCCAGCGCAGGTTTGAGTTCGCCTTGACGATGTCGGCGTTGCAGAACCCGATCACCGCATCGGCGCCGGGCGCTTCCTTCGCCGCCTCCGCCGCCGTCTTGACCGGGATGAAGAAAATGTCCGGCGCGATCATCTTCAACTCGCGCAAACGCGCTGGCATGAGCGCTGGCACGATGATCTTCTTCGGCCCCGTCCAGCCCTTGTCCTTCTTCGTCGGCGATGGGCCTTCATAGATGCCGAAGTCCTCGACCAAATCCCACGGCATGGTTCGGCCTGTCATCTCGTCGAAAACATGCCGCGTCTCGTCCTTGCGTGTGTTGGCTTCAATCGTCGTCCATTCTTTGTGCCAGGGCATGTCGATGCTTTTTAGGATGTCGGGAAATTCTTTGCCAGCGTCGATGCCCTTTTTGACTTGCTCCCGAAGCTCGACGAAATAGCGCTTTTGTTTGCCGAGCAGTTCCTTGCCGGCGAGTTTTCCGTGGCCTGGACAAACAATTTTCACGTCGAGCTGCTCAGCTTTTTCAAGGACGCGAATCCACGAAGCGGTGTCCGAATGCCCCAAGTAGTTAAACGGACCATTGGTGCACGAGTCGCCGGTGCAGAGAATCTTGTGCTTGGGCATATACAAAAGGGCATCGCCGGCCGTGTGGGCATGGCCGAAAAACATGATTTCGACCCGCTGCTTGCTATCCTCAAAAACAAGCTTCTCGTCGAAAATGAGATCAGGGACCTTCAGGTAGCTGTCGCGAATGTCCTTGCGTCCGTCTTTTCCCTTGCCGGCATCCTCGAACTCCTTCGGCCCGTTGACGCGCAGCAGCCGCGACGTGTTGGCCGATGCGATGACCGTGGCGCCTGCCTTGGCGAACGCCGCATTGCCGTACGCATGGTCTCCGTGATGATGCGAATCGACGACGTAACGGATCGGCTTATCCGTGGTTTTCCGAATGGCAGCGATCACATCTTGCGCTTCTTTCGGAAAGTTGGCGTCGTAAACCATCACGTAGTCTTCGAACACGATCCAGATGTTGTTCGATCCGCCGAACGTGGCTAAGTCAAACGGCACCCGAATGTCCGAGTAGCGGAAGAACACCCCCGGAGCGATCTCGCGCACTTCGTTAAACTTCATCTTCGGCAGTTCTTGGCTCTGAGCGATCGAGAACGCGAAGCCGACCCATGCGATGAAAGCGCAAAGCCAACGTTGGGAAACGGGCATCATGACAACGCTCCGGTTAGGATGGATGATGATCAGTGGAACGGTCAGTGTAAGCCAACGCCGCCGGGTTTCAATGTCCGCGAAGGAGCAGCGCACGAAGTAAGCGGCTCTTTGAGATGCACCCTACCCCGGCAGCATGGCGAACGGTCACATCACGTATCACGATCTCGGTTCGTCCAGGTACAGCATGATCACCGCCAAATCGGCCGGCGTGATGCCACTGATGCGCGATGCCTGGCCGAGACTCGTGGGCCGCACGGTCGTCAGTTTTTCCTTGGCTTCATGGCGAAGCTGTGGGATGGCGTGGTAATCGAACGTCGCGGGAATGTGCTTGCCTTCGAGCCGCTGAAAGCGTTCGACCTGGGCCGCCTGGCGATCGATGTAGCCAGCGTATTTCGCTTCGAGCACAACCTGCTCGACGATGTCCGCCGGGAATCCGTTCGCCTCGGGCAGCAAGGCGGCGATCTCGTCCCAGCGTGTCTCCGTTCGTCGCAGCCATTGTTCCAGCGACCGACCGTCGTGCTTACTTTCGCCAAGCACTTCGGTCAGCCGCCCGATCGCGGCCTCTTTATGCTCCAGGCGCGCCCAGTCGGCGGCGTCGACCAGGCCGACGCGCCGTCCGATCGGCGTCAACCGGCGATCCGCGTTATCGTGCCTTAGCAGCAAGCGATACTCGGCCCGCGATGTGAACATGCGGTACGGCTCATCGACACCCTTGGTCACGAGGTCGTCGATCAGCACTCCAATGTATGCCTGGCTGCGGTCGAGAATCAGCGGCGGCTCGCCCTTGAGCTTCAGCCCCGCATTGACGCCGGCGATCAACCCTTGAGCCGCGGCTTCCTCGTAGCCGGTCGTACCGTTGATCTGCCCGGCGAAATACAGGCCAGCGACCGCCTTCGTTTCCAACGTCGGATGCAACTGCGTCGGCGGAGCGTAATCGTACTCCACGGCATAGCCCCAGCGCATCACCTCCGCCTTCTCCAATCCCGGAATGTTGCGCAGCATCGCCGCCTGCACGTCGTTGGGCAAGCTCGTCGAGATGCCGTTGCAATAATACTCCCACGTGTTGCGGCCTTCAGGTTCCAGGAAAATCTGATGCCGATCCTTGTCGGCGAAACGCACCACCTTGTCTTCGATCGACGGGCAATAGCGCGGGCCCCGGCTCTGAATCTGCCCCGAGTACATCGGCGACCGCTCAAGGTTAGCGCGAATGACTTCATGCACCGCATCGTTCGTGTACGTGATATGACAAGGCAGTTGCGGCTGCGTGATCCGGCCCGTCGCGAAGCTAAACGGCCGCGGGTCGGCGTCGCCGAGTTGCTCTTCGCACTTGGAGAAGTCGATGGTTCGCCCGTTGAGCCGGCAGGGCGTCCCCGTCTTGAAGCGCGCAAGCTGGATGCCGCAGGCGTTGATGCTCTCCGAGAGCGTTTCGGCCGACTGATCCCCTGCCCTGCCGCCGCGCGTCTTGGCCTCGCCCATATGCATGAGCGCTTTGAGGAACGTGCCGGTGGTGAGAATGACGACGGGAGCGCGGTAAATCGTGTCGCCGCGGGTTCGGACGCCGATCACAGTGAAATTGAAGCCCAGGGGTGAGGTACTCCGAACCCCTGGGCTTGAAATCAGAATTGCTTCAACCAGTTCCTGCCGCAGCGTGAGGTCTGCTTGATCTTCAACGCGTCGTTTCATCTCGAACTGGTAGGCCTTCTTATCGGCCTGGGCGCGCGGCGAATGCATGGCCGGGCCCTTGGTGCGATTGAGCATGCGGAACTGGATGCCGGTGGCGTCGATGACCTTGCCCATCTCGCCGCCGAGGGCATCGATTTCGCGGACGATCTGCCCCTTGGCGACGCCGCCGATCGCCGGGTTGCAGCTCATCGCTCCGACGGTGTCAGCGTTCATGGTGAGCAGCACGGTGCGCAACCCCATCCGTGCCGGCGCGAGAGCGGCTTCAATCCCCGCGTGCCCTGCGCCGACGACGATGACGTCGTAATCGTAAATGAGGTTGGCCATATTCCCGCCGCTTGCGGCTTCGCGCTCGCGCGACATGGCAGTCGTCACATCAGGTCGAGCCGATAGTCGACCTCACCTAACTCGTCCTTGATCCGAGGCAGGCAAAATTTCTTGCCGAAGATCGTGGAAATTTGCCATTCGCCATCGCGTTCGGCCGGCTCGAAGTCCTTGTCGCTGCGAATTTATATCTGGAAATCGACTTCATCGCCGCGCGCATCAATAAGCCAGTATTCTCTCACGCCGGCTTTGTGGTAACGTTTGCGAAGTTTTTTCTTGCCTTTGAGCACCGAACTGGGACTGACGATTTCCAGTATCCAATCGGGACTTCCTTCGAGTTCGATATAGTCGTCCCCATCGGCAGTCGGGATGAAGCGCAGACGCCCCGATCGAAACGCTTCCCACGTGGCAACCGGGAAATCGTCGGAATACGTCCATTGGCGAAATTCATCCAACCTCATCGAACCATCTGGCATGAAGAAAGCTTCGGAAGCGTCGTCTCCAAAACACTCGGTTGTCTGTCCGTTGGGCACATCGGTGCTCAGCGCCGCTCGCCGTCTAGTCAAAGTCGCACTAGCCATCGGGAACCTCCAATATTGCTAAGATAGCAGAAAACTCGCATGCCTACCACGAGCGTGAGGATGCCATGGACCGCTTGCAACAGGCCATCGCCGGCTTTCAGAGCGTGGACGCCGACGCCGCTTTCAAGACCCAGGCCGCCAAGAATCTGACCCGCTGGCTGACGGAGCCCGAGTTCGCCCCATATAGGCAACAGATCGAATGGCTCATCGACGAAAAGAAGTGGGCGGGCCTTCTCGATCGGTTCTACCAGATCATGCCGTTCGGCACCGGCGGGCGGCGTGGGCTGGTCGGCATAGGGCCGAATCGCATGAACCTCTGGACTCTCGGCGCATCGGTCCAGGGACATGCCGCCTACCTCAAGGAACGATTTCCCAGCACGCCAAAGCTGACCGTCGCGCTCGCGTATGATGTGCGCCAGTTCGAAGACCGAAAGAAGAACTACAATCCGTCGCTTCCCAACCCGGTGTTGCATTTGTCGTCGAAGCGCTTCGCTCAGTACGCCGCTTGCGTCTACGCCGCCAACGGTATCGCATCGTACATCTTGCCGGACGGCACTCTCACCCCACACCCCCCTCCCGGAGGACGAGGGGAGGCACGGTATCTGTCGACGCCGGAGTTGTCGTTCACGATTCGCTTTCTTCACGCGCACGGCGGATTGAACATCAGCGCCTCGCACAACCCACCCGATGACAACGGCGGTAAGTTCTACGACGAACGCGGCGGCCAACCGGTGCCGCCCGACGATCAGATCATGGCCGACCTCGTCGAGCAAGTCACCGTCATCAAGGCGATGGAATGGCCGGAAGCGGTTCGCAGTGGCAAGATTCAATTCCTCGATGAAGCGCCGCACAAAGCGTACATCGAGTTGTGCCGTAAGCAGAGCCTGGTCAAGCCGCCGCGCTTCGACGAGATTCAGGTCGTTTTCACGCCGCTGCATGGCGTCGGCGGGATGGGGGCGATGGAGGTGCTGACGGCTCAGGGCTTCCGCGTTCGCCCCGTCGAAGAGCAGATGCAGCCGAACGGCCAGTTTCCCAACGTGACCGACTTGCCGAACCCCGAGTTTCCGCGGTCGATGGACCGTGCCGAAACGTTGGCCAAGAGCGTCGGCGCCGATCTCGTCATCGCCACCGACCCCGACGCCGACCGCGTCGGCGCGATGGCGCCCGATTCCGCCCCGTTAGCCGGACGCGCAAGCGACGGATCCTCGCTACCGTCGCTTGCGCGTCCGGCTAACCCAGGTGAGGCCGCGTTTCATTTCCTCACCGGCAACCAGATCGCCGCCCTCTTGACTCACTTCAAGCTCTCGAAGCTTGTCGAGAACGGCACGATGCCGCGGCGGCCGATCGTCGCCAAGAGCCTCGTGACGTCGAACCTCGTCACGCGCATCGCGCGGCATTTCAAGGCCCAGGTCGTCGACAACCTGCTCGTCGGCTTCAAGTACATCGCCGAGGTCTTGCATCAGCTCGAAGAAACCGGCGCCTACGAAGAGATCGAAGGGACACCGGACGACTACGTGATCGGCTGTGAAGAAAGCCACGGCTACCTGGTGACGCCGCATATGCGTGACAAGGACTCCGGGGCCGCCTCGCTTCTGCTGGCTGAAATGGCGCTCGATTGCAAACGGGCCGGGACGAATGTCGTCGCCTATCTGCACGGGCTCGAGAAACAGTTCGGCTACTTTCGTCACGAGGTTCGCAACATCGCCATGCCCGGCGTCGAAGGCAAGATGCTGATGGCCCGCATGCTCAATCGGCTGCGTGAAACGCCGCCCCAGACAATCGGCGATCGGAAAGTGACCAGCATCGACGATTTGCAAGACGAGAACGGCTGGCTGGGCCCGTTCAAGGGCGCTACCGACAAAGCCGCTCGGAATGTGTTGGTCTTCCAGGTCGGCGAAGGCGTGTGCATCGCGCTGCGGCCCAGCGGCACGGAGCCGAAAGCGAAGGCGTACATCGAAGTTTGCTCGGCCCCGTGTCCCCACGGGATGAGCGACGCCGATTGGCAAAAGCAATGCGCCGGCATCGATGCGACCGCGAGACAGATTGCCGATGCGTTTTTGGCGTTGTGCAAATGACTGGTTCATCGCCATCGTTGTCTAGCGCTCGCGCGGCGCCATGCGAACGCTAACCAAAGATCTATGGTATCATCCACGCGCCCCAGTACGCCTGGGCCAACACCAAGAGACCCATCAGAATAGCCAGAATCAAGCTGTGCCAAAACACAAAACGCAGAATCGGACCTTCTTGATCGTGCTGGCCGGTGGCGACGGCGGCGACGACGATGCTCTGGGCGTCGATCATCTTCCCCATGACGCCCCCGGTCGAGTTCGCCGACGCCAATAGCACCTGCGCATTTTCGACGCCGAGATGGGCGAGGGCGCCGCCGGGCTGAGCCAGTTGGCTGGCGGTGATGGTCTGCAAGCTGCCGAACAGGGCGTTCGATGACGTATCCGAACCCGTCAAAGCGACTCCAAGCCAGCCCAGCAACGCGGCGAACAGCGGATACAGCCAGCCGGTGTGCGTGAACGCCAGGCCCATCGTCGCGTCCATGCCGCTGTAGCGCGTGGTGTAGGCGATCGCCAGCATGCAGGCGATCGTAAAGAGCGGCCAGCGCATGCTCCAGCAGGTGGTCGCGAAAATGCCAAGAAAGCTGTGGACGCCGATGCGCAGCCAAAACGCCGACAGAATGGCGGCGACGAAGATGCCGGTGCCGGTGGCGGACAGCCAATTCAGTTCGTAGATGGCCGGTTCGATTTCGCGTTTGTGAACGACCGGCGCGTCGCGGGCGATCTTCTTGTGCAGGGCAGGAACTTGAATCAACACGTTCGTCGCCTGCACGTCCACGCCATTCGTCTTGTCGCTGAAAGCTTTGCGCTCTTGCTTGGTCGCGGCGCCGAGTGTTGTCTTGACGTTGGGGATGCCCCAGGCGAGGACGAGCGTCGTGAGCAATAACCAGGGGACCCATGCCGAGGCAATGGCGCCGATGGTGTGCGCCGGTTGGTCCTGCGGGAATGAGTCGCCCTGTGATCGCTCAGGCTCGCGGCTCTGAGGATCGTCGTCGAATTGCCAGGGCGTGGACGGTTGCCAAAACTTGAGAAACGCAGCCAAGCAAACGAGCGACACCAGTCCGCCGGCGACGTCGACGAGTTCGGGGCCGATGAAATTGGCGACGAGGAATTGCACGACGGCGAATGTGCCGCCGCACACGACGAGCGCCGGCCAAACGCCGACGACGCCGCGCCATCCCGCCATGACCCAGACGAGCCAGGCCGGAACGAGGAGCGAAAAGAGCGGAAGTTGCCGACCTGCCATGGCACTGAGCCGTTGCGCGTCGAGGCCGGTCACGTTGGCCAGTGTCAAGATCGGAGTGCCGAGCGCGCCGAACGCAACGGGCGAGGTGTTCGCCAACAAGGCTAGGCCGGCTGCGTAGAGCGGCTTAAAGCCCGCGCCCATCATGAGCGCTGCCGAGATCGCCACCGGCGTGCCGAAGCCCGCAGCGCCTTCGACAAACGCGCCGAAGCTGAATGCGATCAACAGCGCCTGAATGCGACGATCATCGGAAAGGGCGGCCACGGAATGCTTGACGATGTCGAACTGGCCGGTTTCGACGGTCAGGTTGTAGAGGAATATGGCCGACAGGACAATCCAGCCGATCGGAAGGAGCCCGAACGCCGCTCCGTTCGCCGAGGCCGCCAGCATGGTCGGCACCCAGTCGGCGACGCGCTCGAAGTATCCGGCGACGTTTTCGGGATCCTCGGGAACGTACAGAAAGACCGCCAACACCAGCGCCGCCGCCAACCCCGCCAACGCTGCCTTCGGCGCGGACACGCGTCCGGTCGCCAACAGCGCCATGAGCAACACCACCGGTGTCGCGGCAGCGAGCGTCGACAACCAGAGCGAGCCGAGGGGATCGTAGTTCTGCGTCCACATGTTCATCAGTGGAATACGAGGAACGTGCGACGCTGTCCAACGTGAATCGAAAGTTGTGATTTTTTTCTTGACAGGTGGTTCTTGCGGAATTAAAGTCCATTTCCTCGAATGATCCATGCCATCGGAGCTTCGCCGTGAACTCCTGCGACTGGTGCAACACACGATTTCAGGGGAGTTACGTCTACAACGAGGACGTCAATCCTGATACAGGAAATACCGAGCCGTCCGGATACTTCTGCAGCCAGAAGTGCGCCTATGAAGCGCGCAACGCGGGCTTCAAGAAGTTTGGCGGCGGCTGCGCAATCCTTTTGATCGCGCTGCCGGCGGCAGGAATGGTCGGAGCGCTCACCTGGCTTCTCGCATGACAGGGCGGCCGACAGAACCCTAACGTTGCGATCACCGCGATTGCACCTCGAAGTCCTTGGTGATGCTTCCGGGCTCAATAGTGATCGTCAGTTTCGATTCCGTGTTGTAGCGCTTGGCAACTGCCTCGCCGCCACCGGATTTTTCCGAGTTAATCTCCACTCGGTTTTCCCCGACAAATGGGCCGTGCGCGGCGCTAACCTGGTAGCGGCCTTTGATGATTCCCAACGTCACCCGATCGCCTTTGACCCCCTCAGCCGGCACGAATGTGATCGTGCCTTGGTCGATCAGCACGTTGTCGAGTACGACTAGTCCTTCAATGGCCGCCCGGTCGGTTCGCGCCCGCGTCGACCACCAGATTCCGGCAGCTAACAGAACGAGTACTCCAACAATTACGCCGATGAGGATGTTCCGTTGGCGCGTCTTTTCTTCTTCCGACTCGCCCGTCTTGCTTGGCTTCTCCGGCACCGATGTTCTTAGGCCGTTCGGAGCGTCTTCGTCGGGAGAAACGAGGATGACGAGGCTGCACCCGGTACAGCGTACCTTGCGCGGTTCCGCGATCATCTCGGCAATCTTCAGGACGGCATGGCACGTGGGGCACGTAAATCGGATGCTCATGGCGGAACTCCTATTATCCAAGACGTCGTGAATCTCGGCACGATTCATTGGATGTTCGCCTGTGCTCCCATCATTTTACAACATTTGCAGCGGCCCTGCGAAGCTTCCGATTCCACCTTTCCGAGCGTTCCCCAACGTGTGGCGGCAAAGTCGTATCATGGCTTCAACCGCTGATCCGATCTGCATCGAGTACCATGCCAATGCTCTTCGCCGACATCGCCGCCTGGCAGCAGATTCTCGGGCTTGCCGTCATCGCGGCGGCGGTCTGGGCCGTTCTGCACGAGTACGAGGTGAGACTCACGCTGACGGTGACGGCTCTCGTTCTCGGCGTGATCGCCTGGAATCCGCAGGCCGTCGTGCGCGAGTTTATCGCCACGTTGACCAATGAACGATTCGTCATTCCACTCTGTTGCGGCATGGGCTTCGCTCATGTGCTCAAGCACACGGAATGCGATCAACACCTCGTGCACCTGCTCGTCCATCCGCTTACGAAAGTGCGTGCTCTGCTGATTCCGGGAACCGTCCTCGTCGGCTTCGTCGTCAACATGCC
>VGZI01000048.1 GCA_016872605.1 Planctomycetota bacterium
GCCGACGGCCCGCCGCTAAACGGCTCTTCAGCAACTGCAGGGAGGAAGGCAGCTTCGCCCGAATCAATCGTGCTCTCGGCGAGGCATACCCGATCGACGCGCATTAGATTCTGCGTCATCGTTCCTGTTTTGTCCGTGCAGATTACCGTCGCCGAACCGATGGTTTCGCAGGCCACGAGTTGGCGCACTAGTGAGTTGGCGCGCGTCATCTTTTGCATGGCGAGAGCCAGTGAGATCGTCACGCTCATCGGCAAACCTTCGGGCACGGCAACGACGATTATGATCACCATTGTCATGAAATACCCAAGCAGTTCGCTCACGATTTTAGCGAACTCTGCACTCGTGGTTGGCCAAAAAACCTGGCCGGTGCGCATGCCGTGAAACAATAGCGCAACGAAGATCAATGCCGCGGCGATGTAACCGACCTGGCTGATCAGGCCGGCGAGGACGGCGAGCTTCTGCTGAAGAGGCGTTAGTTCCTTGGAGATCGTCAGCTTGCGCTTGATGCGTGATTCCGTCGTTTCGTCTGGACGCTCGACCTCCAGCGCGGCAAGGCTGTGGGCGATCTTGCCGAGGTCGGTTCGATCGCCGACCTCGATGACGAGCATCTGGGCGGTTCCGTCGACGACCTGAGTGCCCCGATAAAGACAACCCGGTTGCTCCGGGCCGTGCGTAGTGTCGTCGTGTTGTTGAACGGATTTTGCCGCCGGCTCGGATTCGCCGGTCATCAGCGATTGATCGATGAGCAGTTCATTGGACTGCAAGAGTCGGCCATCAGCGGGGATCTCGTCGCCGGTTTCGAGAAGTACAATGTCGCCGACGACGATCTCCTCGCTCGGCATGCTGTGGACCTTGCCGTCGCGGCGAACTTTGCAGCGTAGCGATTCTTTCTGGGCATTGAGCACGTCGAATTCTCGGTCGCTCTTGTACTCGCTGGCAAAGGCAACGCCGGTCGCCAGAATGACGGCGACCATTACGGCCAACCCTTCAACGAGAAAATGGGCGCTCGCGAGCCCGACGCCAAAAACCACGATCGCCGACGCGAACATCAGGATCGGCGTCCAGCGGTTGAGCCCGAGGAGGTATGCCAAGACCACGATTGCCATCAGGGCGCCGAAGCAAACACCCGAGGCAACCGGATCGAACTTGAAGATGTCGACGATCATCGACAACAAGGCGGCCGCGATCAGAATCTTGATGATGGGCTCGTCAAATTTCTCGATGAACTTGAGCCAGATCGGCTCGCGCGGAATGGGGGTAAGTGCGTTGTCGCCGAACTGCTGCCGACTTGCTTGCACTTGCGTTTCCGCCAGGCCGACATCGGGACGGACGGCAAGCGATTGCATGACGTCGGCCAAACTGCGCATGAACTAACCTCGTGCCCCGTGAGTGCTCGCCGAAGGCGAGCGGCAAAATGTGGAATCTACTCCATGATCTCTTTCGACTTCTTGTCAGCCATCTCGTCGATTTTGCCTTCAAACGTCTTCAGCAGGTTCTGCACCTTTTCCTTGCCGGCGTCGCGCTCATCTTCGGTCATTTCCTTGCCTTTCTCGGCGACATCGAAATGCTTGTTGGCGTCGCGGCGGATATTGCGGCAAGCGACCTTGGCGTCTTCGCTGTTCTTCTTGATCTCGGCGACCATCTTCTTGCGCTGATCGCCGGACATCGCGGGGACGGTGAGACGAATCATCTTGCCATCGTTGTTGGGAGACATGCCGAGGTTGCTGGATCGAATCGCCTTCTCGATGTCTTTCAAGCAACTGGCGTCGAACGGCCTGATAACAATCGACTGCGGGTCGGGGCAGTTGATCTGCGCCAGCGTCTTGAGCGGCGTCGGCGAGCCGTAGTACTCGACGCGCAAGTTATCGACCAGCGCCGGCGTAGCCCGGCCGGTCCGCAAGCCGCGCAGGTGTTCCTTGAAGACGTCAACGGCCTTCTCCATGCGTTCTTCGGCATCGAATAGGATTTCGTCGGTTGTCATGGTCGGTTCCCCTTGCCGCTGGCGTCGTAGCAGTTCATTGCTACGTCGCAAGCGGTGAATGCGTCATCCCGCCTCCACCAGCGTGCCGATCGCTTGCCCCGCGATGGCTCGTTCGATGTTCCCCTCTTTGTTGAAATTGAAAACCAGGATCGGCAGCTTTGCGCTGCGGCACATGTCGATGGCGGCGGCATCCATCACGCGCAAGCTATCGCGCAGCACCTGTGTGTGCGTAAGTTTCTGGTACTTCTGAGCGTGCGGATTGATCTCCGGATCCTCCGTGTACACGCCGTCGACTTTGGTTGCCTTGAGCAAAATGTTCGCTTCCAACTCGCAAGCCCGAAGCGCCGCCGCCGTGTCCGTGGTGACGAACGGATTGCCCGTTCCGCCGGCGAGAATGACGACGCGCCCTTTCTCAAGGTGCCGAATCGCCCGGCGGTGGATGTACGGTTCGGCGACGGTTTCCATGCGCATGGCGGTCATCAGGCGCGTTTCGCAGCCAAGGCTCTCGAGCGCGCTTTGCAGTGCGAGCCCGTTGAGGACCGTCGCAAGCATGCCCATGTAATGTGCGGTGGTTTTCTTGATGACCGAACCGCCGGCGCTGAATTGCTCGCCGCGCAAAAGATTGCCCGCGCCGATAACAACGGCCAACTGCACGCCGCGCTCATGGACTTTCTTGATCTGTTGTGCGATCTTGAGAGTGTCGTCGATGTTAATGCCGCTCTTGCCCGGCGGGCCGAAGCCTTCGCCGGACAGCTTCAGCAAGACGCGTTTGAACTTGGGTTTCAGCGGATCAGGGGAGTCGTCCATGGGAAGAATATTCATTCCAATCCCAGAGGGGAGCGCAGCGAGCCTCCGGGATTTTACGCTCGATTCCAGGGATTTGCTGCGCTCACCCCTGGGCTTCTCGTGCATTATATCAACCGATCAAATCGTCAGCACGCGATCGCGCGAGGCGATGTCCCAGCGATCGACGACCTGGTTGTTCTCGACGATATAGGCGAACTGATGCATCGCCGATGTCGGGCAAACATGGGCGGGCAACGCATACGCGACATCTCCCGGCTGAAAGCGCTCAGCATCCGGCATCTCCACCACGAGGTGCTCCTCGTTCTGAAGCACATGGTCGCCTTTGACATCGAGCAACACACAGCGTTTTCCCGCCGGCGGATCGCTCGCGACGGCCTTGTAGCCCAGGTCGAAGGTCACGCGGGTCGCCGTCGGCCGGCTGATCACGCGCGTCAACAGAAGGGCCGCATGTGCGAACTCGCCCATGTCCTGGAACCACGTGCCGTAGTTGAAATCGTTCAGCACGCAGGTGCCGGGCGAGCACTCGGCGCCGGCGATCTCCAGCGTTGCGAACACCGGGAACGTCGGCGTTCCACCGACGACCAGGCGTGGAACGGAGAGTCCGGATTTGGTCAACGTGTCCCGCAACTCCAGCACCGGCGCCAGCATCTTCTCCACGGCGGCCTTGCGCTCCTCGATCGGGTGCTGATGATTATGCCCATCGTACACGTGAAATCCGCCCGGCTTCAACCCCGAGGAGCGAGCGAGTTGCTCGTAGAGTTGCCGTGCTGCGGGTCCTGCGGCGATGCCTGTGCGATGCTGGCCGACATCGACGTCAAGAAATACTTCGGCGCTGACGCCGGCGTTCCTCATCGCGTCGGACAATTGCTGAATGCCCAGTGCATGATCTGCAATCACGGAATACTTCGTGCCGGGGTATTTCTTCACCAGCTGAGCGAATCGTGCACAGTTCGGCCCGACCATGGGATAGGCCAACAACACATCGGGGACTTCGCACTGACCGAGCATTTCCGCCTCCGCGATGGTGGCGCATTTCTGTTTGGTGATGCCGGCCTCGCGCTCCATGCGGACGATCTGCCGAGTCTTGTGCGTCTTCACGTGAGGTCGGAGCCGGCTTGGATCGCCGACGCGAGCAATAAGGGCTTTAATGTTCCGAGCGATCAGGGTCTTATAGAAGAGAAGGCCTGGGCTGAATACTTGACTCGGGTCTTTCAAACGATATTCGGGATTCATGGGAGAGATCCTCGATGCGCTTCGGAGAGAGTCTGTGTCGCCGCCGTCGTTTGGCGGATTCGCGAATGGTGTCGCTCGCCCTGTCGCCGTCATGTATTCATTAGTTTATGTGGCGACGCGTCAATCGGAGACGCCTCAGAGGCCAAAGCGTTGGTGAAGGAAGGCGCATCCTTGGCCGGTGTTTCAGGCTGCGGCGCGATCCCCAGCATCTCCGGCTTCACGCGGGCCAGAAAGCCAACCACGAATCCAAGGATGACACCTTCCACGACGGCAAACGGCAGATGAGCGATTACCAGCCCCATGATCATCAGCGATGGCAAGTTCTCGCCGGCGATGGCCAGGACCGCGCAATTAAGAGCAACGGTAGCCAGTACGGAAAGCTCGCCGACCAGGAACCCAATCGGGAACTCTGGAGAGCTTTCAAGCTGCCGTTCGAGCACCGCAGCGAGCGCAGCGAATACGATTCCGGAGCCGACAATCCACGGATCGATGAGCCGAGCGTTAGCCAGTTCAATGGCGATCGCTTCCAAGTTGGTGAACGACGAGTTCAGTAACAGCGTCACGCCGTAGGCGGCGCTCATGAACCAGACAAATCCACCGATGCCAACGATCAGCGTCCGCCCGATTGAGGTTTTTAGCCAAGCAATCTGGTGCAGGAACCGAAAGAGCGCAAGGGCCAACAGCGCAGGGCAGGTCATGATGCAGGCATTGACGCCGAGGACGTAATAGCCGCCGTGGCCGATGAGAAACGCCTGAAGCAGAAGCCCCGTGAAGATCGCCAGCGGCGCCCGCATGCCGATGACAACGCCGACGAGCCCGGTCAGCAGCAAGTGAATCGATGTCGGACCCACGCGAATGTGGATGGACGAGGAAATAAAGAATGCTGCGGTGAGAATGGCGATCCGTGGAATCTCGTCGTCGCTCAGCTTGCGTGAGCCGAGCCAAAGCAGCATCATCGTCAACGCGAAGCCGGCCAAAAGCCAGGCCGGCGCCAGGACGTTGTCGCTGATATGGACGGCAAAGAGCATGCCACGGGTTCCGCGGGCGTCATTCGATTTTCGTTTTTATCATACGCGTGTCCCCAATCGAAGCCCAGGGACGACCAGAGCGAGTCCCCGGGTTCAGCTTACGAATACCTCGCGAAACCCCTCCAGATGTTGCTGCAACAACTCCCGCAACGCTTGTACCGGCATGTGATTGTCATGCTGGAAATGCAACACCAGTGCCTCGCCGTCGGCCGCCGGCTGCAGCGCAGGCTCGATGCCGAACTTCTCGATCTGATTGAGATTGAATTGCCCCTTCTTGCCCAGGAATCGACAGTGCAGGGCATCCGAGTCCTTGGTCCGCAGATAGGCCCAGGCGCGCGAAACGTCGGGAACGGCGATGCTGATATGAGCGCGATTGTCCCAGGCGATTTCGATCTTTGGCTCGACCTTGCGTAGGACATCGAGCAACCGAGGGAGGATGGCACGATCCCATTGCAGCTTGCGGCCCGGCGGAAAGCCCTTCTCGTTCAGATGCCATCGCTCGCCGTTGACCTTCCACGGCATCACGTCTTCAGGCTTGGTGTTCATGCGATTTAGCGTTTTGTGAAACGACTCGACGGCCTTGCGCAGGAACTCGTCAAACGCGGGCGTGTCGATCTCGTCGAGCTTGTGCATCAACATCCATATCTCTTGCCAGGGGCCTTTGCGATTGGCGACGTGGACGCGCGGCTCGTTCGAATAGACCTGGATGCCGGGCGTGTCGTTGAGCGTGGGCAAGCCGAGCTTGCGGTTGAGTTCGGCTTGCTGAAAGGCGTTTTTGCCGACGCGGAAGATGAGCCGAGTGAGCCATTCCATGTTGGTGTGAGCGTGAAAGAACCAACCGAGCGATTTGGTCGGAGCGGCGATTTCGACAGTGGATTGATGCTTCCAGTTGGTCTCGGCGAAGTCGCCCAGGGCGTGGATTCTGTCGTCGATCCAGCTTAAGATTTCACCGTCCCAACGGCACGGTTTGCCGTCGTGCGAGAGACGATTTTTGGTATGCCAGGTTTTGCCGTCCGTCTGCCATGGCATGGCGGCATCTTTGCCGACTTGTTCGAGAGCGACATCTCCATCGCGGTTCTTCTCAGCGGCGAACGGGTCGTACTTCGGCCTCTCGGCGTACGGGCCGGCGTCGAGCATCTGGGCAATGAATCGCGCGGTGTGGGACTGGTTCGCCGCTTGCGGCTTCGCGCTCGCTCGGCGCCCGGCGAACGCCAAGCCGCAAGCGGCAGCCACCACCTCCGGCGTCCCTTCCACGACGACTCGGCCGCCGGCGTCGCCCGCTTCGGGCCCCATGTCGATGATCCAGTCCGCGGTCTTGATGACATCGAGGTTGTGCTCCACGACGATCACCGTGTTGCCGAGATCGACGAGACGATTGAGTACGTCGAGAAGTTTGCGTATGTCATCGAAGTGCAGCCCAGTGGTAGGCTCGTCGAGGACATACACGGTTTTTCCCGTATTTGGTCGAGATAACTCGGCTGCAAGCTTCACTCGCTGCGCTTCGCCGCCGGAGAGTGTCGGCGCGGGTTGACCGAGAGCCAAGTACTCTAGTCCGACGTCGGCGAGCGTCTGGAGGATCCGGCGAATCTTCGGGATGTTGCTGAACAACTCGAGCGCGTCGCCGATGCGCACGGCCAACACGTCGGCGATGCTCTTGCCCTTGTACAGAACAGCGAGCGTTTCCGGATTGTAGCGTCGGCCGTTGCAGATGTCGCACTCGACCCAGACGTCGGGCAGGAAGTGCATCTCAATCTTCTTCTGGCCGTTGCCTTCGCACGCCTCGCATCGGCCGCCGGGCTTGTTGAAGCTGAATCGCTTGGGCTGCCAGCCGCGAACCCGCGATTCGGGGAGTTGCGCGAAGAGCTGACGAATGAGATCGAACACGCCGGTGTACGTTGCGGGATTGGAACTCGGCGAATTTCCCAGGGGATCCTGATCGACGTTGATGACCTTGTCGATGTTCTCAAGTCCACGGATCTCGTCGTGAGCGCCGACCGTGACGCCGGCGCGATGCAGCTTGCGAGCCAGGGCGCTATAGAGGATTTCATGCACGAGCGACGACTTGCCAGAACCCGAGACGCCGGTGACGGCGATGAAGCATCCCAGCGGGAACGCGACGTCGATGTTCTTGAGGTTATTCTGACGAGCGCCTTTGACGATCAACGCCGCTTGCGGCGAAGCAGACTCTGCAGGGCCGCTAGCGGCCACGCGTCGATTCGTCGGCACCGGTATTGCCTTCTTGCCGCTCAAGTACTGTCCGGTCAACGAGGTTTTCGACTTCAGGACGACCTTGGGCGATCCCTGCGCGGTGATCTCGCCGCCGCGATCGCCGGCGCCGGGACCGAAGTCGAGAAGATAGTCTGCGGCCGAGATGACTTCGCGATCGTGTTCGACAAGTACCAACGTATTGCCCAAGTCGCGCAGGTTGTGAAGGGCGTCAAGCAGCCGGCGGTTGTCGCGCGGGTGCAAGCCGATCGTCGGCTCGTCGAGCACGTACAAGACGCCGGTCAGGCCGCTGCCGATTTGACTGGCGAGACGGATGCGCTGCGATTCGCCGCCGGAAAGTGTCGGCGTTGATCGGCTCAACGTCACATAGTCCAAACCGACATCGATCAGAAACTTGACGCGATTCTGCACCTCGCGCAACACTTCGCCTGCGATTCTCCGCTGCTCTTTCGTGAGGTCGAGATTTTGAAAAAACGCGAAGGTTTGGCGGAGCGGCCAATCGCAGACTTGCGCAATCGTCTGGTCCTGAAATCGGCATGCGCTGGCGTAGTCCTTGAGGCGTGAGCCTCCGCAAGTGGAGCAGGGGACATCGCTAACGAGGTAATCGAGTCGTTGGCGGAAATAGAAACTGACTCGCGCCGCTTCCGTCAGAGCAGGCATGACACCCTTGTATTGAAACGTCTCCTGAGCACGCAGCGCAAGCAAGTGCTTTTGAGATCGCACTTGCTTGCGCTGCGTGCTCGTAGCCTGTGTGTTCGTGAGCGAGATCCACGCGTCGCCGGTGCCATAAAGAACTAGCCGCTGATGAGCCGGCTCGAGCTGCGACCACGGCACGTCGAGCGAGAACCCACCGTGCCTGGCGATTGCCTCGGCGAACAGTGTGAACGGCTGATCGGCGTTCAGATCCGGCCAGGCGACGAGGGCGCCGGCGCGCAGCGTGCGCGACGGATCGCGAACCAACACGGCCGGGTTGGCGCCTTTTTGCGTGCCCAGGCCCTCGCACGATGCGCACCAGCCTAGCGGACTGTTGAACGAAAAATGATGCGGATTGAGCGGCTCGAAACTGCGCCCGCAATTATCGCAGGCAAAATGCTGGCTGTAGCGATCGACCCTCCATTTTGTTTCGTCCGCGGCGTCATCGACGTGGGCGATGTGCATCACGCCTTTGCCCAAGTCGAGGGCAGCCTCCACGGCGTCGGCGAATCGGCCGCGCTGGCTCTTGCGAACTATCACACGATCGATGATCACTTCAATCAGGTGCTTGCGGCGATGGTCGATTGAAGGGGGCGCATCGATGTTGAACGACGTGCCGTCCACACGCATCCGTACGAAGCCGCTCCGGCGAATTTCGTCGAACACCGCGTCGTACTTCTCTTGGCCGCGCCGTTCGATCGGCGCCATAAGGTACAACTTCGTTCCTTCAGGCAAGCTCAGGATCCACTCGATGATCTCATCGGACGTTTGCGTTCCGATCGGCAGCTGACATTTTGGGCAGTAGGGTTTGCCGAGCCGGGCAAAGAGGATACGCAGATAGTCGTAGATTTCGGTGACAGTGCCGACCGTGGAGCGTGGGCTTTTGCTGGTCGTTTGTTGTTCGATGCTGATCGCCGGCGACAGGCCGCTCACGTGCTCGACTTTCGGCTTCTGCACTTGGCCCAGGAATTGGCGAGCATAAGACGACAGCGATTCGACGTAGCGGCGCTGTCCTTCAGCGAAAATCGTGTCCATGGCCAGCGACGACTTGCCCGATCCGCTGGGGCCGCAGCAGACGGTCATGGCGTCGCGTGGCATTTCGACGGTGATGTTCTTGAGATTGTGCTGCTGAGCGCCCTGGACAATCAGGTGAGTGAGCGCTTCGTCGGCAACGCGTTTTCGTTTGGCCGCCGGCTTTTGGCCGGCGCGGGCGTTCGCGCTCGGCAATGGCGAGCGGCTAAACAAATCGGCCAGCGCTTGACCGGTAAAGGACTCGCGGCAACCTGCGACGCTTTCGGGCGTGCCGGTGCAGACGATGTGCCCGCCCCCCGCGCCGCCGTCGGGGCCCAGATCGATGATCCAATCGGCGGTCTTGATGACATCGAGGTTATGCTCGATGACGACGACCGTGTTGCCCGCGTCGGCGAAACCGTGCAAGACTTGCAAGAGCTTGCTGATGTCGTCGAAGTGCAGGCCCGTCGTCGGCTCGTCGAGAATGTACAGCGTTTTCCCCGTCGAACGCCGGCACAACTCGCGGGCCAACTTGATGCGCTGCGCCTCGCCGCCGGAAAGCGTAGGGGAGGGCTGTCCGAGCTTGATGTAGTCGAGGCCCACGTCGTGCAGCGTTTGCAGCATCTCGCGAACTTTCGGCACGTTCGTGAATAGCTCCAGCGCCTCTTGAACGTCCATCTCGAGCACGTCGTGAATGTTCTTCCCCTTGAAGCGAACTTGCAAAGTCTCGCGATTGAAACGATGCCCTTCGCACACGGGACAGGTCACCCAGACGTCGGCGAGAAAATCCATCTCCAGGCGGTTTGAGCCGTTGCCTTCGCATGCCTCGCAGCGGCCGCCCGGCTTGTTGAAACTAAATCGCCCTGGCTTGTAGCCACGAATCTTCGCCTCCGGCATCAGAGCGAACAGGTCGCGTATCTGGTCGAAGGCTTTGATGTAGGTCGCCGGGTTCGAGCGCGGCGTGCGACCGATGGGCGACTGGTCAATGTCGATGATCTTGTCGATATGCTCAATGCCTTCCAGACGATCATGGGCGCCAATGAAATGAGGCATTTCATCAGATTCATCGTCCTGGTCGTCGATCCCCGGGGATCGCTGCGCTCGCCCCTGGGCTTCCTTGGCGGCTTCCAGCAAGATGTCATTGACGAGCGAGGACTTGCCCGAACCGCTGACGCCGGTGACGCAGACGAAGGTGCCGAGCGGGATCTCGACTGAAATGCTCTTGAGATTGTTATGCCGGGCGCCGACGATGCGAATAGTGCGATTCGACGGCTTTCGGCGTTGCTTCGGAATGGCGATGGCTTTTGCACTGTGCAGATATTGTCCCGTGACGCTGTTTGGACTCGCCACAATGTCGTCGTAAGAACCGGCGGCGACGACGTGGCCGCCGCGCACGCCGGGACCGGGGCCGAAGTCAACGATGTAGTCGGCCGCTCGCATTGTCTCTTCATCGTGCTCGACAACGAGGACGGTGTTGCCCATGTCGCGCAGTGTTTCGAGGCTGCGCAAGAGCCGATCATTGTCGCGCGGGTGCAGGCCGATAGACGGCTCGTCGAGGATATACAGGACGCCGACGAGGCCGGAGCCGATTTGGCCCGCCAGACGAATACGCTGGGCTTCTCCGCCGGAAAGGGTCGGGGCCGTGCGATCGAGCGAGAGATAGTGCAGTCCGACATTCAAAAGAAACTGAACTCGAGCCCGGATTTCCTTCAGGATTTCCACGGCGATTTGACGCTGCACGGGTTCGAGGGAGGATTCCAAAGTGATGCCAGAGCGGAGCGCAAGCGACGGGTCCGCGGCCGAGCCCGTCGCTTGCGCTCCGGGCTGGTAGATGCCGACCCACACCGCCAACTCGCTGATCGGCATCGCCTCGGCTTCGATCATCGTCTTGCCCGCGACGCGGACGGCCCGGGCCTGCGCGTTCAAGCGGTGTCCCTGACAGGTCGGACAGCGCATCACGCGCATGTATTTTTCGAGCTGCAGCCGGCGCGGGCCGGCGGCGGTCTTCTTGAAGCTGCTCAAAAGTTGGGGGACAATGCCCTCCCATGTGCCGCCGTGCTTCCACACATTGCCGCCGCGCATCTTCCACTCGAAGGCGATGTGTTGGTTTCCCGTGCCGTGCAAGAGGACATGTTTCGCCTCGTCAGAAAGATCATTCCATGGCTTCTTGACATCGATGCCGAATGCCTTGGCAACGCCTTCGAAGATATGCTTGCGCCAACGGCCCATGCCGCGCAGGGGGCCGACGATCGGAATTGCGCCGTCGTAAAAGCTCTTGCTTGAATCGGGAACGAGAAGATCGGGGTCGAACGAGTAGCGCGTGCCGAGTCCATCGCAATCGAGGCACATGCCATGCGGACTGTTGAAGCTGAAAAGCTGAGGCGAAGGCGGCTCGTAGGAACGATCGCAATGCGTACACGCATAATGTGCCGACAGGATGATATCCTCGTCGGCTTGGGAGGGCGAGGCTCCCGCCGAGCCTGGGACTCGCGGCTCGGCAGGAGCCTCGCCCTCCCGGTCGATTGCGACGATAATGTTGCCATCTGCCAGGACGAGCGCCTGCTCGACGGCCTCCGCCAGACGTATCCGCACCTTGGAATCTACCTTCAAGCGATCGACGACAATCGCAATGTCGTGTTTGATGCGGCGATCCAGTTTGAGGTCATCGGTCAGCCGAACGATCTGCCCATCAACGCGCGCCCGAAGATAACCTCGTTTGAGCATGTCCTGAAAGAGATCCTTGTACTCGCCTTTCTGACCGCGCACAACCGGCGCGAGCACGAGGAACTTTGTCCCCTCGGGCAGCGCGAGAATACGTTGGAGGATCTGCTCGCGAGATTGCGCGGTGATGGGCCGATCGCACGCCGGACAGTGCCCTTGCCCGACACGGGCGTAGAGAACGCGCAAGTAGTCGTGAATCTCGGTGATCGTCCCGACGGTCGAGCGCGGGTTTTTGCCGGCCGCTTTTTGTTGAATGCTGATCGACGGCGACAGACCGGCGAGATAGTCGACGTCGGGCTTCTGTAGCTGCCCGAGAAACTGTCGAGCATAAGATGAGAGCGATTCGACGTAGCGCCGCTGCCCCTCGGCATAAAGCGTATCGAAAGCGAGCGACGATTTGCCCGACCCGCTCACGCCGGTGAACACAATGAGCTGATTGCGCGGAAGCTCGAGGTTGATGTTCTGCAGGTTATGTTCGCGGGCGCCGCGAATAATGATGTTTGTCGAGTCCATAGCTCTCAGCATCGCGCGTGGGTAAACGATTGTGCACGTATAGTCTCTTTACAAGATCTGAGGTGGAATCTCCAGAGGTCGCCGTAAGCGCAAATCATTAAATCAGTTACGTTTCCGTTTGCAAACCAAACAATCCCCCGCTATATCAAATGTAAGCGTTCGCCTGACGATTCTGGAACCTTTCGGAGTGTGGCGGCGTCTCTTTGTAGCAGTAGGACATCGTGACTTCAGACGATAATCGCTTGATCACGGAATGCCGCGAAGGTAGCTCGGCCGCATTCGGCGCGCTAGTGGCTCGCTATCAAGACCGTCTGTTCAACACGGTATTGCGTTTGGTGGACAACGCCGAGGACGCGCGGGACGTCGTGCAAGAGGCTTTTCTTCACGCCTACCAATCGCTGCATTCGTTCAAGGGAGACTCGCTCTTTTTTACGTGGCTTTATCGCATCGCGGTCAACACCGCGATCAGCATGAAGCGAAAGCAGCGGCCCGCCTTGCGGATTCAAGCCGGCGGCGATAGCCAGACGGGCCTGGATCCGCTCGATCCATCCGAAACGGGTCGGCCAGGCCACTCGATCGAGATGGCTGAGGAAGAACGCAAAGTGCACGACGCGCTGGCCAAGCTATCGCAGGAGCATCGAGCCGTGCTCGTGATGAAGGACATGGAAGGGATGAAATACGAGGAGATGGCCGAGATTCTGGGCGTGCCGATCGGAACGATTCGCAGCCGCTTGCACCGGGCCCGCCTGGAGATTCGCGATCTTTTGTTGCAGCAGGAAAAGGTGGACTGACGTTTAGCCGCGGGTCGTAGACCAGCGCGTGCCGAAGCGTTGTGAGAATTGTCATGCTCTCCGAACAAGAAATGGAACTGTTGACCGGCTACGTCGATGGCGAGTTAAATGACCGCCAGCGCGAGGCGGTCATGCGTCTGCTAAACATGTCCGCGGAAGCACGCGAGATGTTGCGGCAGCTTCAAGAGAATGCCCACAAGCTCAAGCAACTGCCTCAGCACAACGTTGAGCCGAGCCTCGTCGATGAAATTCTCCAGGCAATTGCCGACGAACAAGCACAAGTTACAACGCAGGCGCCGAGCAGGCCCGCGCGTGGTTCCTGGGTTCCGTACATCGCCGCTTCGCTGGCTGCCTCGCTGCTGATTGCCGCCATGGGTTTCCTGTACTACAAGCACATGATCGATCCGGAGTCGCCAACGAAGGATGAGGCGCCGTTCGCCAAGGGGGAAGAGAAGAAGCCGGAGAAGCAGCAGCCCGGTGTGACGCCGACGCCTCAACCGACTCCGCCATCGCCGCGCAAGCCGAATCCGCTCGTGGATCATTTGGTCAACGGCACATTCGACGGATTCAGCAAGCCGATCCCGATAGATCCGGTGTTTGTTGCGAGGTTCAGCGAAATCAAAGATGGTCAGAAGACGACGCAGCTTGCCAAGGAACTGCAGCGCGACCCCATCGTGCAACTCGATATCACCGTCAAGGGCAACAAGGTCGCCATGGACCGCCTGAAGAACGTCCTGCGTGAAAACAAGATCACGCTTGTCGCGGATGCGTCGGCAACGAAGAAGCTCGCTGACAAGACGCAGGGCAAGGTCGAGTACGTCGTCTATGCGGACAACATGACTTCCGACGAAGTCATGAAGCTCATGAGCGAACTGAGCAAGGACTACGTGCAGCCGTTCAACATGAAGCAAAAAGACATGACCTCTCCGTATCAAAAAGTCACGGTGACGCCGGCGGCCAAAGATGACCGCCAGAAGCTGGACAAACTCCTGGGCGAGCCGAACATGAAACCGGCGGCGAACCGCGAACGCCAAGCAGTTGTATTGCCCGTCGTCGGCGCCAATCCGTCGGCCGAGGTCGCCCAGTTCGCCAAGCAGCGTCCCGCGCCGCAGCCGGGCGCCATTCGTCTGCTCATCAAGATTCACGAATAACGCACGTCGGTCGCCCTCTGGCAATCCCGCTCCGCTCGCGTACACTATTTTCACCTACGACTGCTTGCGGTGTAGCGGAAACTGCGGGGCGCTAGTCCATGGCCAGTCCTTATCTGCCGTTCGAGAAGGAAATCGAAGAGCTTGAATCCGTGCTCGCGCGCATGGAGACGCGCACCGACGACCAGGGCACGGATGAAATCCGCCGCATCCGCCGCGAGCTCACTAGCCTGATCCGCAAGATCTACAACAACCTCAGCGCCTGGGACACAGTTCTCGTCTCGCGCCATCCCGATCGGCCGCAGACGGTCGACTACATCGACATGATCTTCGACGAGTTCGTCGAACTCCACGGCGACCGTGCCTTCGGCGATGATCGAGCCGTACGCTCAGGGTTTGCTCGCATCGGCGACCACCGCGTCGTGCTAATCGGTCAGCAAAAAGGGCATACTCTCAAGGAACGCAATGAGTGCCTATTCGGCTGCGCTCATCCGGAGGGCTATCGCAAGGCGCTCAACAAGATGAAGCTGGCGGCCAAGTTCAAACTTCCCGTAATATGCTTGATTGACACGCCGGGCGCTTATCCCGGCATCGGCGCCGAAGAACGCGGGCAGGCACAGCTCATTGCGATCAATCTACTGGAGATGGCCCGGCTCGAAACGCCCGTAATCTGCGTGGTCATCGGTGAAGGCGGGTCCGGCGGCGCGCTCGGCATCGGCATCGGCGATCGCGTCTCCATGCTCGAATTTGCCTACTACTCGGTCATTAGCCCGGAAGGCTGCGCCGGCATCCTCTGGAAAGAGGCTAACGACCAAACCAAACGTCTCGCTGCCGACGCCCTCAAGCTCACCGCCCGTGACCTGTTTCGCCTGCATGTCATCGACGAGATCATCGCCGAGCCGCTCGGCGGCGCACACCGCGATCCCAGGCAGATGGGCAACATCCTCAAGGCTTATCTCTTGCGATCGCTGCGTGACTTGAAGCAGATGCCCATCCCCGATCTGCTCGAACAGCGCTATCAGAAGTTCCGCAAGATGGGCGTATTCGATGAGGGGCTCGCCGAACCGGCGGCGGCTGTTGGCACATCGTGAACCTGCGGATTCGATGCAGTCAAAAGTTGACGTGGAAAGCTCACCGTTCTCCATTCGCCGTCGCGTCGGGCTGCGTGAAGAGCTCGCTGAGCGGCAGGCGGAAGCCGGGGAAGACCGTGCCGCCCTCGAGTACGTCGTTCTTGGACAGCACCGCAATTTGCGTCGGCGACATGTAGATGTAAACTATGCTGACGGTTGGATAGACGACCCACACCATTTCGACGCCAGCGCGGAAGTACTCGCAGACCTTTTGCAGCAGTTCGTCCGCTTTGTCGTTGGGACTGACGATCTCCGTGGTTGGAGTCGGCACCACATCCCACGCATTATCAGTCGGCGGGATCGGTTTGGTCTTCGCTCAGCGCTGGTACGACACAAACGCCACATCGGGCCGGCGATCGCGGTTGACCGGCGCGGGTAGGTGGAAGAGCGCCTCGGCGATCGCGCGCCCAGCGTCGTATGCTTTCGCGCAGGCTGCAAGGTAACCGTGAATGTCTGAGGTAATCCAGACGGAGAATACGCGCATGGGTGGAGTCTTCACGCGCAAGCCGTCGACAACTTCGTAGAGCTCGTCGTCGCCGATAGCGGCGATCGGTTCTTGAAGGGTTGCGATGCTCATCGCGGTTCCTCTTGTCGGGGCGTCTGCTTGCACTCTACACGTTGCTGCCGCGGGCTTCAAATTCAGCCAAGGAGTGCCTGAATGGGCTGGCCGCGGTGGATGCGGTAGGGGCGTGCTTGGGCATCGCGGAACTCGGCGTGCGGGCCGACGCCGAGACATTGGAAGATGGTGGCGGCGAGATCTTCGGGCGTGTAGGCTTGCGTGATCGGGACGCCGCCGTGACGATCGGTTTGGCCGATGATTTGGCCAGCGCGGATGCCGCCTCCGGCGAAGAAGCACGGGAATACGTCGCCCCAGTGATGCCGGCCCGGCGTAAAGATCTCGCCCGATGCATTGCGGCCGCCGACGGCGATCGGCGAGATCCGCGGCGTTCGCCCCATCTCGCCGCACATCACAATCAGCGTATCGTCGAGCAAACCGCGTTGATGCAGATCGTCGAGCAGTCCGCTCAAACAATGATCGAGCGACGGCAACAGCTTGCCCTTCAAGTCGCGAAAGGCGTTCTGATGCGTGTCCCAGCCGCGCAGGTTGACCTGCACCATGCGCACGCCGGACTCGACAAGCCGCCGCGCGACTAGAAACGCTTGGCCCCATTCCTCTCGGCCGTAAAGATCGCGGATGCGATCCGATTCGTGCGTCAGATCGAATGGGTTGTGTCGTCCGGGCCGCGACGCCGATAGGATGAGCCGCATCGCCCGTTCGCGATGCACGTCCCAGGTTTCAAGCGGCGCCGCCTCAAAGCCGCGCCGCATTGATTCGAGTTGTTGCAGGATGCTCGCGCGATCGTTAAGCTGCGGGATCGATATCGTTCCGTGCTCGCCCAGGCTCGGCAGATGGAATTCGGCATTGCGGCAGCTCGTGTTGTTCCACCACGCGTTCGGTCCGGCGCCAGGAGCGCGAGCGGCATCGTTTGGGTCATCGTGGCTAAAGCAGTTCGGACACGAGCCGGCCGGATCGGGCGCTCGACATACCGGAGCCAGGTCGACGCCCCAACGATCGTAGCGAGGGCCCAGGATGCCGGAGCCTCGCCCGGGATAGCGCATGTTGTTGGCACGCGGTATCTCGACCACGGCAGGCAAAACCACGCCCGGCGGCGTCGGCGCCGCGTAGGCGATCAACGACCCGATCGACGGCCATTCGAACCGCCCTTGGCGCGGATTGACGATGCTGGCGTTCGAATCGCCGATCGGCATCTGCGCGAGCCCGGCGTGCAGGAGATACGTGCAGCTATTGTGCTCGTTGCGAAATTGCCGATCCTCCGGATGATGCATCGTGCGAACGATGGAAAACAAATTGGCCCGTTGTGCCAGCCGTGGCAAGTATTCGCAGAATCGAGCGCCCGCCAGCGCGGTCTGCGTCGTGCCGTACTCGCCGCGAATGCCGTCGGGAGCGTCAGGCTTGGGATCGAACGTCTCATGCTGCGATGGTCCGCCCGACTGGAATATAAAGATGACCGACTTGGCTCGACGCCGCGCGGTGTCCGCGTGTGCTTCGAGCCGCAACAGATCGGCGAGGCCCATGCCGAACATCGCCGTCCCACCCGCTTGCAACAGCCGGCGGCGGTCGATGCGCGGGTGATCACTTGGCGTACAGCCGTGAATCTCATGAAGCGGCATGGCGGACGCTCCCCATCGCGTAGTAATGCTCTTCCACGCTCTGCAGTCTATCGCGTTGGCCCGGCGATGTCAAACGGAGAAGCGACGTTGTGCATGTACTATCTGCAGCCTGAATTCGGATATGCCGATTTTATTCCGAATAACTTTGCAATTTGCCGACAGTGCCCTCATACTATGAGGTGTCGGATGAAACCCACAAGAAATGCCAATCGTGCTATGACATGGGGATGAATCATGAGAGTTCTGTTTTTTGTGTCGGTCAGTCTTCTGGCCTTGTCTGCAATCAGTCCGAGCCTCGCTCAAGAAACCAAAGGGTTTCGGCTTATCGGTGTGCCGGCGCGCGAGCATGGGTACAACAACTTCGACTCGCGCGTCATCAACTCGCAAAAACAACTCGACGAGTTCCTGATGCAAATCGAGAAGCAGCCCGGTTGGAACGAACGCGCCGCCTTTGTCAAAGCGATGCGCAGCGGCAAGATCGAATTCGCCAAGGAGTCGCTCCTTTTGGTTCGCCAGACGGAGGGATCGGGGTCCAACCGCGTAACCTTCGCCAAGCCTGAATGGCGGGAGGACACGCTGGTTTGCAAGATCAATCGAGAGGTCCCACGCGTCGGCACGGCTGACCTTGCCTACTATTGCTTCGCTGTTGCCGTGCACCGGAGCAAAGCCAAGCAAGCGGAAGTCTGGGTGCAGGTGAAGGGCGCCTCACCGCCCAGTAAAGCGCGCGAAGTGATGCAGATCGCCATCAGGTAGCGCTGGCGTCGATCAGCTACAATGTATGCATGATTGACGCGAGACCTGCCTGGCTTTGGCCGACGGCGGCGTATGTGCATGTTCCCTTCTGCGCCTACCATTGCGGCTACTGCGATTTCGCCGTTGCTGTCGGACAGGACGAGCGGATCGACGCGTATCTCACGGCGCTTGAGATCGAGCTGGCCACGCTGAACGAGCCGCAGCCGGTGCGAACGCTTTTCTTCGGCGGAGGAACGCCAACTTACTTGCCGCATCGGGCGCTGGAGCGATTGTTGCGACTCGTGCAACGGTGGCTACCGCTTGACTCCAACGATCGGCAGGGACATGAGTTTTCCGTCGAAGCGAATCCGAGCTACCTCGATCGTGAAAAAATTGAGTTGCTCGCACAGTTCGGCGTCAATCGCCTCAGCCTCGGCGTGCAGTCGTTTCAGCCGAGGCTGTTGCAGATACTGGAACGCGATCATCGGCCCGACGACGTGCCTCGCGTCTTGGAGTTCATCCGACCATTTATCGGCAACATTTCGGTCGACCTGATTTTCGGCGTGCCCGAGCAAACGCTTGACCAGTGGCACGCCGATCTGACTGCCGCTCTGGAGCTTGGGCCGACGCATATCGCCACGTATGGCTTGACCTACGAGAAGGGGACGCGGCTTTGGAAGGACCGCGAACGGGGCAAGGTTTCCGGCCTCGACGAGGATACCGAGTACGGATTCTACACGCATGCAATGGACGTGCTGGCCGAAGCCGGATTCGAGCACTATGAGATCTCTAACTTCGCTCGCCTGGGTAACCGGTGTCGGCACAACCAGGTGTACTGGGCCAATCACGCCTACTTCGGTTTCGGCGTCGGCGCGGCTCGGTACGTGAATGGCGTGCGCGAGCTGAACACGCGCGACACGGCGACTTATATCCGACGCTTGCTGGCCTGCGAGTCTCCCACGTTTCAATCCGAGTGCTTGCCGCCGCGAGATCGTGCCATCGAAACGATCGCTGTGCAGTTGCGCCGCTGCGATGGAATCGGACGCGAGGAATTCCACGAACAAACGGGGTTTTTCTTGGATGACCTCGTAGGGCCAACGATCCGTGACTTTTTCGAGCAGGGAATATTGCGCGACGAGGGAAGCCGCGTCGCGTTGACTCGGCAAGGCAAGTGTGTGGCGGACGCCGTGGTCGAGAGGATGATGCGAAATAGTCAGAGCCGCGAAAGTTAGGGAGCGGACAGCGTTCGCTCCCTAACGGTTGCGGCTCTGATGAGTCGTTCGCAGCACATTAGAACCTGTACAGCAGCCCGAAGTTAAGGCCCTGCGCCCAGTAAGTGCTGGAGTTCAACAGCACGGCGGGCAGCCGCGCGGAAGTCGAAGTCGTGTTGCCTGTGAAGGGCCGCAAGTCGGAATTGACGCGAACATCGATCTGCTCGCCCGGCCGCGCTACGTTGGTGAGCATCAGATAGTCGTAGCCTACAAAGATGCGCAGGTGGTCGGTGATGTCATAGCCGATCTTGACGCCGACTTCGCTCAGGACTCCGAAACGATCCTGCGAGTAGCGGCCGATGTTGGTCTGCGTGATGAGCAGGGCGCCCTTCTCGGTCTTTGCCACGCCGTTCAGCGTTCGCGTCGTATTGGCGTCGAGTTCAATGCTCTGGTGGACATTGCCGAAACCGAGTTTGGTATACCATCCGACCGACCACCTGTTCAGCAGTCGGAATTCGCCGTTGAGGCCGATCTGGCCCCCGTGGAAGAGGTTTCGCGTGCGGAAGTACTCGCGTTCGACAAACGACGTTCCCTCGGCGACGACCTGGTTATTGAAGATCGTCCCGTTGGGAAAGAGAATGTTCTCCTGGATGTCGATCCCCTCGCTGAGATTGAGGTGACGATACCCAACAAGGCAGTCAATCCACCAGCGGTTACCGCAGAGCCATTTGTAGCGTGCGTTTCCTTCAATGCCCCAGAGCTGGGAATAGGTAGTGACGCTGGCCGAGCCGATGCGATCGACGTCGTTGAAGACTTCGACGTTGTTGCTGAAATTGTTGAGAACGCTTACGAATGGTCGCCCGAGCCTGAGGCCTAAGCCTCCATCGTAGGTCGCGGTGGATTGTTGCCCGCCGAGGAAGAAATAATCGACTTCAAAACCCAGGTTGTTACAGAAATGCGGGCACCAGCGGCCAATGCTGAAACGACCACCGCTGAAATTCTGGTTGGGTTCGCGTTCGTAGAGAATGGTCGAGTTGGGCAGCAAGAGCGTTGAGCCAGGAGCGGCGCCGACAACCAGCGGCGGCATCGATTGACCTTTCTGCCACCAGAGCAGGTATTCAGCGCTGATCCAACAACCGCCTTGCCGCGAACACCCATCGCCGGCGAAGAAGCGGGGTCTGCACACACCGAGTCCGCAGCAATCATCCAGGTCACCGAGATCGGGCGTGAGGCTGTTGGCGATCGGGGTCGGCACGGGCTTAGGCGCCGGTGGGAAGTTGTTCTTCGGTTTCTGCTCATTCTTGAGATCGGGTCCAATGACCTCCAGTTTAGGCACGGGCGCCAGGTTCTTGTTTTCTGCGGCCTGCGCTCGAATAATCGCAGCGGCTGGCGCGTCGCTCGACCCGGCCATCGGACGCGGCAGACTGAGTGTGACCGCCCGGGAGGTCGCTGGTGTGGAACTGTTCGCTGCCTGCCATTTTATGGCCGAATCTTGTGCATGTACGCCGCCGACGAACCAGCCAAGCGCCAGGAACAATCCGCCCTTGATGAGTGCCTTCATAAAACCCTCCATGAGCAGTGGCCAGTGAAGACTTGCCTTTGCTGCCCACTGATCACTGACCACTAACATCGTCTCTGGGCGGTCAGGCAACTAATGCCTTCCTTCGCAAACTGCCTCGGCGACAATCTTTCGCGCTGGCATATCCCTAACCGGTCGAAGAACGGGACTTACCATACTGGCCGCCAGAGTTTTCGCGATCGGAATTATCGGCGCTATCGTGACAGGCTGTGCCCAAAATGTAGAACGGCCGGCGCCGGCGGATCGGTGTGCCACGCGAGCCATTCGCATGGTTCCAATCAGCAGGCGCCGGCCGTTTGACTCGACCTGGCTTTCGCATTCCCTTTTTACGTTATCTGGCTAAAGCAAAGTTGGTAGAACTCCTGGGACGCGAGTAACCTGCGCGTCAGCGCGTCGAGTGTGGTCGTGCCGGTTTTGATCGGCGTCGCCCAGGTCTGAATCTCATTGGCTGTCGCGGCGCGACGCAGCGTTAGCCGATAAACGTCGTCAATCTGGTTGGCGATCGCTTCTTCGGACGTCAGCAGCCCATGGACGACATCCTGCAAAGGTTCATTCCCCATTGACTGCACAAGCATCTGCACCGATTGCGAACCTGGTACCGTGTTCAGGATGTCCTGGTACAGCGCGGCGGCAAATTCCTCGCTGCTCGGATAAAGAGCCTGGTAGTCTGCCGAAACGAACAGGTTCTCCTTGACCGCCAGTTCCGTCGCGCCTGCCTTCAGTTCAGCGATCGTGGCTGCTTTTTCTTGAGCGGTCGGCAGCCGACCCAGGACATCCTGGTAGATTGCACTGGCTTGCCAGGCGCGGTGGGCGTCACTGGCCCACAGTTCGTTGACAAAACTTGCCGGCGACAGGCCGTTGTGGAGCCGATCGACTGCGTTTAGTGTAGCAAAAGCGTCAAGCTGTCTGCCCGTCAGCGTGATGGTGCTGCCGACGATAAACGCCATCTCTGCTCGCAACGTTGCATTGATCGCAATCGGCTCCGGAATCTCCGTGAGTTGCACTTTGCTGATCACCGGCAGGAGACCGAGGGGCGTGACATTCTTGGGCAGTGGAATCGGTGGCGTTTCCGGGCGCAGTTCGCCGAAGTCGTTGTCCACACCGTCGAATCCGGATGGCAGCTGAATGTTGCTGAACTCGTCATTGGCCGTCATGCCGCCTGGCGTTCCGATCGTGTCCTTGCCGTCGATGTAACCGCCAGGTTGCGTCTCATTCAACGCATACGTTCCGGGCCGAAGGTTGGTGAAGGAGTATTCGCCCAATGAATCCGTCGTCGTCGAGAGCACAACGGGACCCTGATCGTCGAAACCAGTGAGCGTCACCGTGACGTCGGCGATCGGCGCTTCATCAGGATCGCGCACACCGTCGTCGTTAGCGTCGTGCCACACATGCCCGGCGATGCTGGCCGGTTTGATCTCGCCGAAGTCGTTGTTCTCCGAATTGTCGCCCGCATTCAGGGTGATCTCTTGAATCTGGTCCTCTGCTGGATCGTTGACGACATTGCCTCCAAGCGTGCCGGCGTTATCTTTGCCATCGAGGAAATCGGCGGGCTGAGTTTCTTTGACGGTGTAAGTACCGGGCAGGAGGTTGGTGAATTCGTAGTAGCCATTGTCGTCGGTAACCGTCGTTTGGATTCCATCGGGACCTTCGAGCGTAATGAATGTGCCAGGAATCGGGGCCTCATCGACGTCGCGCACCCCATCGTTGTTGGCATCATGCCAGACGTGGCCGGAGAGCTGTGTTGTCTTGAGTTCGCCGAAGTCGTTATGCACGAGGTCGACGTCGCCGAGAGTGACGAAAATTGTGTCGGTGCCGACCGAGTTTGGATCGACGATGCCATCCATCGACTCCAGGCCGTCGATGAAGCCGTCAGGTTGCTGCGATTGCACGATCTTGTAGTCGCCGGGTTGGAGGCAGTCGTAGGCTTTGTAGTGATAGATAACGGTGACGGTCGACTGCGCGGTGCTGCGAACGCGGACGTCGAGGTTGCCGCCGCCGGTCGCGGTGGACGTGGCAATCGCTGTTTCCGTGATTTCAACCTGGCCGGCGCCGATGTAGGCATCCATGTCCGACCCGGTGATGAAGACGGTCTCGGAACCGTCGGCGGTCTGCTCGCCGAATGAACCGCCGCTGTCGCCGTCGAAATCGGTGATGCCGTCAAATCGCTGGGCGTGGAACGAGCCTGCCGAGCCGGAGATGGTGAGCGGGCTAATCATGCCCGGACCGCTCAGTGTTAGCGTACCGGATACGATGCCCGTGATTTCCGATTCCGAGTCGCGGCTGAAGTTCTCGGCCTTGATTTCGCTGGTGATGGACCCGGTGTGCTGGATCTCGATCGACTCGAGCTGACCCAGCGACGGGTCGAACTGATCCAAAAGCCCGGTGAGTTCGAAGTTTGTCTGCGTCGGATCGAACGTGACTGTCTTCGTCAGCGTTGCGTCGGTCGTCGGATTGGCGAAGTCAGTGTCGAACTTGTAAAACCCGTCGGCGTCGGTCGTCGTGCTGGCGATGACGTTATCGTTGAGATCGCGCAGTTCGAGGGTGCTGTTGGCGATCGGCGTTTCCGTGCTGGGGTCGTAGAGGCCGTCGTTGTTGGCGTCGAAGTACACGTAACCGCTCAGGGCCGTGCACGGGGTCACGCGGTTCTCGAGCGTCTCGACTTGCAGCTTTACGTTGAGATCTCTGAAAGGCTTCTTGGAGCGGCTCATGGACAACACTCCGTTGTATGCTGTGGCCAGTGGTCAGTGGCGATTCGTCATTCCTGGCCACTGACCACTGACCAATGCGTCCGGTAATTTGCACAGATTTCATCGGAATGCCGGCCTTGGCGGAATTAACGTGCAGTGAGGAGTTTCGCCAGTTTGACGAGAATTTGGGCAAGGGAGTCGTTTGCGAACTATCGAGACGAGTAGGTAGTGCGGCGGCCGCGATGTTTCGCGAGACGATTCATCAACGTTTTTCTGTCGGAGCGGTTGAATTCGATCCTAACCTGCCGTGACAGGCGACATGAGACGAATATCTTCACATCTGCTCGCCGGAAAACGACTGGATTGTCGAGATCAGGAGTTTTCTTTTCACGGACATATTGCAAGAATTACATGACGAGCCGTGCGGCTGTCCGGGATCGGTGGAGCGGCGAGCGGTCGGCGCCAGCCGGCTGGCATGTGTTCCTGTCGCGTCAGGCGGGACCAGCCGGCTGACGCGGACCGCTTGGCCGGTCCACCGCTCCCATGTCGGGGAAGCATCACTTCAAGGAAGTTCATCGCAGTTCCAGAGTCACTGGTCATGTTTGGCCGATCGTTAATTGCCCTGTCTCTAATAGTTGGTTTGGGCCCATCGGTTTCTGCTGGGTCGAATCGCATCCCGAGTGGAGCGGCCCGCGACGTGCTGCACACGTTGCAAGCTCGCAAGCTGCTCGCCGACGACTCGGAGCTTGGCGCCTACAACATCGGCGTCACCGTCATTGATCGGAAGGCGGTTCTCTGGGGGCCGGCGCCGTCGGCGGAAGCGTCGTTTCGCGCTGAAATCTGCTTGCGGTCGATGGTCGAGTTAATTGAGGTGCGTAATGAACTTTTCGTGAGTGATCTCGTGCAGCCAATGACGGCCCCGCTAAGGATCGAAACACCGCCTCTGGTGACGCCGCTGCGCGAGGTGCCGCGGATTCCACGCGACGTTACACCGGCGCCGAACCAGCGCAAACTTCCCGTGGACGGACGCACCTTTGGGTTCTTGATGGGGCAAGAAAAGAACGATGCAAACAATCCGGTGTCCGCCACGTCGCAACCCAAGCCGAAGCGTTCGTCCGACGAGGTCAACGTGCTGCGGCCCGATCCCAAGACAGCGCCTACTCTCGGTGTGCCACAGGTCGACGACCTGGATCGCCCGCTGACGGCTGCCGTCAAGGAATTGCTGCAAAGAAACCTGTCACTGCGTGATGTGCAATTTGTCGTCAAGGACCGGCACGTCTATCTGAAGATAACGGGCGCGGTACACGAGGCAGCCCGCGAGATTTCTCGGCTGCCGAACGTTGCCGGAATCGCAATCGTTGAACGCCTGCCGTGACTCCCGTCAAGCCGTGGGCAACGACTTCGCGGCTTTCACGATGTCGGCCGCCGTCAAGCCATACTTCGTCAAAAGCTCATCCGGCTTTCCCGATTCGGCAAACGTGTCGTTGATGCCGACGAATCGCATCGGCACGGGATGCTGCCGGGCGACCGACATCGCCACGACGCTGCCTAGTCCGCCATGCAAGAGGTGCTCCTCGGCAACGACGATGCGGCCCGTCTCCATTGCAGCGGCCCGTACGGCGGCCTCGTCAAGCGGCTTGATGGTGTGCATGTCGAGCACCCGCGCCTGCACGCCGGACTTCGCTAACTCCTCGGCCGCTTGCAGCGCCGGCGCCACCATTAAGCCGCAGGCAATGATGGTCAGGTCCTTCCCGGCACGCACCTGGCTGGCCTTGCCGAGTTTGAAATCACAGCCGTTCTCGTAAATGAGCGGCACGGTGGGTCGGCCGGCCCGCAGGTACGCCGGCGTCCGAATCTTGCCGAGCGCCTCGACGGCCTTGAACGTCGATGGCTCATCGGCCGGGACGACCACGGTGAAGTTCGGCAATGAGCATGCTAACCCGACGTCTTCGATGCCCATCTGTGACGGGCCGTCCTCGCCGATGGAGATGCCGGCGTGCGTGCCGACGACCTTGACATCGAGGCACGGAAACGCGACCGACATCCGCAATTGGTCGTAGGCGTTGCACATGACAAACGCGGCAAAGCTCGCCAGCCAAGCACGTTTGCCTGACGACGCCAGTCCCGCCGCTACGCCGACGAGATTCGATTCCGCGATGCCCACATTGAAGAAGCGGTTCGGGAACTTCTTGCCGAAAATCTCGGTGCGTGTCGAGTTGCCCACGTCACCGTCGACGACGACGATGTCCTGTTGCGTTTCGCCGAGTTGTGCCAGCGCGAGACCGAATGCTTCGCGCGTCGCTTTGCCGAGTTTCATGCAGGTGTCTCACAGATTCTCACGTTGACCTAAATGCAACACGCAAGCGAGGGGCAGCAGGAGCCCTTGCTTGCGCTCCGAGATTGTTCGGCTTACTTCCTTACACTTTGAGCGGCGGGTCGCCGGGCTTCCAGTTGCACGGGCACAGTTCATCCGACTGAATCGCATCGAGCGTACGAAGCACCTCCGGCACGCTGCGGCCCACCGGCAGCGGGTTGGCGCTTGCCCACTGGATGATGCCGTTCGGATCGACCAGAAAGGTCGCCCGCAGGCACGCATGCGCTTCCGGGTGCACGATGCCTAGATCGAAAGCAAGCCTGGCAGCATTGATCATCGGGTAGGGCAGATTCTTGAGGTCGGCGTGAGCGTTGCGCCAGGCTTGGTGGCTGAACTCGTTGTCCGTGCTGCCGGCGATCAACTCGCAATCGCGATCACGGAAGTCTTTGATCTTCTTGCCGAACTCGACAAGCTCGGTCGGACAGACGAACGTGAAATCCTTCGGGTAGAAGAAGTAACAAACCCACTTGTCTTTGTAAGTCTCGTTGGTGATCTTGCTGAATCCATCCTTGCCCAGGCCGACGCAGGCATCGACGGTGAATTGTGGAAAACGGTCGCCGACAGTCAACATGGAAAAGCCCTTTCGTTGCAACACAGTGATGAAATCGTCTATGTCGAGTCATCATACGGCTGGGCGTGATTGCAGCAAGCGGTTGATTCAGAGCTTGACGCGCAAGTGAAGGAAGCGCGGACCTTCGCTTGCGCTTCAGGTTCTGGCGGGCCGTTTGACGCTCGGTTCGCTCATCCGTAAACTGAGACCAAACTGGTTCGGTTTCAGACAACGATTATCAAGGAGATTTGCAGATGGCTCATCAAGTTACGTTTAAGGGGTCGCCCAAGGACCTTCTCGGCCCGAAGCTCAAGGCCGGCGATTCTGCCCCCGATTTCGAATGCGTTTCGCAAAGTCTGGAAGTAATCACGCTCAAGTCCATGCCGCCGAAAGCGCGCTTGTTCAGCGTCGTTCCGTCGCTTGATACGCCGGTGTGCAGCATGCAGACCAAAAAGTTCGACGAATCGATTGCGAGCATGAAGGATCAGGTCGTTTGCTACACGGTCAGCCTCGATTTGCCGTTTGCGCAGAAGCGATTCTGCACTGCCGAGACGGTGTCGAATGTGCAGACGCTGTCAGACACGCGCAACCAGTCGTTCGGCAAGGCCTATGGCGTTCTCTTGCAAGGGTTGCCTCTGCCGTTGCTTGCTCGAGCGATTTTCGTGGTCGACAAGAACAACAAGATCACCTACTGCGAGTACGTTTCCGAAGTGACGAATCATCCCGATTACGAGAAGGCCATCGCCGCCCTCAAGGCAGCGGTGTAGCGCCTGCTTCAGAGCCTGACGCGTTAGCGAAGGATTGCGGACTTCGCTCACGCTTCAGGCCCTGACCACAATCCGTTTCCAATGGCCATTTTCACCTACGCCCTCGGCGCCGCGATTCCCGATGCCTTGCGCGGCGGTGTGCTCACCATCGGCAACTTTGACGGCGTGCATCTGGGTCATCAAGCCCTGCTGGCCGAAGCATGCGGCCAAGCGAAGACGCTGCAATGTTCGGCCATTGCTTGTACGTTTGACCCGTCCCCCGCACAACTCCTGCGCCCTGATCGTTTGCAGCCGCCACTGACAACGCTTGCTGATCGCGCTGCGCTGTTGCAGCACCATGGCGCCGATCATGTCATGGTGTTGCAGACATCCAGCGACTTTCTTCAGCTTACGGCTCGCGATTTCTTCGAACGAATCGTCGTCCAACATCTGCGGACGCGAGCGATGGTCGAGGGGTTCAACTTCGGCTTCGGCCGAAACCGGGAAGGGACAATCGAAGTGCTGCGCAGGTTCTGCGACGAAAAGAAAGTACCGTTGACGTTGATTCCGCCGCGAGAAGTGTTGAGTCAACCTGTGTCCAGCAGCCGAGTGCGCAGCGAGTTGCTCGCTGGCAACGTGGACGTTGTCGCTGAATTGCTCGGGCGATCGTACCGCATTACCGGCATCGTGGGCGTTGGACAACGCCGTGGCGCGACCATAGGCTTTCCGACGGCGAACCTGCACGACGTGCCGACCCTGCTTGCGGGGAATGGCGTCTATGCCGTTCGCGCTTTCGTGAATGACAAAGCCTGGCCCGCCGCCGCCAACGTCGGCCCCAATCCCACATTCGGTGAAGCCGTACGCAAGGTCGAGGTGCACATCATCGGTTACAGCGGTGATTTGTACGATCAATCCGTTGCAGTCGAATTCGTCAAGAAGATTCGCGACACCCGGCCCTTCGCCAGTGTCTCGGAACTTACCGCACAAATCCGCAACGATATCGCTGCCGCATGCAAGGTTCTATAACCTCCACGTCCCAGACAGGCATCCTGTCGCTCGCTCGGCGGTTTCGCGCCGTTGAATCAATCCAGATGCCGGCGCAGAAAGCTGTGGACCTTTTCCGGGTAATCCGGGAAACGATACAAATCCTGGTGTTTGGCGTCCGGAACGATCCAAAGTTCTTTCGGCTCTTTCGCCGCAGCGAATAGTCGGTGCGTGTCATCCGGGGACGTCTTGTCATCGCAATCGCCGCTGATGACGAAGACTGGGCACTTCAGCATGGCGATATGATCGACGGGCCGAACGTCGTGAATGTTGAGACCCAGGCGATGCTCGGCGAATGGGACCATGAGGCAAGCTCCCACGGCGCCGGGGACGCATAAGTAATGCCGCGTCCGGTGATCGACTGCGTGAACCATTTCGTCATAAACGCTCTCGCAGATGGCGCATCGTATTTCGGGCAGATGCTCCGCTGCAAAAGCGATTGTCGCGCCCCCTTGCGAGACGCCGAGGCAAGCAATTCGGTCATGGCCGTGTACTTTGAGCCATGAGACGGCTGCGATGAGATCGTGTCGTTCGCGGAATCCGAAGGTGATGGCGTCGCCGGTGCTTTCGCCGCACGCGCGGGCGTCGTAGAGCAAGACGGAATAGCCTTGCTCGCGGAAGTAGCGGGCCCGCGGCAGCATTTGCTTGCGACTGCCGCCGAAGCCATGCAGGAGGACGATGGCGGGCGCGTTCTTCTTGGCGGGAACGAACCACCCGTTGAGCGTTTGATGATCGGCCGTGCTAAACGTGACGGACTCGATAGGGAAAGGGAAATCGTCCGGCGGCGGACCGATGATGCTGGGGCGGGCGCGGGTCAGGCGCTGGGCGGCGATCCACGAACCGGCCACGAACACGACGCCCGCCGCCAGTGTGATGACGATCGTCCACCGGAGCACCCGCATCATGCCGATGTCCTCACAAAAAAACAGCGAGCCCGCAGCGGCTGCGACCCTTGCTTGCGCTGCGGGCTTGTTATCGCTATTTCGTATCGAGCTTCTTGACGATCTCGGCCACGCGTTTGGCGTCGTCGCCGGCTTTGCCGACACGGTCCGCGGCGGCTAGCTTTCCGGTCTTGTCGATCACGAGCGTCACCCGCGCAATCGTCACGGCGCGGTCGGCGCTTCCTTTTTCGTTCTTGGCATCGATCGTCGGCGACTTGCCTCCTTTGGTCACCGGCACGCCGAATGCTTTGGCGATATCACCCTTCTCATCGGAGACAAGCGTGAAGGGGAGCTTGTAGTACGACTTGAAAAGCTTGTGCGTCATTACCGCGTCTCCGCTTACACCGATAACAATGGCGCCGCTGAGTTTTTCCATCTCATCGCGGTATCCGAGAACTTGAGCAACGCTATCGCCGGTGCCGTCGGCGGGAAAAAAGAAAAGCACTACCGGCTTCTTGCCGACCAAGTCGCTGGATTTGACGGGCTTTCCGCCTTCATCGACGCCTTCGAACGCCGGCATAGCTTCGCCCAGTTTCACTTTCAATGCCAGTGTCTGTTCGGGCTTTTTCTTGTCCTTACCCTTGGCGCTGACCGAAGTCGCGCCGGCAAATCCGACGCAAGCGATTACAGCCACAAGAACCCACCGCGTTAGGCACGCCATAGACTGCTCCTCTTAATGAAATGGGGGAAGCCGGCGATCGCTTCCCCGTTTGAACGATGACTCTCGGCGAGGCTCATTTCTTGAAGGTGCTTTTGACATACTCCAGGACCTGTTCCGGATGGCCGCCCGCGTTGCCGACAGGGTTGTAAATCTTACTGACCGTCCCATCCTTGGCGATCACAAACGTCGCTCGAGCCGCCAGATTGTTCTTGGGATTGAGGACGCCATAGGCGGCGGCGAACTTCTTCTCGTTGTCAGCCAATAGCGGGAACGGAAGCTTCTCTTTTTCCGTGAACTTCTGCTGCAAGGCGAGAGTGTCGACGCTGATGCCGATGATCACCGTGTCGTGTTGAGCAAACTGCTCAAGGCGGTCGCGAAAACCGCAAGCCTCGGCCGTTCAGCCGCCGGTGAGTGCTTTGGGATAAAACCAGAGCACCACATTCTTTTTGCCCTTGAGATCGCTGATCTTCAACGTCTTGGCGTCTTTCTTGTCGGGGAAGATCGTGCCGATCGACGTAGCCGGCAATTCGATTTCTGGCGACGGTTTGCCTTCTTGCACTTTTGCGCCTCCCGCCCAGATGGGACCTGCCATCCAGGCAATGCCCGCGAGAACGGCAACGGCCCCCGCCGCGCACATTCTGCGGTTCCACAATGATCTCATGTCGTGCTCCTCGAAAAAAAATTCGCCGGGCGCGCCGAACGTCGCCCGGCTCACGTTGGGTATTATTCCTGGACGCATTGCAGTTGGCAAGGACATCTCGCATTGATTTCACACATCGAGTAAGATAGGGGCGACAGTCCTCCACCCTCGCCTGAGGCAAGCGGCTAGATCAGAGTCAACCACGGAAAAGCAAGCATGCTCGGACTCAAACTCAATCCACGCCAGTTTCTCGATCGTGTCGGCGATGAACTCGCCAAGATCGACCCTGCCCAGGTTCAAGCTCTCGCCGATGCTCTCTATCGCTGTTACGAATCACGAAATCTCGTCTTCGTCATCGGCAACGGCGGCAGCGGCTCGAACGCGTCCCACTTCTGCGAAGACCTCGGCAAGTGCACGCTTCGCCGTGAGGATTTCGACAACGACAAGAAAAAACGTTTGCGCATCCTGAGCCTCACCGACAATACGCCGTACATCCTCGCCTGGGCCAACGACGAAGGCTTTGACCGCGTCTTCGCCGAGCAACTCAAGAACCTGGCGATGCCGGGGGATCTGCTCATCGCCATCAGCGGATCCGGCAACAGCCCGAATATTCTCAAAGCCGTCGATTGGGCCAACCGCAATGGCCTCGTCACTTTCGGCTGCACCGGCTTTTCCGGCGGCAAGCTCAAAGGCATGGCGCAATTGGGGCTGCATGTGCCGCTCGACGACATGGGCATCGTTGAGTCGATCCACCTGACGGCGTTCCACTGGGTCGTCGATAACCTGCACGCCCGCATCGGCCTGGGCATGAAAACCATAGAATGACAAGAAGCCCAGAGGTGAGGTAATCCGAGCCTCTGGTATCGAGGGGGCGACAGATGCTGCGAGTTCTCGGCCACGCCTCAAACGCTTGCGACAAAATGACCCGGCGCACGCTACTCACCGCGGCGTCGGGTCTGGCACTGTTCGGGGCCACGGCGAACGCCAAGCCGGCAGCGGATCGCCGCATTCGATCGATCATCCTCATCGATCTCTTTGGCGGTCCAAGCCATCTCGATATGTTCGACCCGAAACCTGAAGCTCCGGCGGAGATTCGTGGCGAGTTTCAGGCGATTCGCACGTCGCTGCCTGGGGTCATGGTGTCCGAGCATCTGCCGCGTGTGAGCCGATGGATGGACCGCACCTGCCTGATTCGCACGGTGTCGCATCCTTACAACAGCCACAATCCGTATGCGGTGATGACCGGATTCACCGGCGGTCAGGATCAGCGCGATTATTTTTCCAGCCCGACCAATCACCCGAGCATGGGTTCGGTATGCCATTTCGCCGGACTGACGACGCCGGGTGTCCCGCCTTATGTTGTGCTGCCGGCCTATCCAGGATACAGCCAGGGACTGCGTCGCGCCGGTCCGTACGGCGGGTATCTGGGCAACCGGTACAATCCGCTCTTCAGCCAGTGCAATCCCACGTTTGGCCGCGAGGTGAGCGACCGCGATTTCTATGATCCGACGCTTCGGCCCATGGGCGATCCAACGCTGCCGTCGCTGGAAGCGTCCATCACGCTCGACGCGCTCGATCGGCGTCGCTCACTGCTCGACCAAGTCAATCAGCACGCCGCTCGGCTCGACGGTTCGCCCGGCATGCGCGACTTGGGCCAACGTCAACGCCAAGCGTTCGATCTCTTGATGAACGCCACGTCGCGTTCCGCTTTCGACCTGGCGCAAGAGCCGCCCGCTGTCCGTGAACGCTACGGGCGCGATCTATTTGGTTCCAGCGCGCTCTTGGCACGTCGCCTGGTCGAGGCCGGCGTCACGTTCATCACCATTCACACCGAATCGCGAGGCAACGGCCATTGGGACACGCACAACAATAACTTCAACCTGCTGCGCGAGTGGTTGCTGCCGTACCTCGATCGCATCCTGACGGCGTTGTTTGAGGATTTGTATCAGCGTGGCCTCTGGGACACCACGTTGGTGATGGTCAATGGCGACATGGGCCGCACGCCGCGCATCAACGACGCCGCCGGTCGCGACCATTGGCCTCAGTGCGGCTTTTGCCTTTTCGCGGGCGGAGGCGTCAAGCAGGGCTACGTCCATGGCCGCAGCGATCGGCAAGGCGGCTATCCCGTCGATGGACGCGTGACGCCGGGCGACTTATGCGCGACGGTATATCACGTGCTCGGTCTCGACCCGCACATGATGGTCCCGGACCAAACCGGCCGCCCGCAGCATGCGGCCCACGGCGGCGAGCCGATCCGCGCCATTCTGAAATAGGCTTCTCGAGAAGGTCCGGCATCTGTATCGAGAAAAGCAGCCAAAAAGCTAAGGTTTTCTTGTCACACTTCGAACACATCCCGTTACTGGAAATGTGAGCGGACGACGGCTGATCTGCGTCGCGCTCATAGAAAACGGTTACGAAAAATCAGCCGTTTTCTGTTAACACCTGGCGTATTTACTTGTGAAGCGAGTCACGAACATCAGCCCGACGCCTGCAACTAAGCCAGGGCACAACCGTGCCTAAACACCTGCGGAAGCTCGTTCTCCGCGCAACACCCTTGAGGAGGTTCTCATGTACGTCCGTCAACTGCTCGTCTCTGCGTTGTCCGTGCTCGCCCTGACCGCTTGCGTCACGTCTTCGGTTGACGCACAGACGGCCCGATCAGCAAGACTCCGGCTCCGGTCGGCGTAAACGGGCCCAACGGCAACGCTATGCCGGCGGCGCAGGGTGCCGCTCTGACCCGCGCTCGGATCGAGAAGCTCATGCAGGACAAGGGCGCCGCGACGGAAACCAAAGTCCAGGACGTCGCCGGCAGTCGCATCACCCGCGTCACCGCCCGCCTCGAGAAGGACGACTTCCGTTACTCCTTCGAAATCGTCCATGTCGTGCCGGCCAAGGGCGTGCCGATGTGGTTCTTCACCGCTGCCCTCAATAACAACGCCGGCCAACTGCCCATGAACAAGCTCCAGGGTTTGCTCAAGGAAAACAACGTGATGGCCGGCGACTGTGCGTTCATGATCAACCCGCAAGGCGTGCTGCAACTAAACAGCCGATCGTACGCCGAGGTTGTCACCGACCAGATCTTCCACAGTCTTGTCAACGGTTTCCTCAAGGACATTCGCGAAACCAGCAACCTTTGGCTGCCCGGTAACTAATACGACAGCGCTACTTGCATTGCAGCTGACATTGATGGTATTCTGTAACTCCTTAATTCACGGATGTTTGCAAGGAGTTATGGATGACCACCGATCAGATCCTTTCTTTGGGTCCGCAACTGGCGGATTTCCTCGGCGAGTTTGACGACTGCTTTGGGCGCTCCGAGCCGCGCGGCCACCTGGCCAGTTATGTCAAAGGCCAACTCTCCGATCTGCCGCGCAAGAGCGTGCAGCCCATCGCGGACTTCAACGGCACGCCGCGCCGGACGTTGCAAGAGTTCCTCGCCTGGTCGCCCTGGGAGCACACGCGACTACGCGATCGTGTTCAGCGGTTGGTCGTGCGCGATCACGCCGATCCCCGGGCCATCGGCATCATTGACGATTCGGGCCATCCCAAGTCTGGCAAGAAAACCGCCTGCGTGCAACGGCAATGGTGCGGCAACACCGGCAAGATCGATAACTGCGTCGTCAGCGTGCACCTCAGCTACGTCAGCTTCGATACGCGTTTCCGCACCATGCTCGACAGCACCCTGTTTCTTCCCGAGCACACCTGGAACGATCCGGCGCGACGCGAAGAAGCGGCCATTCCCGATGACGTTGTCTACCGACCCAAGTACGAGATCGCCCTCGAACAACTCCGCAGCGCCTTGGCCAACGGTGTCCATTTCGCCTGGCTCACCTTCGACGAATGGTACAGCAGTTGTCCCGACTTTTTGGCCGGGCTCGAAACCCTCAAGCAACGTTTCGTCGGCGAAGTCCGCTGCGACTTTCACGGTTGGCTGTGCGATCCACGCAGCCAAACACGTGCCGTCTACCGCGATGTCGAAACGCTGTGCCGGTACTCGCAAGCCATGATGTGCCAGCCCTGGCAGCGCGTCCACATCAAGGACACTGACAAAGGGCCGACGGTCTGGGAAGTCAAGCGTGCTCCGTTCTGGCTACAGCGCGATGGCCAAGTGCTCGGTCCTTATTGGCTCATCTACGCGCGTAATGTTCTCGATCCCAAAGAAGAAAAATACTTCCTTTGCAACGCCCAACCGGGCACGCCTCTGGAAGTCATCTTGCACGTCGCCTTTGCGCGCTGGCCGGTGGAGCGCACCCTGGAAGACGAGAAGGACGAATTGGGCATGAGTCATTTCGAAGTTCGCCGCTACGACGCCATCATGAGACACTTCGCGGTGACGCAAGTGAGCCATTTGTTCCTGGCCCGCCAAACCAAGCGGCTGCGGGGGGAAAAATCCGGAGATCACCTTGTGCCAAGTCCGGACGGCGACAAATGCCTTGATCGATGCGCTGCCTCTGCCGCCTCGTCACCGCCTTGAGCGACTGGAACGAACCTCCAAGAAGCTGGTCGACGATCAACACAAGAATGCGCAGAGCCGACGCTCGCACACAAAAACCCGCCGAGCTCGTCTCGATAAACTTCAGATTAACCTTGCCGAACTCCCTTGCTGCGTACCAAGATAGAGATCAAGTAGCGCTGTCGTACTAAGCCCTCCTAGCCTCCGTTCTACCGCTCGTCTTCTGACAAGCGTTCTCCGCCGCTCGTAGTCGCCTGGTTGCGAGCGGCGATATTTTTCCCTCACCCTCTCACCCT
>VGZI01000049.1 GCA_016872605.1 Planctomycetota bacterium
TCACGGTGCTGTTGCTGCAACCTAACCACCCGATTTCTCCCAGCTATTGTCCACACGCCCTAGGACTTCCACCGTGCTTTCAGAACATGTGGCCCCCTACTCCTGGATTTCATGTCTTTGGCGCTTTCTGACCCGAAAGCAAGACGGTATCTTCTCAGGTCAACGAAGCATCCGCGGCGGTAGATGGCGAGAATTGAGCGTTGAATGCCTGGAAACCCGATTGCTTCCGTCCGCCACGCTTCTGAGTTTCGATGCGACCGTCGGCGATTGGGAGTCCGCGACGCCTAAGGATGGCAAATTTGAGGTATCCACAATCGGCCACTGGGACCCGTACAGTCTTACGGGCGTCGTACACGGGGACTTCAACGGCGACGGCAGAACGGATGTTGCCGGCTGGAGCAACCTTGGGTACTGGCTCGTTGGCGTCCCAGGGAACGACGGCCAACTGCAAACGGAACGCTGGCACTACGGATGGTCCGGCGGCTGGGATTGGCGCGCAATCCTCGTCGACGATTTCAATGGCGACGACTTGGATGACATCGCCATGTTTGCCAATTACGGTGCCTGGTGGCTGGCGCGTTCCACAGGCTCTCAGTTCGAGATGGTCCGCTGGGACAAGCCTGGCGACTGGCTCAAGGGTCCTTCCTGGAAAGACTGGCAAAGCGGCGACTTCAATGGCGATGGGCTGCCTGACGTGGCCGGGCTCGCCGTCACCGGACGCTGGCAGGTGGGCTTGTCCACCAGTGAGGCGTTTCGGGCCCAGACCTGGCTGCCACAGTACTCCTGGCCGGCCAGTTCTATCCACAGCGTCGTCGTTGGGGACTTTAATGCGGATGGAGCCGACGATATCGCGGGCTTTCTCGGCAAAGGAAAGAGCCTGGTAGCGCTGTCCACCGAATCGGCATTCGTTTCCACTTCATGGTCCAATCTGGGCAGTGTGTCCGGCTCGCTTAGCACCTATCAGCGCGGGGATGTTGATGGCGATCGCAAAGACGACGTGATCGCGCTCGACACGAACGGACGTACTTGGGTCTTCCACTCCCTTGGCAATGCATTTGCCCCCAAGATGGCGAGCGAATGGCCAACCGGCTATGGTGCGCCGGCCCAGGTTCGCGTGGCCGATTTCGATAGCGACGGAATCACGGAAGTTGCCATCTTGACCACTGCTGGTGTCTGGCTGGTCGGCACGTCAGACGGCGCCGCCATCCGGTATGCCCATTGGGGCAACTCCGAAACGGGAAACACCCCGGTCATCTTTGCCAGCGATCGACGTGAGCCCGATCGCTCGTCAATCGACACACAGCCCTGCGAACCCGCTCTTCACTCTACTTCGTGTCGCCTCAGGATCTGGAACGACTTCGAAAAAACCCTGACTATTTCATCGTCATCGTTGATGCCTATCAGCACCGACTGCGCCAACACTTTGGCGCCCTCCATCGCGATTTCAACGATCAGGCGGTGGCATTCTCCCTGGCGACCATGGTCGCCTATGAGCTTGCCTCGTACCGGGGATTCCATGATCCAGAGGGTCGGTTCCCAGCTCCGCGCGGAAACAGCCTGCCGGAGCTCCTGGCCGTGCCCAAGCTGGCTTGCAACGAGTATTGCTACCTCGCCGCACGCCTCTACCGAATTGCCTTTCCCGCGGCAATCGATCCGAAAACGACCATCTTCATGGCCGGATTCGGCAGCGGTCCGTTCGGAAATCATGCTCAGTTGTTCTTCACCAGCCAAAGGATTTCGCTGCTCGGCGATCCGACCCTCGGTTTGGTGGCACGAACGACGTTCCCGAACCTTCGCCAAGGAAATCGTCTGGCCAGTTCCGCCATCCTACAACCGGTCTATCGATTCGAATCGACCGCCTATATGCAAAATGCTTTGGCAGCGTTTCGTTCCAATGTTTACCTTGCCCTGATCGGCGGCAGCTACCCCAAGGCCTCTCTCATTTACTGGAGGAACGTTACGAACCTACCGTAGGCCAGCGCGAGGCCGCCTTTCATTTGTTTGAGAAGACCCACGTCGCCTCGGCCGTGGACGTTACTCCAAACACGGAAGGCCCTGCCGAGCCATGAACATCATTGCGTGGCTCGCGAATCACCGACAAGTGCGATCTGGACCAGCTACGAACGCCCCCCAGTAATCCCTTGCCGTGTTTCCTAGGGGAACGGGGACACCTGCGTGCCTTCCTTCCTTGCAGACCTAGCGGGTAAGGGAAGAGGACGGACGAGTGGCCGGTGACTAGCGGCCAAGTCGAGCAGGGTAGTTTTCGCCGACCCGCTGCCAAGGCACAGAAGGGCGAGGACCGAAATCTTGGTCTTGCCGCGAACCATGAGCTACGTAAAATTGGCTTGCCTGGTGACACTACGCCAACTGCGAATTCGCGACATCGGCCGGTCCGCCACGAACGGAACGGCCGATTTTGTCAGAGGCGAAGCCAGCGAACAGCGGTTGGAATGTAGCGTCGAATTTGGTACGATCAACGCAGTGAGTCATCCGATCCAGCGCACCCGTAGCTCAACTGGATAGAGCAATGGCCTACGGAGCCATAGGTTGCAGGTTCGAATCCTGCCGGGTGTAATCGGGCACGACAGATCAAAAGCCCTCATCCGAGCAAACAGCCTCGCCTTCAGTCTCGCTGGCGCAGTTCGTCGATCAGTTTCCGCACGATTTCGATCGGCCCGGTCGCTTCCGGAGCGGCGATGTGCTGGAGCTGGGCATAGTACTGCTCGGCTCGGTGTAGGGTGCGCGATCGCTTCTGCGCCGGCGCTCGCGTCAGATCCGTCAAGTTATCGACGATGTCCGCCAGCTTGCAAATCTGAACCTGCCATGGCGCTTGCATCAAGTTGGCCAGGTAGGCGCGCTCCCGGTAGTCCTCCTGCAGTCGCTTGTCCTTGGTCAAGAAAGACACCCATGTGGCAATTTCCGGGCCAAAAGCCTCCGAGACGTCGTCGAAGTCCGTTGTGGTGTCTTCGATGACGTCGTGCAACAGGGCCGTGATCAGCATGCGCGGGTCGTCGAAGCCGAACACATCGCGAACGATCAAGCAGACACGAAAGGGATGACTGGCATACGGCGTTTCGCCATCCTTGCGATACTGCCCGTCATGCGCCCTCGCCGCGAACGATGCAGCTTCCAAAAGTTGACGGCTTGTGGAATCGAAGGTTCGGTTCATTGGTAGTACACCATGATGGGTTCAAGGTGCCGCGCGCGAAGTAAGCGGCCGCCGCTTACTTCGTGCGCGGCTCCTTCCACCAGTTCCCCTAGCAAACTTCTTCCCCTCACGGTACATCCGGCTCACTGTGGGCATGGAGCAAGCGTATGATGATGGCCACGCCTAGGCTACGATCTTCTTGGATTTCGCTGATCTGTCACGCCGGCCTGGGAATCGCGGTGATGGTCACCGTTGCCGCGATTCTTTGCGAGGCGCTGGCGACGGAGGCCTACCACATCCCAAGCGGCAGTATGGCGCCGGCCTTGCGTGGACATCACCGAAAGTGCGCGTGCCCGCGCTGCGGGCAGGAAATCGTTGTGGGCCGGGCGGCCGACGATCGCTATGCGACGGGCGACGCACGCTACTATCGCAATGCATTCTGCCCAAATTGCGGTCTGTCCCCGATCCCCATCGCCGACGTTCGCGAATCGCGCGGCGACCAAGTACTCGTGAACCGCATGGCCTATCGCCTTCGGTCCCCCTCGCGCTGGGAGATCGTCGTCTTTCGGCTCTTCGGGACATTCTACATCAAGCGAATCCTCGGGCTGCCTGGCGAGGTCATCGAAATTCGCGATGGCGATCTGTACGTGAATGGCTCGCTCTGCCGCAAGAGCTTCGTCGAAGCACGCCGCATGCGAATCCTCATGTTTGATCAGGCCAAGGTCCCTCAGAACATCGGTTGGCGCGATCGCTGGGAGGCGCGAGGTTCGGTGTCCGCTGACGGCGCAATGGTATCGCTCGATGGTCGCCGGTCGGCGGCAATGTTGACCTACCGCAACTTTCTGCTCGATGAGCGTAAATGTGAGCCGATCCGCGACGAATATGCTCATAACGCCGGACTCCGCGGCGACAGCGAATGCGTCCACGATTTCTGGGTCGAGACCGAGATCGAGGTGTCGGCGGGAAGCGGAACTTTGGCGTTGCGACTGTGCGATGGCCACGACTGGGTCGACGTTACGCTTCCTATCGGGACGCGCGAAAAAATCACGACATCGGCATCCACGGTCAAGTCGTCGAGCGCTGTACGGACGCTGGAGCGATCGGAACGGCGCGTGACATTGGAGCCAAGCCGGCGCTACCTTGTGGAAGTCGCGTTTGTCGATCGCCGTCTGAGCGTCGCGATTGATGGCGAGGTCTTGCTAAGCGCCGATTTGCCGGAAGCAAAGAACAGCGCCGGCGTCGCCAGGCCGTTTCAAGTACACGCCGACGGGGTCGCGGCCACGCTGCATGGCCTTCGCCTTTACCGCGACGTGCATTACAGCCAGCATGGCAAGAACGCCGTTCGCGGCGCGTCTGTGCGATTGGGGTCGGATCAATATTTTATGCTGGGGGACAACAGTCCGCAGTCGGAGGATAGCCGATTCTGGCCCGACGATGGTTGTGTGCCGTTCAGCGAGTTGATAGGCCCCGTGACTTCCGTGCGCGGTAAGTAGTAGACGTCCATTGAGATCTTGAAGGGTGAACCATGCCGGCCGATCAACCGACGCCATCCAGCGGACCGCCCGATGCGATCAAGCCCGGCGTAATCCCACCCAAGGACGCGGCGCCGGCGCCCATTCCGCCCGGCGCGATCTCGGTCGAGCCGATGAACGTGCCGCCCATCCCGCTCGATCCCAAGGCCCCCGCGACCAAACAGACGCCCGCACCCGCCAGCGCATCGAAATCCGAGCCGGAGATCAAGGATAGCTATCGCGAACTGGTCGAGACGATCGTCTTTGTTGTCGTCCTCGTGTTGATGCTAAAGACGTTTCTGGCCGAGGCATTCGTCATTCCCACGGGCTCGATGGGTGATACGCTGCTGGGCTATCACCACAAAGTGACCTGCCGGCAATGCGGCCGCACCGAGTTCTTCAACGCCAGCGACGAAGCCGAGCCGAAGCGGGGCCGTCGTCCCATCGAAGTCGTGGAATGCCGGTGCGAGAACTGTGGTTACTGGAACCGAATCTCCAGCGCGGGGCAAGGGGGCGTACCATGAACTTGCGGCGTTGGATTTCGATTCTGCTCTTGTTTACCATGATCGCCGGCTGCGGCAACCCCTGGAGCAGCGGCGACCGCGTGCTGGTTACCAAGCTACCCCACGGCAACGGCGTTTCCGGGCCCCATCGCTACGAAGTCGTTGTCTTCAAGTACCCGACCCGGCCCATCGAAAACCACTCGCCGACCAATTACATCAAACGCTTGCTCGGATTGCCGGGCGAGTTGTTGGCGATCTTCTTTGGCCGACTCTATCGCTGGACGCCGCCGGCCGGCGGCAAGGCGCCGTTCAATGATGACGGTGTCGATGCCAAGTTGCTTTGGCGCAAGGAGTACATGCATCACAATGAGCAGCCATTCGCTTACCTCGATCCCGATCACGCCAAACGCAATGACACCGAGCGAACGGCCGAGTGGAAGAAATGGTTCGAGCAGGGGAACTTCGAAGTCCTTCGCAAACCGCCGCACGTGATGCTCTCCATGCGGCGCATTGTTTACGACAACGACTTTCAAGCCAAGGACATGGCCCACTTGCTTCGCTGGAAACCGAATGCCAAGAGCAGCGCGTGGAAGGCCGACGGCAAAACCGGCTTCACCCACGACGGGCAGGCCGACGGCCAGACCGATTGGCTCCATTACCAGCACTTGGTCCGGCCCGATGGCGTTCTCGCCGGCGCCGCCGACATCAAACCAAAGCTGATCACCGATTCGCTCGCCTACAACAACTTCAAGTACGTCGAGCTCGACAGAGATGACCAAGGCCGATTCCGGCGCGGGGCGATGATCGATCGCAGCGGTGAGTCGTTCCCGCATTGGGTGGGCGACTTGTTGATCGAGTGCAATGTCGAAGTGACCCAGGCCAAGGGAGAATTCTGGCTCGAACTCAACAAGGGCGTGTACCGCTATCAAGCCCGCTGGGACCTTTCGTCCGGCCAATGTGCTCTGAAGAGCATCGATATGGCCGGCAAGGAAAAGGACCTCGGTTCGACCGCCACCAGCGTCAAAGGGCCGGGCAACTACATGCTTCGCCTCGCCAACATCGACGCCCGATTGACCGTCTGGGTCGATAGCGGCCTGCCGTTCGGCGACGGCGTCGATTATCCGCCGCCCGAGCTGCGCGGCCCCGATGACAAGGACATGAAGGCCGTCAAAGACCGCCGCGGACCCACCGTCAACGATCTCAAACCAGCGAGTCTCGGCAGTAAAGGCGCCTCGGTCAAGATCACTCACTTGCGGCTCTGGCGCGACACCTACTATTCGACCTGGATTCCGAGTCAAATCCCGCCGGTCGATCCGGATTATGCCCAAGCGCCGAAGTCATTCACCGATCCGGTGGATTGGGATCCGATTCGCCAGCCGAACTTTTCGACCTGGTACGTCCAGCCCGGCCACTACATGTGCCTGGGGGACAACAGCGCCGCCAGCAGCGATAGCCGCGACTGGGGCGTCGTCCCTGAACGCCTGATGCTGGGACGAGCCCTCGTCATCTATTGGCCCCTCGACCGCATCGGCCGGATTCGTTAATCGTCGTTTGCAGGCCTAGGGTGCGTGAAACGCACCGTTTTCCGTGATTGGTGCGTTTCACGCAACCTACGGCGGCTATATCATTGGATCATCGCTTCCGCGGTTGCAGCGGGAATTGCGTGATTGTCAAACCTTCGCTTGTCATGAAGTGATCCAACAATTCGACCCGGCCCGCGGCTTTCATCCGGGCGTACAGCCGCGTCATCTCGTCGAGCCAGACGGCGTTCAGATAATTCGGGTGATCGCGCGACAGTTCGTGATAAAGAGCCAGGCGGCGGCCAAAGTTCTCCGACTCCACGCGTGCTTTCTTGATCTCGATATCCGCGTAGTTCACCGCCTGATTGTAAATTCGCTTCGCCTCCGCCTCGCTATCGCTGCGGATGTTCCTGGCCTTCTCTTCCGCCTGATTCGTTTGCGTCTCGATGCTCGTCTGAGCCTGCGCGAGCTTATCAAAATCGCTTTTGACCTGGTCGGGAGGTTCGAGTTTGGAAATACTCGCCTGCTCGATCTCGATGCCGAGGCCGTAGCCTTTGACGCGGTCCTGCAAGTGCTGGACAATGTAGCCCGGCAATTCACTTCTGCCGGTGCGCAGGACATCGTCGATCCGTCTCCCGGCGAACCACTCGGCCAAGAGCGACTCGGCAGCCCGCGCGACGAAGGCGTCGACGCTGTCTTGCTGCAGCACGTAGCGATCCATGTCCTCTTCGCGGACCTTGAAGTTGATCGACGCCACCACATTCACCAGGTTATGATCCCCGGTCAGCATTTGCCCATTCGGCACAACTTCCTCGTCGCGGTCCTCTTTGTCGTTGAACCCCACGGTAATGCTGCGAACGCGCCCGACCGGCGCAAGATCGACGCGGTCGATGCCCCAGGGCAACCCGATGTGCAGGCCCTGCTGCGGCTTGTGATCGAGGATGCGGCCAAACCGACGTATCACCGCGCGCTCGTGCGACCGCACCTGCGTGAGCGACGTGTACGCCGTCCACGCGGCAAAGGCGATGCCGAGCACGATCAGGATGTACCGAAACATCGTCTGTTACACCGTGATGCCGATTCCTCGTTTAGCGCTCGCACGACCCCGCGCGGGCGCTAAACGTAAACCCGCCTACTTTTTGTCCTTCTCCGCCGGACGAGGTTCCTTAAAGAGCGCCTCGAACATTGACCGATGCGTCGACAACAACAGCATCGTCCGCTCTCCGCCTACGATCGCTTGAAGCTGTTCCATCTGCTTGACGAACTTGAAAAACTCCGGGTCCTGGCTGTAGGCTCGATTGAGTATCTTCATCGCTTCGATATCGGCATCAGCCTCGATTCTGGCCTTGTCGCGCAGAGCCATCGCTCGCTCCAGGCGTTTGTCTTCCTCGGCTTTGTTGAGGATGTTGGCAGCCTGCAGTCTGCCGTCACTCTCATAGTCCGTGGCGGCTTTGCTCCGGTCGCTTTTGATGCGAGCGAAAATCGAATCGCGCACGCTGGCGGGGTGGTTGAATCGGCGCAGGCGAATATCCACGAGATCAATGCCGTACTTGTCGCGCAACCGGTCCTTCAGGCTGGCGATGAGATCGACGCGTAACTTCTCGACCGTGAATTCGACGCGCGTTTGACCCGTTTGCGGATCGACGATCGTGAGACTGATGAAATCGTCCATGCGCTTTTTGCCGATGGCGGCGCCGATCTTCCCCGTAATCTCGGGAGCCAGGATGTCGCGTGCTCGGCTCGCGGTGCCGACGCTGCGGACGAACAGGTCCACACCCTTGGCATCGCTGATCTTCCAGCAGACGTAGGCTTCCAGCAGCAGAATCTTGTCGACCGTCTTACCCTTCGGGTCGTGCGTGAGCTGCTCGGTAGGCGGCAGATCGAAATGCTGCAGTCGGCGATCGAGGCGTTGCACCTGCTGGATCGGCCAGGGCCAGCCGAACTTGAGTCCGGCGCCGCTGGGATCGCCCCCATCGTGCGTCGCTGTATGCTCGCCCAAGACCGTCACGTACGCATACTCGGCGGCGTCGACGGTGAAGAACGAAAACCGAACGTACACGATGCTCACAATCGCAACGGCGGCTAGTATGAAAACACTCTTCATGGCAATACCTCCGTGGGGCACGTTTTCAACGTGCCCGTGACCGGACCCAAGCTTCGAGTGGCACGCTGGAAACGTGCCCCACGGCGCCACCTAATGATCATCCTTCCCCGGCCGAAACGGTTGTCGAATCTCCGGGTCGGGCCGCATGATGATCGGCGGCGGGGCCCGGAATAGCTCCGGATCGAACAGCATCAGATTCCGCCGCACGTTGATCTTCTCCGCGTCAATCAAAAGCAGATCGCGGCCAACGAGCGCCTTGGCCACCGCATTCCAGTAATGGCGAAAGTCCGTCAACCCCGGTTGCAGTTTCAAGAGTGCATCGCGTTCGCGCTGCGGCGCCGCAATCGCCTCCTCGAGCGACTGCCCGGCGAACAGCGCTTTCGAGGCACGCCACGAAAAGACCAGATCGATGTCGATCGGCAACTCGGAGCGCGGCCGATACTGCGCTTCAAACCGCAGGCGGTCCCTGTCCGCCTCTTGCAGCTTCTCGGCTTTCTCCGCGCGAGCCACGGCACGGATCCTCGCTGCTTCCGCCTCGGTTTCTTTCTGCTTGCGCTTGGCCTGCTCGTTGGCCTCGTTGATACGTTGATCACGGCGTTCCATTGCCTTGGCGACTTCGTAGTACGCATCCACGACATCCCCCGGCGGATGCAAATCGATGATCGATATTCCGTCGAGTTCGACGCCGAGGCCGTTTGCCGCCAGTTCATTGCAGCGAGCGGCAACGCGGCGAAGGACATCGTCCTGAAATCGTGCGCGTTCCACCGTCAGAAGCTCGGCGAACTTCCGGCCCGCCACCATGGTCCGCAATTCCGATTCTGTGGCGGCGCGAATGATCTCGTCCGCATCGCTGATTTCGAATAAGTACACGCGCGCCTTCGTGACGCGAAAGCGGATCGTGACCAGGATATCGACGAGGTTGCCGTCGCCCGTGATCATCATGGCTTCGTTGGCGACGCGGGTTTCCTTGCGATGCGCGCTGGCCCAGGTCATCGCACCGGTCTTGGTCGCTTCGGCCGCCTCACGGAAGCCGATGTTCAGCGTCCGCGCACGCTGCGACACGCGCACCGCATCGTCGATCGGCCACGGATAGCGCCAGTACCAGCCGGGCTGCAGGTCTTCGATGGGCCGACCGAATCGGCGAACAACGGCGACCTCGTCCGGCGCAACGACCGTCAACCCGCTGGCGACATATGCGACTACCAACAGTCCCGCGAGCGCGCCGGTCAGCGGTTTCCAATTGTGCTCGCACCAGTGAAGCGCCGCGCCGAAGTCCGCGTACTGCGTCAGCCACGACTCGGCGTCGTTCAGCCATTCTTTCCAGGCCTTGAACGTCTCGCTCGTTTCGCTGCGTTCGAACCAAAGCAGCCGCATCGAATTCAGCAACACCAGCATGGAGCCGAACTGATGGTAGATCACCGCGGCGAGCGGCGATTGCTCGTACCAGGCGTCCGGCGTGAATAGCGGCCAAAGCCAGGCGGTCAGCACGATGCCGATGGCGTTGACGATGAACGCGAAAACGATGATATTCTGGCGAATGATCTTGACGGTCTCGCGCGAGAGCCGAACGAGCAAGGGCAACGGCTTGAGCAGATCGCCCATAAGAATAATGTCGCCCGCTTCGGCCGCAATGTCCGAGCCCGTGGAACCGATGGCGATGCCGACGTCGGCGGCGGCGAGAGCGGGCGCGTCGTTGATGCCGTCGCCGACCATGGCCACCTTCGATTTCGTCTTCATGTCGGCAATGCGCTGGGCCTTCTGATCCGGTAAAAGTTCCGCATGGATCTCGCTCAGGACCAAGTCTTGCGCGACCGATTTGGCGGCCGCATTGCGGTCTCCCGTGAGCATGACGATCGGCTCGATGCCGAGGTCGCGCAGCTCCTTGAGCACGATGGCAACGTCCGTGCGCACGCGATCGCGCGCTCCGATGACGCCGAGCAAAATACCGTCTCGTGCAACCAACAGCGCTGTCTGCCCGGACGCGTCGAGCTTTGCAAGAGCTTCGCCAGCCGAATCGGAGACTAGAATGCCCTGCTCTTCCATGAGCCGTGGCGTGCCGACGAGAATCTTGCCCGATGCGGTGGTTGTCACGACGCCAGCGCCGGCTTGAGCTTGAAACTCCATGACGCTATCGAGTGGAAGCTGGCGTTTGCCGGCTTCTTGAACGATGAGCCGAGCGATCGGGTGCTCGCTGCGCTGCTCGGCGCCGGCGGCGATGCGCAACAGTTCATCGGGGCTGATGTCAGCCAGGCAGACGATGTCGCCGATTTCGAGTTTCGCCTCGGTGATCGTGCCCGTCTTGTCGAACGCGAATGCGTCGACCTCGGCCAGACGTTCGAGGGCGGCGCCGCTCTTGATCAACACGCCGGTGCCGGCCAGTCTGCCAAGCGCAGCGATGACGGCCGCCGGCGTTGCCAGGATCAAGGCGCACGGACAGGCGACCACGAGGACCGAGAGCGTCGGATACACGCTGAACGTGATCGCCGCGCGGAGCCCAAGCCGCGGCGCGTTCGCGGGCCGAAACCAACCCGCGCCGAAATGAAGCATGCAGCAAAGAAACGTGACGGCTGCGATGCCGAGCACCGCCGGTAGAAACATCCGCGCCAGCCGATCGGCCGTCCGCTCGATGTTGCTTTTGTCTTTCAGCGCCTTGGCGGTCGTCTCGATAACGCGCCCAGCCACGGTATGTTCGGCGACGCGCTTGGCGTCGATCACCAGCGCTCCGGCAACGTTGATCGAGCCGGCCAGCACCTCGTCGCCGGGACCCTTGTCAATCGGCAAACTTTCGCCGGTGAGCGCGCTCGTGTCGACCGTCGATCGGCCTTCGAGGACGACGCCGTCGACTGGAATCTTGCCGCCCGGTTTGACGACGACGCGGTCGCCGATCACCAGGTCCTTCGTGAAGGCGCGTTCTTCCTTGCCGTCGCGCAGAACCCAGCAGCGGATTGGAAAGACCTCGACGAGTTGCCGGATGGCGGCTTTGGTGCGATCGAAAGTGAAAGCCTCGAGGCATTCGCCGAACATGCCGATGAAGACGACCTCGGCAGCGACCATCCACTCGGGGATGGCGATGGCGGCGAGAAAGGCGATGGCGATGGCCAGGTCGGCGCCGATCTTGCCGTCGAACAGCCCTTGCAACGCCGTGTAGACGACGCGAGCGCCGCCCAGCACCGCCGCGAGTATCACGAAGCGAATCGTGCCGAAACGGTATGTGCCCAGATCGCGCGGCCAAGCGTCGAAGAGCGACCAGGTCATCCATTCGCCGAAGCGCGGCAACAAATCGAGCGCCATCAATACCGCCAGCAGCCCCGTCATCAGGTAGAGCGGCAGACTGCTGTCGTCGCCAAACGCGTCGTCGCTGTGTGAGATTTCACGATGCATGAATCGACGTCGATCGAAAGTTTCCGATCCGTCGGCTGGGGGTTGGGATAAACCCATCGTACAGGGTTAGCGGCTCGCGTCAAGCATACGACGCTCTTGCGTTAAAGAGCTTCCGAAAAAGGCAGAATCTGCCCGGCGGCATACGATCATGGTTCATTTCGGCGCTGGGGGCTTCGGAATGGCATCCCATTTCATCAGAATCTTCTCGGTATCTGGGCCATTTTTTCCAGCCACGCGCTCATCTCTTTACCGATTTTCTTGCCATAGACGCGATGCGAATAAATCACGGCCGAGCCAATGCCGTCGTGCATTCGAAATCTGGCGAATGCAACTTCGATGAACTCAGGACGAGGGAAGAGCACGACAATGAGATGCTCCGCTGCTTTATCCTTGGTCTTTGGCACGGAGTCAGTTCGAATTACCAACCCCTTGGCGACCTTGTAGTTCTCAAGCACCGCGTTGGCCACGGCAGCAAGTGCGTCACCGTCTTTGGTCTTGCGGTAGTAGTGAATTGTCACCATATCTTTCCAGGCCTTGAGATCCTCTTGCCCCGCTGGCGTGTATTCGTGCTGATCGTCCTTCGTGAATCGATGGAAGTACTTGACATCCGCAAATGAAAAAGCCGCTTCCTTGTTTTTTTTGCCGGAATCTGGTGAGTTCGCAGCGTCTCCGACATTGTGACAAATCGGCGTTGTGAGAAAGAACAGCAAGATAATCGAACGCATGAAACGATCTCCAATCAAACTCATAAGACCAGCGTGGTGCTGGCGTGATATGCACTTCTCTTCACAAATCGCTCCGTACTTGTGGAAATTATACCGAAGATCTCGGGACCGTTTGCGAAACCGACACCGAAGCAAGACGAGCGGCGAAACAGCCTTGACATCCTTCCCAACTTTTCGCGAAGATATCTGCCAATCGTCGTTGCCGAAGGAGTGGCGTCATGGAAGAAACGAAGGAACGATCGGCGGTTGTGGATTATCTCGTCTATCTCGCGGTGCGCGTCGTCGTTTGCTTCTTGCAGGCGCTGTCGTTCGAGACCGCGATGCAGCTTGCGAGTTTCTTGGCGTGGGTCGTCTACAAGGTCGACAAGCGCCATCGCGAAGTGGCGACGGAGAACCTGCAAAAAGCGTTCGCGGGAAAGCTGAGCGACGCCGAGATCGACGCGCTCGTGTTCGCCGTTTATGAGCATTTCTGCGCCGTGCTGATCGAGATCGTCCACATCCCGCGCAAGCTGCATCTCCAGAACTACAAGAAGTTCGCTCGCCTTCACGATCCGGCCCGCATGATGGAGGCACTGCTGTCGGGCCGACCGGTGCTCTTCGTCACGGGACACTTCGGCAACTGGGAGATGGCGGGCTATGCCCTGGGCCTGCTGGGCTTCCATTCGCACGCCATCGCCCGTCCGCTCGACAATCCGCACCTCGATGAGTACCTGCGATCGTTCCGCGAACGGACGGGGCAGAAGCTGCTGGCCAAGCATGGCGACTTCGAGAACATCGAGAAGATTCTGAGCGAAGGCGGCGTGATTGCGACTCTGGCCGATCAGGATGCCGGGCAGCGCGGGCTGTTTGTCGACTTCTTCGGTCGGCCCGCATCGACGCACAAGGCGGTAGCTCTGCTGGCGCTCGAACACAACGTGCCCATGGTCGTTTTCAGCGCTCCGAAAGTCGCTGGGACCTATCGGCTCTGGGCGATCGACGTCATCTATCCGGAGGACTATGCCGACTCGCCCGATCCGGTGCGCGAGATCACGCAGCGATTCACGACCGGGCTGGAAGCAATGGTCCGTCAGGCGCCGGAGCAATACTTCTGGCTGCACCGCCGCTGGAAGCACGCCCCGCCCGAACGCCGCAAGAAGGCGAAGCCCGTGGCGGCATAATCGACGCCAATCGCTATGATGAGCGTATGCAACCGGGTGTCGTCATCCTGATCCTCAAGGTGGCCGTCATTGCCGTCACCGTCCTCTGGATCGGCTCTCTCATCGCGTTGGCGAGCGGCAACACGAAACTGCATGGCCGCATCAATATCGCTTTCTTCAGTCTCACTCTCGCGGCCTTGCTCGGCTTGGAAGTTCTGGTGCGGCTGATCAGTCCGGGGCTGTTTGACAACTATCAGCATCATGCCGAGAACGCAATGCTGCTCCACCTGATCTTCTCCGTGCCGTCCGCCGTGCTGCTGTTCGTTATGCTGTTCACGGGCCTGAAACAGCAACGCCAACTGCACATCGCCGGCGGCATTCTGTTCAGCGTTCTTTGGACCGGAACGTTCATCACGGGAATCTTTTTCTTGCGCCATGAGTTGCCATAACAAGGATGACGCGATGGCGGACGGACAACCGACAACCCCGGAAGACCTGAGCCGAGCGTATGCGGCGATGCTGCCGGACACACCGGCGATAGCGCCCGAGGCGAGCGAACCGGAAGATGCGACGCCGCCGCCGGCCTTGCGCATCATTGAAGCACTGTTGTTCGTGGGCGGCGCGCCGTTGACCGCCAAGCGTGCGCGAGAAATCTTGCGCGGGCTCACTGAAGAGCAATTCAACGACGCCATAACGCAACTCAACTCCGACTATCGCCGGCAGGCTCGCCCGTACACGATTCAGCCGCAAGGCGCCGGCTGGGTGTTGACGCTTCGGCCTCGTTTCCGCCACGTCGTTGACAAATTGTACGGCGGTGTGCGCGAGGCGCGCCTATCGACGGCCGCCATCGACGTGCTGGCCCTAGTGGCCTATCGCCAGCCCGTGACCAAGCCCGACATCGACAACATGCGCGGCGCCGAATCGGGAGCCCTATTGCGCCAACTCGTCCGCCGCGGTCTCATTCAGGTCATCCCGATCCCCGGCGGCAAGGCGAAAGAAGTGATGTACACGACGACGCCGAAGTTTCTGGACATGTTCAACCTGCGCGGGCTCGAAGATTTGCCGAAAACGCACGATTTGCAGCAGATGTGATTCGTTTGCCCGCGAGCGTTTACGTTTAGCGCTCGCATGGCGCGACCCGATCGCTAAACGTAAACCAGCGTATCAATACGCCTTCGCGAAAACGACCCGGCCTTCCGACGGCTTGCCGGTGACGATGCACTTGCCCGCTTCCTTCGCGCGGCTGAACGGAATGCAACGAATGGTCGCCTTCGTCTCGGCCGAGATGCGTTCCTCGGTCTCTTTCGTGCCATCCCAGTGGGCCCATAAGAAACCGCCGGGCTCTTCGATCTTCTGCTTGAATTCGTCATACGAGTTCACTTCCATGCTGTTGGCGTCGCGATACTTCTTGGCCCGCTCAAACAGGTTCTTCTGAATTTCCTTCAGGAGCGCTACGATCTTCGTCGGCGTCTCGCCTAGCGGCACGCCGACCGTCTTGCCTTCCTTGCCCGGGAAATCGCGCCTCGCCAGAACGCAAGTGCCCTGTGCTAAATCGCGTGGCCCAAGCTCAATGCGGATCGGCACGCCTTTTACTTCCCAGTCGATGAAGCGAGCGCCCGGCGATTGGCCGAATCGCTTGTCGATCTCCACGGCGAGCGGCTCGTAGCCGAAGAACTCGTCACGCGGAATCTTGACGATGGCGTCCTTGAGCGTTTCGGCGGCTTTGACCGAATTGGCTTTCTCATCGTCGGACTTACCCAGCGGTACGATGACGACATGAATCGGCGACAATCGCGGCGGCACAACGAGGCCGCCGTCGTCCGAATGCGTCATGATCAGCCCGCCGATGAGCCGAGTCGACACGCCCCAACTCGTCGCCCAGGCGTATTCGAGTTGTCCGGCTTGCGACTGGAACTTCACGTCGAATGCCTTGGCAAAGTTTTGGCCGAGGAAATGACTGGTGCCGGCTTGCAGCGCCTTCTTGTCCTGCATCATTGCCTCGATGCACAACGTATAGACCGCGCCCGGGAATTTTTGGCCATCGCTCTTCGGTCCGGTCAGCACCGGCATCGCCATCCAGTCCTCGGCAAAGCTGCGATACACTTCCAGGATGCGATGGGCTTCCTCTTCAGCTTCCTTCTGCGTAGCGTGGGCGGTGTGCCCTTCTTGCCACAGAAACTCCGCCGTGCGCAGGAATAACCGCGTGCGCATCTCCCAGCGAACCACGTTGGCCCACTGATTGATCAGCAGGGGCAGATCGCGATAGCTTTGGATCCACGTCTTGTACGTGTTCCAGATGATCGTTTCCGATGTCGGCCGAATGATCAGCGGCTCCTCGAGCTTCGATTCCGGATCGACGATGAGCCCTTCGCCCGGTGACGCTTTGAGGCGATGGTGCGTCACGACGGCGCATTCCTTGGCAAACCCGGCCGCCATCTTCTCTTCGCGTTCGAGGAACGATTTCGGAATAAAGAGCGGAAAATAGGCGTTGACATGCCCCGTCGCCTTGAACATGCGGTCAAGCGCTCGCTGCATGTTCTCCCACAGAGCATAGCCGTGCGGCTTGATGACCATGCAGCCTCGCACGTCGGAGTTTTCCGCCATGCCGGCGTGCTTGACGATGTCGAGATACCACTGCGAGTAATCGGTCGCCCGTTTGGTGATGGCGTCGGCCATTGAAGGATCCATTTGAAAGCCAGGGGTGAGGTACTCCGAACCCCTGGGATCGCGTGACACTATCCCAGGGGTTCGGAGTACCTCACCCCTGGGGTACTTTATTTGCCCTTCAGTCGTTTCGCTAGCGCATCAATGCGTTCTTTGCATGCCTTCCGCGCCTCGCCAAAACCCTTCGGATTGATGTTCGGCGATTTCAGGTAATCGAGCACGATCTGCTCGGCGGCGACCAGCTCGGCGCAAGCATGGGCGACTTCGGACGCGATGTCGTTGGGGATCGTCGTCACGCCGTTGCGGTCGCCGTGCAGGATCAGGCCGGGGACGATCTGAATGCCGCCGACGTGGACCGGGACGTGAATCTGCAGGATGTGGCAATAGCCGTGAGCGCAGATGGCGCCGTCGGCGAAGCACGGGAAGCTCATCGCCTCAACCTGGTCCAGATCGCGGGCCGCTCCGCTGGTGACCAGGCCGACGGCGCCGAATGCCTTGTAGGTCGTGCACATCACCTCACCGAACGTTGCCGACATCACGGGAGCGTCGAGGTCCTGGAACACGACGACCGGCGGCCCCGGCAGTTCCGCGAACGACGCCACTTGCTGATCGAGACCCGCGTACACGTTTCCCGACGTCGGCGGAAATGCCGAGCGAAACGTCGCCGTCGATGCATACCCCACCATCGGCGGCAGCTTCGGGTAGCACGCCTGGATGCGTTTGTCCATGTAGAACGCCGTCCGCGAGCAGCGATCGAACAGTTCGACCACGTTGCACACCGTCGGGGTATCGTATTTCTTCAAGAGCGCCAGGTCGGCGGTAGAGATTGCTTGCATTCGTCGGCTCCCCATCCCAGGGCTTCGCTGCGCTAATCCCCGGGCTTCCGTTTCTCACCACTCACCACCCACCAATATTATGTAAAATGACCGGTATCTCCACCCTGCTGCGAAGGACTGCCCTTGTATCTGTATTTAGCGCTGTTCTGGTTGATACTCGGCGTCCTGATGCAGTTCTTCTGGGACGATCTGCAACGCCACGCGTTTGTGCGCATCGATCGTTCACTGGCCGGGTTTGTGTTGTTCGTTCTATTCAGCTACAATTTCATCCGCTGGCGGTTGTCGCGAATAATGGAACAACATGAAAAGACCGACGACGAACCGCCTGACCAGCATCGTGGCGGCGGGCAAGATTACAATCCTGAGTTAGATTTTTCAGATTCCAAGCCGAAAGAGGCCGATGAAAAGACATAGGGCACGTTGGAAACGTGCGCCACGGGCATCGCAGAGGATCGTGCATGAACGCCAGCCAAGAACAGAAGTCCTTCCATCACGTCCATGACCATACTCCCCAGCAGCCAGATGACGACGCCAAGGGCTACGGCATTGAGCATTATGTCCAACAGATTCACGAGACCGCCAATAAGCTGATGACCGATCGCGCCAATCGCGGCGACGTCAAGATGCTCAGCGTGGCACTCAAGGAACTGCGCTATTGCCTGAAGGTCTTCGCCAACTATCGCCATCGCCGCCAGGTGACCGTGTTCGGCTCGGCGCGACTACCGCCCAGCGATCCGTCGTTTCAGCAAGCGGTCGAATTCAGCAAGCGCATTGCCGACGCCGGCTTCATGGTCATAACCGGCGGGGGCAATGGCATCATGGAAGCAGGGCACATCGGCGCCGGGCGCGAGAACAGCATCGGCCTCAACATTCTCTTGCCATTCGAGCAACATCCCAACGCCGTCATACGCAACGATCCGAAGCTGATGCACCTGCGCTATTTCTTCACCCGCAAGCTCTTGTTCGTCAAAGAGTGTGAAGCCGTCGCCCTCTTTCCCGGCGGCTTCGGCACGCTCGACGAGGGCTTCGAGGTGCTCACCCTGGTGCAGACCGGCAAGAGCCACATGTTCCCGATCGTCATGATCGACGCGCCCGGCAGCGACTATTGGCATCACTTCCTTCGTTTCACCAAAGAGGTGCTGCTGAAACGGCAGCTCATTTCCGACGAAGACCTGCATCTCTTCAAGGTGACGCATTCGGTCGACGAAGCCGTCAAGGAGATCGTCGATTTCTATCGCGTCTACCACAGCATGCGCTACGTCCGCGGCGATCTCGTCGTTCGGCTCAACCGCACGATCAGCGACGCGACCCTGGAGAAGATTCGGGCCGAGTTCACCGACATGATCAAGGGGGGCACGTTCGAACTGACGGCGGCGCTGCCGGAAGAGAGCGAGGATCCTACTATTGCCCAGCTGCCGCGGCTCAAGTTCCGCTTCGATCGGCACAAGCTCGGTCGGCTGCGGCAGATGATCGACGTCGTGAATCAGGACTGAGCCGTTGCCGGGTAGACGAGGACCCGCGCCGCCGCTAAGATACCGCGACCGAGCGCCTTGACATTCCGCGGAGCCTATCCAATGAGCAGTTACGATGATGATGACAGCATGTCGATCAGCCGAAAACCACGCGAGGCGTCGGGAGTCACGTTTGTCGACTTCATTTTGTTCAAGTCGATGGTGGCGCCGTGGGTCTTGATCATCTTGTTTTACATAGTTTTGCTGCTCGTCATCATCGCGGGAGTGGTTTTCATCATCATCGGCATCATCGGCATCATCGAATTATGGAACGACGACCCTGTGGGATTGATCCCCATGCTTTTGGGAGTCCTCACCCTTGTGCTCGGTCCGATCTCGCTGCGCATCTACGTCGAGTTTGTCATCATCGTGTTTCGCATTCACGATGTGCTGACGGAAATCCGCGACAAGTTGTGAGCGCGCAAAAAAAAATAGCCAGGCCCTCCACGAGAGAGCCTGGCTTAAACCAAGCATACTTACGGGTCCCGTCCATCCCTTCGGTAGCCTGGCAGCCTTATCCGTCCCCCAAAGGACGGTTAACGCCCATGGCTTTGCGTCCCCGCCTCACGACGGGTTTGCCCTTATCGAGAATGGCCACGAAAGTAGCACGCGTTGCGGCGTGCGCGGGTGGCCGACCAACGCACAACCAAATCTAGACTGCAAAATCGCTACAGGCAAATTAATCGTCAAAATCGATAGGATTTTTTCCGCTTGCGGCTTCGCGCTCGCAGTTCGCCGTGCGAGCGCGAAGCCGCAAGCGACTATTTACCCACGCGCATGCAGCAGTTCTTGTACTTCTTGCCGCTGCCACAGGGGCATGGCTCGTTGCGGCCTACTTTGCGGTCGCGGTTGCGGATGGGCTCTTGCTTTTTGTCGCTTTGCTGCGAGCCGCCGATGGCTTGCTGCTGCTGATCCTGCATGCTGCCGGGCTCGGGGGCTTGCAGGCGCGGGGCGGCTTCGTGGACCATTTGGCCGATCGTCCAGACCGTCTCCGCGAAGGCTTCGTCGTCCTCCATGCGGAAGACGATCTCGGTGACCTTGTCCGAGAGATTCTCCCAGAGCGTGTCGAACTCCTTCATGCCGACTTTCTTGTACTCGCTCTTGGCGTCAATTTGAGCGTAGCTGACCAGGCCGATGCCGGAACGCAGATGGTCCATGACCAAAAGATGATTCTTCCAGGCGCTGTCGACCTGATTGAGGAGCAGGCTGCGTTCCATGCGGCGCATCTCGGGGCGATAGCGCGTGTCGAAGGCGTTCCAGAGGATGTCGCGAGCGCCGGCGAAATCGAGCCCCGAGAGCGATTCCGGCGTCATTTCGAGATCGAACTGCGCCTTGAGCCATTCCGAGAGTGCTTGGCCGTCGGCCGGCTGCAGCGTGCGTTCGGGCGGCAGCATCGCGCTGAGCTTGGCGTCGATGTCGCTGTGCGAGAATGATGGGTAGACTGCCTTGGCGCAGTCGGTCAGTTTCTTCATCAGGGTCGCGCGGGATTCGGTGCGAAACTGTTCTTCAGTGACCGCGAGATTGGCCTCGCGCAATTTCGCTTCGACGGGGCCGAAACGCATGGTGTACCACTGAAACAGTCCGTCGCGGTTGTACTTTTGGCCGATCGCTCCGCCGGCGCCTTTGTCGTCCATGTAGCGGGCCATGGCCACGCTGACCGGGAACTCGCGTTCTTTTTGCAGATAAAGATTGTGCAAATGGTCGATCAAGATGCCGCGAATGTGCTCGCGCGGCGTCTCGCCGTCAAACTGCTTGTGGTCGATGGATATGCTGAATTTGATCTCGAACCAATTGCAAAGCGAGATCAGCCCCCAGTCCTTTTCCAGGTACGGCTTGCCCTTGGTCAGGTCCGCACCACGAGCGACCTTCTCGGCTTCCTTGTACAAGTAATCGGGAAGACCGTCGCGTCCGATCTTCTTGAGCGCACGGTCGTTCGTCTTGAGGTCCCATAATTTGTTGACACGGTCGGCCATCGCCTGCCAGTTCCACTCTCCTTCTTCCTCATCGGTGTCGAGGTTCTCGTCGAGCGCCTCTTGGATGAGCGTCTGAATGTTGTTGAGAGCTTTTTCGCGCGCGATGGAATCGGCCTCATCGAAGGTGCAGTTGGCGAAATCGCCGGCGCTGCATTCCACGCTCAGGTTGAGCATTACCAACTCGGCGAAGCTGCCGGGGCCGTAGAGCGGATCGAGATATCGGTCGAGGGCGATGTCGATTTGCTTGTCGAGCATGTCGATGATGCGAATGCGCGGATTGGCGTCGCTCAAGAGCTCTTGGCGATAGGAGTAGATGCGCTTGCGCTGGTAATCCATGACCTCGTCGTATTCGAGGAGGTTTTTGCGGATGTCGAAGTTATGCTCTTCGACCTTCCTTTGAGCGTCCTCGATGCGACGATTGACCATATCGCTTTCGATGGCCTCGCCCGGCTCCATGCCTGCCCATTCCAGGATGCTGGCGACCCATTCGCCGGCGAAGACGCGCATCAATTCATCTTCAAGCGAGACAAAAAATCGGCTCGAGCCTGGATCGCCCTGGCGACCGGCGCGGCCACGAAGCTGATTGTCAATGCGGCGCGACTCATGCCGTTCGGTGCCGATAATGTGCAAGCCACCCATGGCAGCGACCTCGCGGCCTTCTTCCTCCATCCGCTCTTTGACGCGGATGTCGTCGACGGTGTTCTTCCATTCGTCGGCGGGCACGTCGAGACGGGTGGCATATTTGTTCTTGAGTTGCGCCCACGCCATGGTTTCGGCGTTGCCGCCGAGGATGATGTCGGTGCCGCGGCCGGCCATGTTCGTGGAGATGGTGACGGAGCCGATGCGACCGGCCTGAGCGACGATCTCGGCTTCACGACCGGCGAACTCCGGCTTGGCGTTCAACAACTCGTGCTTGACGCCGCGCCGCGACAGCATCTTGGCCAACTTCTCTGATTGAGCCACGTTGGTAGTGCCGACGAGGATCGGTCGCCCTTTGAAGTCGATGTGGTCGATGTCGTCGTTCTTAACGGTCATCTTCTCACGCGACTCCTTGAGTTGAATCTCCATCGAGTCGTCGTTTTCCTTGGTGATCGTGCCGACAAGCGTAGAGCCGTCCTTGAGGTGAAAGGTGTCGTACTTGTTGATGCGCTCGATCTCGCTGACGACGGCGTCCCACTTTTCCTTCTCTTTGAGATAAACGAGATCGGGATAGTTGACTCGCAAGAGCGGCTTGTTGGTGGGGATCGCGACGGTATCGAGTTTGTAGATCTTCCAGAATTCGCTTGACTCGGTCATGGCCGTACCCGTCATGCCCGCGAGCTTGCGATAGAGCTTGAAGAAGTTCTGCAGCGTGACGGTGGCGAGCGTTTGCGTTTCCTCCTTGATGCGGACGCCGTCCTTGGCGTGCTTTGCTTCGACGGCTTGATGCAGCCCATCCGACCATTGGCGCCCGTGCATCGGCCGGCCGGTAAACTCGTCGATGATGATGATCGCCTTGGCGCCGGTGTCCGGGTCCGGCATGATCATGTACTGCTTGTCGCGGTGGTAAAGATGGTGGGCGCGGAGCGCGTTGTCGATCAGGTGCGGCCATTCCATGTTGCCGGCGGTGTAAAAACTCTCGACGCCGGCCAATTCCTCCGCCTTGCGAATCCCTTCGTCGGTGAGATGGCAAGTACGCTCTTTTTCCTTCACTTCAAAAAAGAACCCCAGGCGTTTTTCTTTCTTCTCGACATTGGCGCTGGCGACGTAGTCCTCGACCTTCCCCTCGTCAACGTGGGCTTCGTCTTCTTTGTTCGCTGGAGGTTTCGCAGCTCCGCCTTGGGTCACGTTCTTGTCCTGAGTGGCAGCATCCGGGTCGTCCGCGGCTTGCTCGGAGAGCGGATGATCGGGAATGTTGACGCCATGGCCAAGAGTGCGCAGCTTTTCTTGAGCTTTCTTCTCGAGCCGGGTCAGCTCGATGGCGATTTGATTCGCCTTGTCGTAGAGCTTCGGCGAGCCGAACGAGGGGCCGGAGATGATCAACGGCGTGCGTGCTTCGTCGATCAAGATGTTGTCGACTTCATCGATGATCGCGTAGTTGAGCGGAATGCGCTGGCACTGGTGCATTTCGGGATGATAATTCGGATCGCCCCACCGCGCGGGCTTCATGTTGTCGCGCAAATAGTCGAAACCGAACTCGCTGTTGGTTCCATAGGTGATGTCGCAATCGTAGGCCTTGCGGCGTGACACCGCGTCCATGTCGCTCTGGATGTAGCCGCAGGTGATGCCCAGGCCGTGGTAGATGGGGGACATCCATTCGCAATCGCGCCGAGCGAGGTAATCATTGACCGTAACGATGTGGACGCCATTGGCCAACAGGGCGTTGAGATACGCCGGGAGTGTGGCAACAAGCGTCTTGCCTTCGCCGGTAACCATCTCGGCGATCTTGCCATCGTGCAGCACGATACCGCCGATGATTTGCACATCGAAATGGCGCATGTTCTTTGTGCGCCGCGCGACTTCACGGCAAGCAGCGAAGGCGAACGGCAGGAGGTCTTCCAGCGTCGGCGACGGCGGCAGCGTGTTTTCCATCATCGCCACGACGGTGGTGAACGATTCGGACGGCGCAACATCGCCATTGTTCACGACGGCAAGATTCGCGGCGCCTTTCTTGACGAACGGCGTGTGCTCGACGCCCAGACGCTTGCGCATGTCGGCGGTCAGTCGTTCGAAGTCCTCTTCGCGGAATCCCTGCATCAGTGGTTCGAGCGAGTTGACGCGATCGAGCACCGAGCCGGGCTCGACGGTGTGGGATTCGCTTCCGGACGGGCGAATGTAGCCAAGCTCTCGGATCAAGCGTTCATTGCTCGAACCAAACAGGCGTGCCAGGAACCCCATGAACCCCTCGGAAATTGACGAGAGGGTATCGGTAAACTGCTCCCAAAGACCAACTTCCAAGTTAGCTTTCGTGCTCATTGTTCCTACCAAATCGAGGTCTCCAGAGCCCGAAGCGCAAGCGATGCGTATCGGGCAGGATCCCGTGTAAACCGTTTCTGGTCCGAAAGTTCAGTCTAAGTTTCCTGGTTCGCCGGGTCAATACAGATTGCCCCGGTTCCAACGCGTCTTCCACTATTATATGGATGAGAAAATCGCAGTTCCTCGCTCCGTGGACAAACCGCGGCCAATCGGCAAGAATGAGTATGCTGCTTCGGTGTAGGGTGGGGCCAACCGTGCTGCGTGAGCGGCCGGTAGACGAGGATTGCCGCACAATCTACCGGCCCCTGACGGGGCTCGGCTCGCCGACAATGGCCTACGACCGGCAATTGGATTACTTCGGAATCACACGACACTGGTAGTTCAGACCGATGACTCCAAGTACATGCACTGCGTGCAATGCGATCTTGCCAACGATCTCGGCCCCGGCAGCCGCGGAGAAACTGCCCTGCCCTCGCTGCGGTGAGCTCGTTCCCGCGGCGCGCTGGCCGCTCGCCGTCGCGCAGGGCATCGCCCCGCCGCCAGCGAAGCCCGCGGAATCTGATCCGCCGCCCGGCATTCACCAGACGGCATGGATCGTTGTCACCATCATGGTCACCACTGCGTCGATCGGGCTGGGCTACATGCTCTGGACCGTGAAGGATCGCCGGGCGCGTGATCCCAAGGCCTTGCTCGATCCGGTCAAGTACGCCAAGCCGATCGATCTGACCGGCCTGACGTATTTGCCCAAAGATGCGGACGTCATCGTTGGCGTGCACCTGGCGGAATGGCTGGACGACAAAAAGGTCGGCAAACCGCTCTTGGACGAACCTCGCCCGTCGCCGCTCGATTGGCTTCTGAAGCAGCTGCCACGCGTCACCGGATTGCCGATGGAAGAGATCGACCACGTCGTCTTGTCGGCCAAGCTTGATGCGCTCCAGCTTTCGCTCGTGATCAAGACGCGGCGAGCATATTCGCTGGAAAAGATCGCCGAGTCGGCCCGGCGCTCCGAGACATCGATGCATCAGGGCAAGCCGGCGTACGCGGTCTCGCTGCCGCCTTATGCCGAAGCGATGGTATGGTGCGTCGAAGAAAAGACGATCGTGTGCATCATCCGCCTGCTGGACGCGCCGAAGCCGGAACATCTGAACGCCTTGTCGCCGACGCCGCGCAAACTTGAGGATATCGTACCAGCGCCGCTGCTGTCGGCATTAAGAACCCGACTGCCGCGCAAGCATTTCGCATGGGCAGTCGGCCGCCTCGATGCCGTGAAGGAAGCGCCGGCGTTCGTGCCGATGGGCAAAGGCGACGCCGCGATGTTGCGCGGGATCAAAGTCTTCGCTGTCGGCCTCGAGCCGGTGGAAGAGTTGACGTTTTCCGGCGATTTTCTGATGGCCGACGCGAAGGCCATTGAACGCTTCAAAACGTATCTGGAGACCATCATCGTTCCAGGCGCGAAGTCGCAGAAGGTCGTTGTCCCGCCGCCCGATCAAGAGCCATGGCTGACCTGGCAACTGCGCGGCGACGTGGCGACGATGCGGCAATGGCTCAACCGCGGACAAGAAATCAAGAAATAGGCCCGGCAAGCCGAGCCTCGTTAGCACTATCAACCTCAAGCACCCTCTAACGGGGCTCGGCTCGCCGGTTTGACACGCTCTCGCATGGGCTATTTCGGGCGCAATACAAAGACAATTCGTTACGCCTTGAGCATCTCGTCGTGCCGCATGCCGCTGGGCGGCAGGTCCGCCTTGCGGCAGTTGGCGAGGGCGGCCTTGGCGCCGGCGTGCTGCTCGGCGTCGTTGTCTTCCCATTCGATCGAGACGGCTCCGTCGAAGCCGACGCGGTTCAGTTCGATGAAGATTTCCTCACAGCTATTGGCGTCGCGAGCCGTTCCCGCTGTGACGAAGTTCCAGCCGTTGAGCGGATGGCCCATCGGGCGATGGCCGCCAAGGAGACCGGCTCGGGTGTGTTCTCGGCTGACCTGGACGCCCTTGATGTGAGCGCAATGGATGAACTTGCCGAACTCGCGGATGAACTGCACAACGCTGACGCCTTGCCATTCCATGTGGCTGCCGTCGAGGTTGAAGCCGACGACCCCTTCGTAGCCAGCCTTGCACATGAAGTTGATGTAATCGGACGCTGATTCGATGTCGCCCATCGCACGTTCGCTTGGATGGCATTCGAGATCGAAGGTGACGCCGTACTTCTTGCACAGGTTCAAGAACGGGCCGAAGCGTTCCACGAGCAATTCGAGACTGACCTGGCGGACGTCGGGGATCGCGAAGCCGCCGATCGACGTCGGCAAGGGTGGAAAGAGGAAGAAGTGGCTCCAGCAATGAGCCGGCGAGCCTACGAAACCGGACATGGCGATCCTGCGATTTTGCAGCTTGCCGAGGTAATGGCCCAGCCGAGCGCAGCGCATCAGTGATTGCTCGGCTTGTTTGTGGATCGCCCTGCCGACTTCGTCCGGAACGTAATACGGATCGGTGCGCGGCGGGTTGTTGCCCTTCGATCGCCAGGCCTTGTACATCTCGACCGCTTCGCCGCCACTGAAGTTCAACGTCTTCGCGCTCGGCTCATCACCCAGGCATTGTCCTTGAAGGTGCGTGGCGATCGTGAAGATTTCGAGCTTATGCTTCTGAGCAAGTGCATACCGCTCCTTGGCATAGGCTTCGGCGCCGGCGTCGGTGTCGCACTTGCTCAGGTCGAGTTCCCAGCTTGCTTCTTCCCAGCCGTCGAAGCCGGCGTCGCCGACGAACTTGACCCAGTCGTTCATATCGACGTTGCCGAACTGCCCTCGCACCAGGCCGATCTGGTGGTAGGAGCCCTTGCCGTAACGATGCTTGTCGGTCTGCTTGAAGCCCATGAGGGAGAGCCTTTCTGTGTCTGAGAGAAGGAGTGGTATCGGGGAAGCCCAGGGGTGAGCGCAGCGAATCCCTGGGAGCGTCATGGAAAAATTACAGGGCGTGAATGCCGACTTCAAGCGCCGACTTAGTTTTTCAGCGGATTTGATTCGTCCGGCGTTGCTCCAGCGTCTATGAACGGTATGGACCACATCGTGCTGTTTCGAGTACGATAGTTTGGAAAGGTCCTACACAGGAGGCTGATGTATGAGTACGCGACACATCCTATTAGCAATCGCAGTCGTGGTATTCGCCGGTGCTCACGGTCAGGGCGACACCGGCGGCGAGAAATCCGACTCGAAGGTCAAAGCGACGATTTCCGCGACCAAGTTGACGGCGAGCGGCAAGCAGACCGTGACGGTCACGCTCGAAATCGAGAAGGGCTGGTACATCTACGCCAATCCCGTCAACGACGAGGACTACGAAATCAACCGTACGCGCCTCTCCTTCAAGGCCAAGGACAAGGTGACGGCGCTTGTCAACTATCCGACGGGCAAGATGAAATCGGGGGCGAAGTACTTCATCTACGAAGGCAAGGTCGTCATCGAATCCGAGTTGAAGCGAACGCCCGGCGACACAGGGCCCGTCGAGGTCAGCATCGCCGTCAACTCCTGCGGCGGCCCGAAAATGGAATGCTTGTTGCCCGGCGTAATCAAGATCACCGTTCCCTGACCGTCAGAGCCTGACGCGTAAGCGAAGGGGAACCAAACTTCGCTTACGCGTCAGGCTCTGACAATCTTGTGAAGGAGCAACTCATGCGAACGCTGTTTTCAATCATCGCGATGCTTGGTTTTGTTATCATCGCGTCGGCCAACGAAACGGGCATCGAGAAGTCCGATTCCAAGGTGAAAGCCAAAGCAACTGCCGGCAAGATCGACGCCGACGGCAATCAAACCGTCACCATCACGCTCGACATTGCCAAGGGCTGGCATCTCTACGCCAATCCCGTTCGGCACAATAACGACTTTCTCAACGGCAACAAGACGGTCGTCAAAATCGCGGCCAAGGACAAAGTGTCGATCAAACCGAAATACCCCGAAGGCATGACCGTGAAAGACAAGGACGAAGAATACGACGTTTACAAAGGCGTCGTGAAAATCGACGTCCAAGTCATACGGACCAAGGGCGACACAAGTCCGCTTGAGATCAGCATCAACGTGTCGGCATGCGACGACAAGGCATGTCTGGCGCCAGGGGTCGTCAAGCTGACGGCGCGATGATGCGGGCAATTGTTTGAGCGGTCGCATGGCGCAGCGCGAGCGCTAAACGTGAACAGTTTATTTGCCGTTCGCCTTCACTTCTTCGGCCGCGGCCAGCTGCAAGTCGGCTACGATTTGGGCGGCGCGATTGGCGTCGTGGACGGTGTCGAATGCCGCGTAGCCGATGAACTTTCCTCCCATGACGGCCATGGTCAGCCCTTGCAGATTGATGCCTGCCATCGCCCATTGTTGTGTTATGTGGTGGCCCAGACCGGCTTCATTGTCGCCTTCGATGCGGCGAACGATCGGCGAGTCGGCCTCGTGCATGCCGGCGGCTTTGGCGGCTCGCACTTGATTCGGACCGGTCACCGGCGCGACATAGAGGACGCCGAAGCCCGGCTTGTTCGGAAGCCGTTTGGTAAAGATGTACTCGAGGTTTGCATCTGCCTGAGCGAGATGAGCCAATTTTTCCGCCACGCTCCCGGGCTGATCGGTGATTTCGCACGACCAGACATGGACGCGATCCCATTTGAAGCTCATGATGCACCGCCTTTCAATCACGGTAAAAGGAGTCATTCCGACCGAGCCGATTGAATCGGCTGTAATTCTGCAACGGCCAACATAGGCGTCATCCGCCTCGATGCCAAGAGCGAGAATGCGCGGATTTTGCTCCTCAGCGAAGCAGTTCCCGGCAGTCCATCGACTGACCGAAGGCCTCAAGGAATGAACGAATCCAGTGAGTGGATCGTCGTACTGGTAAGTCGTGGCGATCGGCCGCTCGAAAAAAATGCCCAGTTTGACGGAATTGCTGTTGCACGTTGCGGTTAGAAACCCGAAAATAGGCGGGGAGCATCGACATTTCGAGTTTCGGGGTCGAGTTTAGCCTCAGGAGGTTTAAGGCCTATGAAGCGTCTCCTGTTTATCGCCGGTCTTTTTTTCGTCAGCGCCGGTAGCGCGTCGGCCGATTACGTACTCATCAAGATCGATGTGAACAAGCTTAGCTTCTCCTCGCAGATGCCGAACGGCATGGGCGGCGGCGGGCCGCTTCCCGGCGGCGCCGGCGGCGGAGCGCCATTCCCTGGCGGCGCCGGCGGTGGTGCGCCATTCCCTGGCGGCGCCGGCGGCGGAGCGCCATTCCCTGGCGGCGCCGGCGGTGGTGCGCCGTTCCCTGGCGGCGCCGGCGGTGGTGCGCCGTTCCCTGGCGGCGCCGGCGGTGGAGCGCCGTTTCCCGGCGGCGCCGGCGGCGGAACTCCTCCCGGTGGTTTTGGCGGGAAATTTGGCGGGCAAGCCGGCGGCGGCCCCATGATCCCTGGCGGTGCGGGTGGCGGTGTCCCCCCTGGCGGATTCGGCGGCGGCGTTCCGCCTGGCGGCATGGACCCGAACAAGCCGGCGGTCGATCCCGACGCCAAGTTCCTTTACGCGTGGGTCGAAATCAAGCCCACCAAGCAAATCATGGCCAATCAGATGATGCGCGTCTTCTCCATTGACCACAAGTGGGGCAAGAACAACTGGCTCATCATGTCCCCGATGTTTCCTCTCTTCGAAAACTACATCGTGGCCGACCCCTTCAGCAAAGACTTCGACCGTGATCTCAGTGCGGCCAAGAAGCCCAAGGAAAAGAACGTCAAGGACTTCTTGCACCTCGCTCGAAAAGCCCTCTCGCGCGGCCAAATGAAGGAGTTCCACAAAGCCATGGACGAGGCTGAGAAGGTCGATGCCAAGAATGCCATCGTCAAGAATTATCTAGCCGTTCGAAAGAAGCTGCAAAGTCCGTTCACTGCCGACGATCCCGCTCAGAAAGAGATCATCGATGAGTTGAAGACGCGCGGCTACAAGTTCACCGACAGCGACCGCGGACATTATCGCATGTACGCCCAGGTCAACGCCAGCGATGCCAATGGTACGGCAGCCATCAAGCGCCGCCTCGCCTTGATGGAAGAGACCCTGGACAGTTTTTATTACTGGTTCGCCGTGCAAGACGATGGCCTAGACAAGGCCGTCCGGCAACCGAACCTGCCGCGCTATCGGCTGAACGCGATCATGGCTGCATCGAAAGAAGAGTTCACAACCCGCCACGTCGAGTGGGGTGAAGTGCCCATGGCCGGCGACGGTTTCACGCCGCGCCGCGACAACGTGGTCGTTTTGTCCAATCGCGTTCGGCTCCAAGATCCGGTGTTCGATGAATATCAGCGCAAGCTCGACGACGCGCTCAAGGACGCCAATCTCAAGATGCAGCAGCTCAAGCTGACCATCACCAAAGAAGAGCTTCTCTCCGGCGACATCAGCAAACGCAAAGAAGCCTATGCGGCATTCGTTATCATCGGCGTTGCGCAGACGGCCCTGCTGCTTTCCAAGGCCCTGGAAGACGACGCCGAGCGGCACACGGTCACGAATGCGTCCGTGCGCCAGCTGTTGATCGCGTCGGAAATGTTTCCTCGCAATGTGCAGATTCCCGAGTGGATGGTGGAAGGACTCGCCGGTTTCTTCGAGACGCCGACCGGCGCCCTCTATCCGAGCGTCGGTGCTCCAAGCTGGTCGCACCTGGTTTCCTTCAAGCATCTTTTGAAGACCAAACGTCTCGCGGCACCGTCGGACGTGCTGGACAAGGTCGTGACCGATCAGTACTTCCTGCAAGCCCGGCAAAAGACCAAGGCCGCCCAAGATCGCCGCGACAACGAGGAACTTCATGCACAAGCACGTGAATCGTGGGAGATGGCTCGCAGCACGGCGTGGGGTTTTGTGTACTACCTGGCCCAGGACCGCAAGCTGCATTATCTCTTCCGCTATGGTGAAGAACTCGACAAGCTGCCTCGCGACATGGACCTCAACTCGCAGGTCCTTCGCAGCGCCTTCGCGTCGGCCTTCGAGATGCGCGGCGTGCGCGATCCGCGGCAGGTCGACACCATCAAATTGAAGAATATGGCCAGCACGTGGTTTGACATCATGCAGCAGGCCAACCTCGATCTCGTCACCGTGCAGGCGTTTTACGAAAAGGAACGCGCCAAGTTCGACGTCACCTCCACCAAGCCGACGCCTCCGTCCTCAGGCGGCACAACGCCCGGAGGCATTCCGGGTGGCAACCCAGGCGGCGGGCCCGGAGTCGGTCCGCTTCCGGGAGGCAATCCCGGCGGATCGCCAATTCCAGGAGGAATCCCCGGCGGCAATCCAGGCGGAGCGCCAATCCCCGGCGGCATCCCGGGCGGCCCAGGCATTCCTGGAGGCATCCCGGGGGGCGGACCTGGCATTCCCGGAGGCATCCCAGGAGGACCGGGCATTCCAGGAGGACCCGCAATCCCCGGCGGCATCCCCGGTGGGGGACCAGGCCTGCCGGGCGCCCCAGGCGGTTTGCCTCCCGCTCCAGGCGGATTACCTCGTTAGCTCAGAAATCAAAGTGCGAATCAGACGTGTCCCACGAACACCCAGGCGCGACCCCGCGTCTGGGTGTTCGTGTTGGTGCTTCCGCTAGCAGCCGCCTACGCCTTGTCCACCGGCGGCTTGTCCTCGCCGCGCAGCATGTACCCCTTGCCCCAACAAGTCAGGATGATCGGAAAATCAAATCCATTGTCGATCTTCTTGCGCAAGTAACGGACATACACATCGACAACGTTGGATCGGCTCTTTTGCGCGGGGTAAACATGATCGCGAATCTTGGCCCGGCTCACAGGCTTGCCCCGATGCTGAGCGAGAAAGTGAAGCAGGTCAAACTCGCGCGGCGTCAATCGAATCGCCAGCCCCGCTCGTTCCACCGTCCGTTCTGTCGTATCGATTTGCAAATCAAAGATAACGATCGCCTTGCTTCTACCGGCTGCCCCGCTTACGGGTGTCAGCGTCTGCAATCGCGTCGACAGGTCGTCCACGTCAATAGGCTTGGCGATGCAATCGTCGGCCCCGACGCTGAGCACCTCGATCTTGCCATTGATGCCGTCGAGATTCGTCAACACAACAATGCGGGACAGAATGCCGTCGCTGCGCCAGCGTTTGACGAGAGGCACGCCGGCATCGGAAACCGTCTCAAGGTCCAGCACAATGACGTCAAACGACTCCGCTCGCGCCATACGGTCGGCTTCCTTGCCGTCTTTGGCGGTCTCGACTTCAAATCCCTTTCGTTCCAGCGCACGTCTGAGGGGTTGCGACCGGTTCTCGATCAAAAGCACTCGCATGCGAAGCGGATCCTCCGATGACCTAGTGGAGACAGGAATCTTCCTTGTCATTGTTACCACAGTACGACGCGAGTCCTACATGCAAGTTCCAATCTAAGCCATTTTTAATCTCAATGATAAAGAACACGTAACCCGTCCTAATGACATCCGATGAGGCCCACACGTGTACTTTCGCCTTACCCGGATGCTCGCAACCAATTTGCCCCGCCCTGTTGACAGTCCGGCATGAACGTCCGAAACTAACAGTCCAACCACGATGCCGCCCGGAATGATCCCGCCGTCCGCCTTGCACCTTGAGGAGTCGCATCGATGACGCGCCGCATGCTAGCCACCGTCGGACTTTTCGCCCTTGTTCTGAGCGTCGCCTGCCTGCCGATGATTGCCCAGGACAAAGGTGGCACAGCGGTCGTACATCACCTGAAGGGCCATGGCGACGGTGTCTACGCCGTCGCCTACAGCCCCGATGGCAAGTTCCTCGTGACGGCCAGCTTCGATAATACGCTCAAGCTGTGGGACGTGGCGTCCGGCAAGGAGGTCCGAACCTACGGCGGCGCTGCCGGGCACACCAAGCAAGTGATCTGTGTGGGGTTCAGCTCCGACGGTTCGATGATCGCATCGGGCAGCACCGACAACACGCTCAAGGTCTGGGATGTCCCGGTGAGCACACCGATTCGCTCGCTGAAGACCAACGACGCGGCACAAGCCGTCGCTCTAAGCTCCGATGGATTGAAACTCGCGATTGGCGGCAAGGACGGCTCGCTTCGGCTCGTGGCGCCGACCGACTTCAAGGAACTGGTCAAGTTCGAGTCGGGCCATCAAGGCCCCGTCACCGGCGTCGCTTTCAACGGCAACAACACGGTCCTGGCATCCGTCGGCGCCGACCGCACTTTGCGCTACTGGAACGTCGTGAATGGCCAACTCATATCGGTCGTCGGCGCGCATACGGCCGGCGTCAATGCGGTCGCCATCAACCCCAACAACACGGCGGCCTACACCGTTGGCGACGACGGCAATCTGAAGTTCTGGCAGCAACCGCCGCCGGCCCTGGCCAAGACCTTTCCTGGCCATGGCGCTCCGATTCGAGCACTGGCGATGACGACCGATAATGCCGCGTTCTACACCGCGAGTGACGACCGCACCGTACGTCACTACACCCTGGCCGGCGCGAAGGAAGTCCGCGCCCTGGTCGGTCCAGCGAGCGGCATCTCCAGCGTCGCGACGCACCCCGCCAACGCTTTCATCGCCGCCGGCACGCTCGATAGCCGAGTTTTCCTTTGGAACAACACGGATGCCAAGGTTCTGTCGAGTTGGCTTGCGCACGCCGGCGCCGTCCACAGCGTCCAGGTCAGTCCACAGAGCACTCAAATGATGACGGCCGGCGCGGACGGACTTGTGAAGTTCTGGGCTTTGCCTCCGGTGCCGCCTCGCGTGATCGCGCATGCCGACACTGTTTTGGCCGCGGCGGCGAGCCCGGACGGTAAGAAGTTGTACACGGGCACAAATGACAAGTTCGTGCGCATCTGGAACACGGCGAACCTTGCCATGGAAAAACAATTCGCGGGCCATACGGCGCCGGTGTCGGCCGTCGCGGTAAGCTCCAATTTGCAAGTCCTCGCTTCCGCCAGCGCCGACAGCACGATTCGCCTGTGGAATCAGCAAACGGCCAAAGAATCCGATATTATCATCACGCCCGCCCCGATCACGTCGCTCGGCATCAACGCCACCGGCTCGCAAATGTTGTCCGCATCCGCCGACGGCGCGGTCCGTTTGTGGTCCTTGCCGCTCGTCGCGCCGAAGGCGTTCGTTCATCCCGATCAGGTCGCGACGCTCGTTGTCACGGCCGATGGCGCCAAGATGCTGACGGCCGGCAACGACAAGATCGTTCGGCTCTGGAACGTCGCCAGTGGCGTGAAGGAAAAGGACTTTGCCGGACCGACGCTTCCTGCCACGGCCATCGCAATCAGTTCCAACGGGGCAGTAATCGCAGCGGCGTCGGCGGACAAGACCGTAACGCTTTGGAACGCGGCGGACGCCAAGGTGCTGCACAAGCTGCCGATGCCAGCGAATCCGACTGCGGTTGCCTTCAGCGCCGATGCTCAAAGTGTTTTCGTCGGTCTCGGCGACAACACCATCAAGCAGATCAAAGTCGCCGACGGCAAAGAAATCAAGACGCTGCCGGCCGTGCACAAAGGCCCCGTCGTGGCCTTTACGCTGAGTCCCAAGGGAGATGTGCTGTTCTCCGCAAGCGCCGACAAGACGGTGCAAACCTGGAGTTTGCCGGACGGCGCCGCCAAGGCCAAGCTTGACCACATCGGCCCGATCACCGCGATGACTCTAAGTAAGGATGGCACGCGTTTGGCGGCGCTTGCGGAAAAGGTCGTCAAGGTTTGGACGATCCCGGACAGCAAGGAAGTCGCCGCGATCAAGCTGCAAGGCGATGCCAAGCACATTTCGCTGTCGCATGACAACGCCCGAGTCGTCGTCGCCGGCAGCGACAAGCTCGCTCGCGTCTATGAGCTTGACGGCAAGCTACTCGAACTCTTGCCTCATGACGGCCCCGTGCACGCGGCTGCCTTCGTGGACGCCAAGAAGATCATCACCGCGGGCGCCGATAAAGCCGCCAAGCTCTGGACATCGTCGCTGGTATGGCATCGCCAACACCAGGGCACCGTTCGTCAGGCCCTGTTCACGCCCAAAGGAGACCAGATTATCTCCGCCGGCGACGACAAGGCGGTACGCATCTGGACGGCCGCCGACGGCAAGGAGTTCAAGTCACTCGCCAACGAAACGCCGATCACGCACCTGAGCTTGAATGCCGATGCCAGCAAGATCGCGACCGCCGGCGCCGACAAGAACGTCAAGATCTGGACCATCGCCGACGGCAAATCAACATCGATCCCAATGCCGGGCGCTATTCAAGGGTTGGCCCTGACTCCGAATGCCCAGCGTGTCGCCGTCGCCCTTGCGGACGGCCCGACGCACGTCGTCCGCGTCCATGATCTGGCGCTTGGCAAAGACGTGCAGGTCTTCGCCGATCATGCCGCCGCCGTGACGTCGCTGCAGTTCTTGGGCGATGGACGCACGTTGGTGTTGGCATCCGCCGACAAGACGGCCCGACTCCTCGATGTGG
>VGZI01000050.1 GCA_016872605.1 Planctomycetota bacterium
TGCAGGGTGTCGAAGCTGGGTCGAGCTGGAGACGCCCTTGACGACAGAGGGATCGGCGCCGGTGCTCGACGACGAGAGCTTTCGCCTGGTGCGCAAGCAACTCGACATGCTGCTGTCGCCGACGGCGTATGCGTGAGTTGCCTTCCTGCTCCCTCCCCGCTCGTGGAGGAGGGGGCCGATTCTGCGATGGACGTTTTCTACCTGACTGTCAATAGCTCCCGCCGTCTCCCGCACCTTTCATTCGCGTCTCGCGGGATACTGCGAGCGCTCTCCGAAGATTCATCCGTCGCCGCCTCGACCGATCGCGTAGTAGGTGAATCCGTTGGCCTTCATCGCCTTGGGTTCAAATAAATTACGGCCATCGAAGATCACGGGCGATTTCATGAGGCGCCGCATCAATTCGAAGTCGGGATGGCGAAACTCCGGCCATTCGGTGACGATGGCTAATCCGTCGACGCCTTCGATGGCGCTATACGGGCGATCGCAGTAGGTGAGCCGATCGCCGTAGATGCGTTTGAGATTGCCGATCGCTTCGGGATCGTGGACGCGAACCAGCACGCCTTGCTTGAGCATTTCGTCGATCAGCGTGAGGGCCGGCGCTTCACGGATGTCGTCGGTTCGGGGCTTGAAGGCGATGCCCCAAACGCCGAGGCATTTTCCGCGCAAGGCATCACCAAAGTGCTTGCGGACCTTGGCCGGCAGAATCTGCTTTTGGTGATTGTTGACGGCATCGACCGATTCGATCAGATCGACCTCCACGCCGAGTGACTTGGCGAGGGAGATCAGGTTCTTCACGTCCTTGGGGAAACAGCTTCCGCCGTAGCCAGGACCGGGGAAGAGAAACTGAAAGCCGATGCGTTGATCGTGGCCGATGCCGCGGCGCACTTCGTTGATGTCGGCGCCGACGGCTTCGCACAGGTTGGCCATCTCGTTGATGAAGCTGATCTTGGTGGCGAGCATCGCGTTGGCGACGTACTTGGTCATCTCGGCGCTTTCGGGGGACATGACCAGGAAGGGCCGTTCGGTGCGCAGGAACGGAGCGTAGAGTTCTTGCAGCTTCTGGCCGACCTCCGGTTTTCGCACGCCGACGACGACTCGATCGGGGCGCATGAAGTCGTCGATGGCGGCGCCCTCTTTGAGGAATTCCGGATTGGACGCCACCTCGATCGGCCGCCCGGCCTTTTGGCTCATGCGTTCCATGAGCTTGCGATTCGTGCCGACGGTCACGGTGCTCTTGATGACGACGACCGCATCCGGACGAATGTGCTGAGCGAGCTGATCGCCGACGGCCCAGACGGCGCCGAGGTCGGCTTCGCCGGTGACTGTCTCCGGTGTGCCGACCGCGATGAAGATCAGAGCGGCGTTTTTGACGGCCGACGCGAGATCGGTCGTGAAGGTGAGGCGTTGCTCGCGGCGATTACGCTGCACGAGCTCAAGCAGACCGGGTTCGTAGATAGGTATTTTCCCTGATTCAAGGACGGTGATCTTTTCGGCATCCTTGTCGACGCCGACAACTTCGTTGCCGCTTTCCGCGAGGCAGGTTGCTGTAACGAGTCCGACGTACCCGGTGCCGATGACAGCGATTCTCAAGCGAGCGCCTCCTTTCGAATTTTCGTCATGATATTTGCGATCGCGAGTCTCGACCAATGCCGCGCAAAATTAGAGCCCGAAGCGTTAGCGAAGGACGTTGCTTTCCTCCGCAAACGCTTCAGGCGCCGAGTGCAGAACGTAGATCTCACGCACCGCGTGATGGCGGTGGGGACCATCAAGCGGAGCGTGATGTCTACGATCGATCGGGTTACTTCACGCCGTGGCCGAAGCGGATGAGGGCTTGCTCGGCTTCTTGGCGAACGCCGGCGTCAACGTCGTGCCGCAGGGCGTGGCAGAGGTTGACAACCGGTTCGACGGCCACGTTCATGCGGGCGAGGCAGCTAACGCAGCCGGCGCGAACCTTCGGAGCCGGATCCTGGCTCGCCGACTGAATCAGGGCCGGCACGACTTGCGGATGAGCACGCCAGTCGAAGCTGGTCAGCGAGTGGGCGCTCCACTCACGCTGGCTCGGATACGGCGATTCGCGCATCGTCTTGATCAATTGATCGACTTGCTGCGACATCGATTGCTGCTGCACCGGCATGGTCGGCTGTTGGAAGCTGACCGGCTGAATCGGAGCCGGTTGCGGCATCATGGCGTGCATGGGCATGGTCGGCATGAAGCCAGTGTGGGCCATCGGATTGCCGCCGACCAAGTTGGGGGGCAGCGGGCCGGTGTAGTAACGGGACGCATTGGCCATCGGGCCGGACGACGGCATGTACGGATTCATCATCCCCGGGCTGGGGCGATAGCCGAACTGCATCATCATCTGCTGCTGGGCCATCATTTGGTGATGCATCATGGCCTGTTGTTGTGTCATCATGGGATTGCCCATGTAGGCGGGCGTCGGTTGCGGCGCTGCGCCGGGCGGGGCGGGCGGCGGGGAGAAAGCGTTGACGTAGGCGTTCAATTGCGGCGCATCGGGAAGATTCGGCGCCGGCGGCACGGGCGGGTTGTTCGGCTGCGGGACGGTGACGGTCGGAACCGGGATGTACATCGGGTTGCCGGCCAGGCCGCTGTGAGCCGCCTGCACGGAAGCCGTGCCCGTCGGCCAACCGGTGGGCGGGGCAATGCCGCCCATGCGCGGATCATAGGTCACCGGCGGGGCGATCCCGGCGCGCGGCTTGAAGCGATCATCGTTTGGAATCAGCTTCTCGGGCGACGTGAGCGGATTGCTCGGAGCGGCCTTGCTGCTGCCGTCCAGGAGCGTTCGTCCCGGCGTCGGCACGGGCGTGGTGAGCGGGTTGCCCCACATGTCGCGTTTCTCGGAAGTGGCGTTGGACGTCGGCGCCGGCGGTAGCACGGCAGGCTTGTCGTCCTTCGTCGGCACCGTGGGAAGCGCCAGCGGCGACACTTGCGGCGCCGGCGGCAGCGTCGGCCTCATCGCGGCCGAGAACGGCGCGCCTTGCATCTTTTCGATCTTTTGCTCCAACTGCTTTTGAGCCACTCTGTTCTGCTCTGCCAAGAAATCGCGGCTCGGAGGCGTCGCACTGGGCCTGTCGACTTGCTTTGCGTCGGCCGTGCGGACCGCGTCCATTCGGGCCATTTCGGCTTTCGCGGACGCCAAGGCCGCGGCATCGGACTTGGTCGTGTCGGTCTTGGGCGTCGATTTGCCCAGCCAGGCCTGGATATTGGCGCCGGGACGCCACGGCTTCTTTGCTTCCGGGACGATCGGCTTGCCCACCGGGTCCACCTGAACGACGTCCACGGGTTGGCTCACGCTCGGAACCTTCACGTCGAGCGGCTGTGTCGGGACCTTCGGGCGAATGAACTCCGGCGACGACGGCTTCGGCAGCACTACCGGACGCGATGGTGCGTTGATGATCGCCGGCGCCGGCGTTGCCGTGTTCGGGAAGTCCACGACTTGCGGCTCAACCGGCTTGGCGACAACCGCGTCACGCCTCGGGAATAGCTTATTGAGCAACCCCGGCGCTTTGGGCGCGGGCGTCGGTGTCGGCTCGAACAACGTCACGGGGCCTTCCTTACGAATCGGACCGCCGACAACCTTGTCGTCGACCACGCGATTCACGATCTCCGGCGCCGTGATCCGCTTTGCATCGACCGGCGGCTGGGATTCATTTTTCAGCACCGTGCCCGAATCGATCCGCAAGTGCGGCGGGACCGGCGAATTCTCCGGCGGCATGCGTCGGCCTTGACCCCACATGAAAATCCGTTTCGGCACGGCTCGTGGGTTCTCCATGGCCCCAACGTGCGTTCCCGGCTCGTCGACGATGGTAATCCGCTCGCCCGTGTCGAGCGCTTCGAGCAACTGGGCGGTGCGGCCGTCGGGCAGGCGCCAGGTCTCCATGATTCGGCAGCGCGTGGCTTTACCGTTCTCATGCACCGTGACGATGCTGTCGGCTGGATCGACGCTTGGCTTCGTCGACGTCGTCTGCGTCCAGGCCAGACCGGCCCATAACAACATCACCAGCATGGCGCCACGCCAAATGGATCCTTTCCAGTTCGACCAGACCATGGGACGTCTCTCCTATAGGGGACGCAAGGTAGAGCGCGATCGCGCCCGTGGCCATGCCCCGCGGGTTATGCGGAAACCGGGTGAATGCCGCGACAAAGGCGGTTTCATCACCATTTATCGGCGATTCCAATGGTACGCATCAGTCCGACTTTGACGATTTTGCCGAGAGGATGGACTTGAATTGCCCAGAGCACCGATCTTTTCGGACGCAATGTGTGAGTGACGAGTGGTGAGTGCGAGTGGTGAGAATAAGATTGGACTTCTTCTCTCGCCACTCACCACTCGTCACTCACCACTACCATGCGAGCCAGCGCGGCGATTCGATCCAACGGGAGTTTTCTCGGCCGGTTCGGGCAACCGCGCCAAGCGGCGCAGAGTTTGGCCGCACCATGAAATCGCCCCAGTCAGCCAATCCGTTTCCGGGTCGATTTCGGGCGGCACGCGGTCTTGCAGATTGGGCCGAAAGATGAGAAGCAAGAGCAACGGCACGTACCACAAAACGTAGACGCCGCCTTGCTCGGCGCTCCACCATTGGAGACTGATGAACACGGCGGCGCACAGGGCGATGATGTGGGCCAGGTTTTTCGGCGCGGGCCAAAACATGGTGGCGGCGACGAACGACATGAACAACACAAACACGGGGATACGGTAGGCCCAATGAATGCCCGCCCAGAATCCTTCTGCGGTGCCTTCCGGATTTCGCCACGGCTGCCAGGCGGCTGAGTCCAGAGCGCTCTGGATGCTGCGTTCGAGAACGTCGTTGGCCCATAGCGTGACGCCGATTACCGCGAACCCCGCTGCTAACGCCAACAAGAACGCGCCGAGGAATCGCCCCATGCCGCGTTCGCGATAAAAGCTGAGCCAAATCGGCAACACGAACGCCGGGAAATACGTCGCCGCCGTCGCGATGCCGAGAATGGCTCCGCTCACCGTCGGCTGACGATAAGCCACGATCACGCCGAGGAACAATGCCATCGGCAACACATGCTGCAACTGCCCGACGTACAAGCCGGTGTACGGCAGCAAAAGGTAGAACGCCGCCGCCGCCATGCCATTGGTCACGTCCTGAAAATGCTGCCAGGAGATCACCACGAGCAAGATGACCACCGTAAGCTGACATGCGAACGACAGCACAGCTACCGCCCAGGGCGCCAAGTCGTGCCAGAGATACGCGACGGCAAAAACCGTCTGATCCTGCGACGGCGCCGGCTGCGTCCCAGGTTCCGCCAGGCCATTGAGCAGCGGAGGCAGATGATGCCGTTCGACTTGCTTGTAGGCCACCGCCAACAGGCAAATCAGCAACGCGCCGGCAAGCCAAACCATGCCTTCAATCTGCACATTCGGCCCCAATGCCGGCCGTTGCTCCAAGATCAGATCAAAAATGCACCGGCAGAAAAACAGCACGCTGCCGGCCAGCAGCCAAAGATATCCGTACCACAACCACTGGTGCCGCTCGATCGCCGACCCACATTCATGCGAGAAATGAGCGACATGCCCCGACAATTCAGCTGCGGACGTCGCCGTCGCCCCGTGCCCAATCAGCGATGCGACTTGCACGGCCGGGGACTTCTCGATCGGCGTCGGTCGAGGCCGCGACGCTTGTAGGATGAGAAATCCCGGCACGAGCAAAAAGATCAGGACCACGTCCAAATTTCGCACGCTCAAAAAGCGTGAGAACTTAAAAAACATCGCGACAGCAAGGAGGAATGAGAAGTAAAACCACGTAGTGGAATTGGGCAGATTGAAGTCCAGAAATATAGACAGTGACGAGGGCATGAGCGCTCGAAGGTTTGCGGTGCGGATATGCCGCCGCCCATGGCGAAGGGAGATTAGCGGTATCTTACCGAAAAACAAAGAGAATCTGCACAGGCAATAATGAAATTACGCAAGAAAATGCCAGGCGGTTCATCCATCGGCGAGCCGAGCGGCGTGAGTTGCCGGCATGTCGAAGCCGCCCTGCGCCATCGTAGACCTCACGCTCCGCGAGAGGAATTCGTCACGCGGGGCGTGACGCCTACGATTGACACACGGCGCTCTGGGCGATCGACAGGATTTGCTTACGATAGTGCCATCACCCTCCTGCGCAACGGAGCAATGCATGAATCGTCTGTGGATCGCCGCCATCGCGGTTGTCGGAATCAGCGTCGCCATTGTTCTTTCCGCAACGCTGAACAGCGGTGGGTGGAAGACTTACTTCGCGCTGGAAGACCGCAACCCCGTCACGCATCTTCGCTGGAACGATGACGCCGATGAATTCCGCTTCGCCATCGTCAGCGACCGAACCGGCGGACATCGCGCCAACGTCTTTGCCCAGGCCGTGGAGAAGCTCAATCTCCTGCAGCCGGAATTCGTGCTTTCCGTCGGCGATCTCATCGAAGGCGGCAAGATGGCCGACGACAAGTACGCCGGACAGTGGAAGGAATTCGACGGCCTCGTCAACAAGCTCACCATGCCGTTCTTTTACGTTCCGGGCAACCATGATGCGGGCGTCAAGGAATCTGCAAAGTTCTGGCAAGGCAAACTGGGGCGACGTCATTACCACTTCGTTTATCGCAATGCACTCTTTCTCATCGTCAACAGCAATGACCCGGCCGGTTCTCAGGCCGTCGGCAAGGAGCAACTCGCCTACTTTCAGAAGGTGCTCGTCGACAATCCTCGATCGGCCTGGACGATCGTCGCCTTGCATCATCCCCTCTGGAACGCCAGCAGCGGCGCCAAAAACGGATGGGCCGATCTCGAGCTCCTGCTGCGCGGCCGCCCGTACACCGTGTTCTGCGGGCATCGTCATTTCTACGAGAAGACCGTTCGACACGGCATGAACTACTACCAACTCGCGACCACCGGGGGCGGAAGCAAACTTCGCGGCGTCGACTACAACGAATTCGATCACTTCATGTGGGTCACGATGAAGAAAGACGGCCCGGTGCTGGCCAACATCCTCCTCGATGCCGTGCACACCGAGAACCTGCAAGCGATCAAGACCAAGGAGTCGGGCGTTTCGACGGCCAAGCGCAAGGCAACACATGGCGTGCAAGGTCGGGCGTTTTTTGACGGCGCGCCGATGGCCGGCGCCATGGTCACCTTCACCGGCGACACCGGCGACGCCAAGGGGATCACCGCCAACGGCATAGTCGATGCCGACGGCTCGTTCAAGCTCAGCACCTACAAGGCCTTTGACGGCGCACCCGCCGGCGAGTATCGCATCAGCTTTACCTGGCGCGCTTCGGGCAAGACCGGCCCAAGCCTCCTGCCGGCACGCTACACGACCGCCACCAAATCGGAACTGACGCGAACCATTCAAAAAGGATCCAACGAAATCCTCTTGGAACTGAAGAAGTAACTCACTCGGTGAGCCGAGCCCACGTGAGCGGCCGGTTGATGCGTCGGCGTCACCGCAGCTGAATCGCTTTCAGATGCTCGTGTTTCGTAGCGGCCTCGTCGATGTACTGGCGAATCATTTTTTCCTTCCCTTCGGGGATGTTGACGACGCGGAGGTAGCAAGTCCGCTTGGCGTCGAAGCCGATCTCGGCGAACAGGACGCCGTCGAGGCTGCCGGCGCTGGCTCGTTTCTGCAGCTCGACGAGTGGGTTGCCCGCCTGCGTGATGCCGGCCAGATCGATGTCGATATTGTCAACGCCCTTGGCCTTGAGCGGGCCTTTCAGTTTCTCGATCAAAGCCGCCGTTTGTTGCGCCGGCGACATCACCGTGCCGTGATAAATGCAAATTCCCTTTACATGAAGCATCGGCTTGCCGGTCGATTTGTCGAACTGGAAATACGCTCGATCGATGCGCGTCTGTTTATGCAGCGAGGTCTTCGCCTGCGAGAACTGAAGTTGCACGTCATCGAGCAGGGGTTGCCACGAAACAAGCGTCATGCTGTCCAGCGGGGCCGAACCGTCGGGAGCAAGGGCCTTGTTGTCAACGCTTCCGAGATGTTGATCGATCATTAACTTGGCATGCCTGAACTGATCGGAACTTCCGTAATACCCGTCGATGGTCAATTTCCCTTGGCGATCAAAAGATGCCTCGCGGAAGAGGACGCCGTCCCAATCTTTCGCCAAGGCGTGCTTCTGCCAATCGAGGACCGGCGACTCGATTTCATTGACATGGACCTGAAAACGATCCATGCCGACGTCGGCAAGAAATCGCTTGCCCAGATCGGCGAGCTTCTGCTCGATGCGTGTTTTGCATGCGACGTCTTGGGCGCTCTGGCTCGGCTTGGCGAGGTACAGGACGTTGGCGTGTAACACGAGCTTTCGCCGCGTGTCCTTGTCGCCCAAGCGAGGCTCGGCATACTTGAAATACGCCCGGCCAAAATGCGTTCGTCGCATGAACGCCTCGGACGCTGTCGCCAAATCGGCCTGCCCGGTCCGCACAAGATCGATCCAGCGGAAGCCGATTTTCCCGGTGTGAACCTTCATCCCTGCAGCCGACCAACCCGGAATCCCTTTCGGATCGCTGCCGGGCTTCAAGAGGTTGGCGACCGATTCAAGTCGCTTAGTCAGAATCGGCGTCAGTGTAGCTTGTTGGTCCGCCTGGCCGAGGTAGCCCTCGACGTGCAACTGCCCGTCGGCCCCATAGCGAACGTCGGTGAACAGGGCGCCATCGAGCATGGGCAGGTCGCTGACCGCGTTCTGCAGGTCGGTCAGCGGATTGCGGACACGCTTCAGCGACGTGGTCCGCAGCGCAGCCGTGCCACGCGTGGAGGTGACCGCATCCACCGCGGCCGACACGACAGAATCGAGATTCGCCGTCGCGCCGTCGTGCAGGAACGCCCCTTCGCATGCCAAACGCAAGTGGTGGTCCTCATAGGTGTAGTAGAGCCGATCGACGCGGATCCGCTCGCCCAAAGGCTTATCGGCCGCTAACTGCGTTTGAGTCTGCTTGACCACGTCGCTCCAGGCGATCGCTTGGCCGACTTGTTTCGATTCATGCGCCACCACGGCGCTAAGGTTGACGAGTGGCTCCTTGCTAAACACTTCGGCCAATAGGCCGGAGAACTCTTGGGCGCCCTTGGCGTCCGGTCGATGCAGCCGGCCAACAAGGTCGAGCGACCCTTTCTCATCGAAGAGGGCATCCGTGAAAGCCGCGCCGTCCAAGCCGCGCTGCACGACGCGCTCCTGGAGCGCGAAAATGGGGTTCTCACGCACGTCGAAAGCGAGGTACGGCTTGATCGGCTCAAAGGTCGCGCTCAGGACGGTGGGCAATTGCGCGGTCAACCACGTCGATAACTCTTTCTCAATGAGCCCGCGTTCGCCGGCCGTGTCGAATAGCCGGCCCGTCACCTTGAAGAAGTGGATCGTGTTGCCTTCGTCGTCCGCGATGACCTGCTTCTTGTCGTTCTCGATCGTGGCGGGGGCAACCTGTTGGATCAGAACATGGCGCAAGTACGACTTGTTCTCCTTGCGCGCATGCTCGACCCAGCGTTTCTGCAACTCAGGGCCGCGTGAAGCGCCATCGAACACGACAAAGTTGGGAGTGATCTTCGCATCGGAAGCGCCGGGCTTGGCGACGATGACGCCGACATCCTTGGCGAACGCGGCCAGCGCTTGCTCGACGACACCCTGCTGGTCAGCGCGCGGCAGGACGGCGGCGACATGGAGCGAGCTCTTGTCGTCATACCATGCCGCAGTGACGTGTACGCCCTTGGCTGCTGGAACTTCGTTCAGCCGTGCCTGAAGTGTTCCCGCGGGATTGGCGTGGTGCTGCACATCGACGGCGATCTCGGGCACTGACTTCGGCGCGGCGCCGAGCGCTTGCAGGCGAGCCTTGAGCAGGCTTGCGAGCATCCCATCGGACGCTTTCGGATCGCTTTTGCCTCGAATGCACACGCCGGTGAACCTCAATCTGCCGTCCTCGTCGAAGGTGGCTGCATCGAGACGCGTCATGCGCAACAGTTGGCGATCGGCAACGCTGTTGGCCTCCGGAGGCTGGAAGAGCGTGGCGAGTTTGTCCTGCACCGGTACAATGCTCAACCCGTCGGTGGCAGGTCCGCCCGAGCATTGGGAGCGCAAATCACTCGACTCTTCGATGAGTGCCCGCGCTTTGGCTTCGATCAAGGCAATCTGTTCTTTGCGGGCGACCAGGCCGTGGAGCGACAATTTGCCGTTCGCGATCTCCGCGCCGGCGATCATCACGCCGGCGCAAGCTGGGTTGCCGGCGCATGTTTTGCGAAGCTGGACGGCGGCTGCCTTGGCAGAGTATTGAAGGTCCGGCTTCTGGAACGGATTGAACTTGTCCCAGTTGAGCGCGACATAGACGCCACCGCCTCCAACTGCCGCGCCGAGGACGAGAACGAGAAGGATGAGCAGAGTGCGATTCATGACCTGGCTACCGTGGAGATTAGCGCTGGAGCAAGCGACGAAGGTCGAGCCATTATACCAAGTTTGCCTAACCTACACCAGCGGCCACTCGGCAACTTGGACTGGTCGTCTGGCCAAGTTTGAACCACAGAGGCACAGTGAAAATGCGTGATAGGTGGAAAATACTATGTCTGGCCGTTCTTTGTTCACGTATTTGCGCAACTTATTACTCCCCAGTGATTTTCTCGATGCTCTCTATGCCTCTGTGGTGAATCTCTCAGCCCAAAGTGTCGGGCTCTGAGGATAAGCTCAGGTTTCTTTTTCGTCAAAACTCCCTTGACGCGCTTTTGCGTCGGATTATAGTCCCCCACCCTTGCCATAGACGAACGGAAGTGTGCCGAAGCATCCGGCGGCCGATTTCTCGGGGGAGGAATCATCCGTCGGGGGACCGATTCGAGGCAGAGAGCCGACGAATCGAAGGAGATGCCGACATGCGCTTGCGAATTCGATGGTTGCTGCTGATCGCGACTCTGTTGCTGGCGCCGCTGACGGCGTCCGCGGACCAGATGGTGCCCCCGGTGAGCGTGGTCGGACCATTCAGCAGCCCGCGGCCAGAGGAAGGCGGACTCTACGTCAACTTTTCCTTCGTCTACATGCGTGCCAACCGGCCGATGCCCTTGTCGCAACAAATAGCAGTTCGCGGCATCAAGGACCTCGACGGCAGCTTCTCCGGAGGCCCGGCGGGAACCTTCGTCGGCAGCGGCGAGGAAGCACTCAACACCGATCAACTGCGAGGCCCGGGCAACTGGCAGCCAGGCTGGGACCTCTTTATTGGCTGGAAATTCCAGAGCGGGATCGCGGTCGAACTCGCTTGGCGGCATCTGGTGCAAGCCAAGTATTTCGCCGGGGCCCAAATCATTCCCCCGAATTTTAACGTCGGCTCGCAGTTTGAGAACACGTTTCTGTTCGCTCCCGTAACCAACTTCTCCACCGATTGGGCCGGCAGCCTGCAGAATATCCCCGTCGGAACCCCCGCCGCCACGTTCGGCATCTGGAACGGCGCCTCGATCATGTCGATCGAGTTCATTCAGCGGTACGACATCTACGGTATCAACGCCCGGTTCCCGATCGACCAATCCGAGAACCATCGTTCCTACGGCTTGTTCGGCCCGCGCATCGTCTGGATCTGGGAGCGCTTCGGTTGGCGCACCGTCGATGTCGATTTGCAGGGCAACGCCGGCCCCGACACCACCGCCAACTATACGAACATGGTTTCCAATCGCATGTACGGCTTGCACGGCGGTTTCGGCAACGACTGGTATCTCGGCTCGACCATGCTGGGCGCCCTTTCCTTCGAGCTCGACCTCGAAGCCGGGTTGTATCTCGACATGGTCAAGACCCGTGCCGGGTATGAGCGCGGGGACCGCGGCGTCAGCGCTCACCGGTCGCGACGCATGAACGCACTTACTCCGTCTCTCGAACTCCGCGCCGGCATGAAATGGTATGTCTGGGAAGGCATCACCGTCGAGCTCGGCTACGACATCCAAACCTACTTCAACACCATCGCCTCGCCCCGGCCCGTCGACTACAACCTGAGCCAGGTCGATCCGCGCTACGATTACATCTTCTTCCGCTGGTACCACGGCATGCGGCTTGGAATTAACTTCTCGTTCTAGCGAGTGGTTGCCGAGAGCGCCATCGAAAGGCCCTGGTTTGCCCTTCGCTGGCGCTCAGGCTCGGACAAGGTGCGCGTGCAATGACGACAGGTGATTACTTCTTTAGCTTCTGCCTGGCGGCTTCTTTGCCGTTCTCGATGAATGCGACTTCGTCATAATCACCGCGCGGGACCGCGACGATCAAGGGGGAGTTGAAGCGAGCACTGGTTGGACCCTTGTCCGTTGCAGTGTATTTGAGCTGCAACTGCCGCTTGTCGATTCGCACGTCTTCGACCTTGTAAGTCGCCAAAAAGTTTCCTGACTTGACGACGACAAGAATGCGGTTCTTTTCAAAGAGCGTTTCGCCGACAAGCTTCGGCTTTTGCCCCATGACGAATGCGACGCCGAAGATTTCATCGAACGCTTTCTTGTCGTTCACGATGAGGTAGGCCGGATTGGTCGGCAACGGAGCGTTATTCTTTACGAAGTACGGCCTGGCGTAGACTTCAAACTCGGCTTTCGGCTCGCCGCCGATAGGAAACGCAAATGTAAGCGCCAGGCAAGTGACCATGTAGGCAAAGTGCATGCCGAATACCTTTCGAGGCGAACTGCCGACCACATGTCGTGTATTTGTAGAATTGGAGTAGCGCCAGCGTCAATGGTCCACCGGGGCCTCTTCGGGAACCTCCACCGTTTCATTCAGGCTCGGCACCGACTGCACGGCGGTTTCAACCTGATCGAGCGTGGCCGTTGGGCTTCCCTCTGCCGAGGTGGACACGACGGGCTCAGGTCCGAATGATACTTGAAGGACCAAAGGGCCGAGTTGGAGCGTGTCTCCATCGTGGAGTTGTTGCTCTCCCACGACGAGCTGACCGTTGACCAAGGTGCCATTTCGGCTGCCCAAGTCGCGAATGCGCGCGGCATCTTGGGTGACTTGAAGCAAGCAATGTTGCCGGCTTACGAGATCGCTGTTCGGGCGAACGTCGCATTGGGGGCCGCGTCCAAACATGTACTCCCCGTTTGGGAAAACCAAGGAATGCCCGCGAGGTTTCCCCTTCACGACGACAAGTCGGAGCTTCATGAAGACTCCTTCCAGGATAGAATTCTCCTGACTCATTCAGGACGGGATATATGGATTGTACTCGAAAAATCCGCCCTGATCAAAGCAAGATCGAAAATTAATGAGAATCCCTAATGTGGCTGTATCGACAAATGCATTGTTCCGGATCGACCCGGCGAGGTAAAATAAACGTAGGCGGGTTTTGATGAATTGCAGAGAAACGCAGCTGGTGATGGAGAATTGCCGCGTACGACATCGGCCCGCGCTGCGCGATCTTTCTGAGTGGGGCGAACGTAGTGAATCAAGACATCGATTTCATTCTCCGGGATTGGGAATTCAAGCCGGGATTGGCCCAGGCCCGGCTGGTACAGGCGCACGACGGTCGCCAAGTGTTGCAGCTGCGAGTAGATCTCGGCGCTTTGCAAATGGAGACCGTCGGTCGGCCCGACGGCATGCGACCCCATGGCCATGCGACATACTTTGACTACTTGCAGGAGCAGGCGCGCCTGTCGCGTAGGGCGGGCAGGAGTTTTACGCTGAGCGATGAGCAATGCCAGGACGCCGACCGCGAGTTCTTGCAGTATTATCATCGCCGCATGTGCTGGTTGGCGCTACGCCAGTACTCCCGCGCCATCCGCGACGCCGATCACACGTTGGCGTTCATGGATTTCGTTAAGCGCCACGCGCCCGATGAGGAATACCTGCACGCCCACGAGCAATATCGCGCCTTCGTCCTCTTTCAACGAACGCAGGCGGCCGCGGCGCTCGAAGTTGAGAATAACGCTCCAGAAAAGGCGATCACCGAGGTTCGCGCCGGCCTGGAGCGATTACGAGAGTTTTTCGCAGAGTACGGCCGGGAAGAGGAAATGGAAGACGACGGCATGGTTCGCCATCTGCGCCATGTCGAGGCGACGCTGCGCGAGCAGTTTCAAATCGACGTGACGCTCGAGGAGCAGCTGCAAAAAGCCATCGCCGAGGAAGATTACGAGCGCGCCGCTCAATTGCGCGACAAACTGCGCCGGCGTCAATAATCCACGGCAGGGGAGTTCACGGGGCAATCCATGCAATCGACGCTTCGATACGCCGTCGCTCTTATCGTTCTGGTCGCAATCGTCGGCAGCATCGCCTGGCTCGTTCAGTATCTGCCGAGCCGTACGCAGATTCAGCCCACAGGCCCAACCAAGCCCGACGCCGAAAAACGGAGGCTTGCCTTTCTGCGCGACGTGACCGCGGACGGCAGGACCATCACGATCGCACTATGGGGCAAGACGTATGCGGAGGTCAAGAAAGACACTAGCCCGAACGCGAAAGATGCTTTTCCTTTCAAGTTTGTCGAGACCGGCGACCGCGGATTTTATGACTTCCTCTTCAAGAATACATCGGACGCCGATGTTGAAATCATTTCGTATTTCAGTTCCTGCGACTGCACGGGAGTTGAAGCGTGCAGCGTGTCAAACACCGCATGGGAAACGCTCGCCAAGGCGCACAAGGAAAAGCCGGCCGAACCTCTCGAATACTCCGAGAAGCCCTCGTGGAAGAAGCTACATCTCGATCGCAATCGGGATGGCACGCCCGAGCAAAAGCCGGACCTGATCATCAAACCCAACGAAGGCGGCGTCATCCGCGTGCACTGGAACGTCAACAAGTCGGCCGGATCGCCGTTTGGGATCGAACCGATGATTCTCCATCGCGCCGTGGGGTCGGCGGTGGTGGACCAGCGCACGATGCTCGGCATTCCAATCAAAATTGTCCCGCCGATTCAGTTCGATCGCCCACGGGTCGAGTTGCGCTCGCTGCGTCGCGGCGAAAGTGCTTCGCACACGTTTATCGCCTGGTCCATGACGCGCCCGGCTGTGGATTTCGCACTGGTTCCGCCCAGCGCCGAACCGCTCTTTGACATCAAGGTTACTCCAGTAACGGGCGAGGATCTCGAAGCGCATCGGCAGGAACTCTTGAACCGGCAACTTACCACGACCGCAACGTGTGCCTACCGCGTCACCGTCACGGCCTTCGAAAGCAAAGGCGACGTGCAACTCGAACAGGGCATCTTCTACCGCAAATGGCCTCTGCGCATCGACGGCAAGATCGATGTGGCCTCGCCGCTCTGGGGGCCGGAGATCTTCGGCCGCGTCGAAGAGGAAGTCGCGGTTGGCGGAACCTACGACCAGGGGAAAATTCGCTTCGGCGCTGTCAATATTCGCGAAACAAACGCCATAAAGCAAGTCCCGCTCGCCGCCCCGGCCGGCATGGAACTGGAGCTCTACAAAGACAAGAACGGCAACCTCCATCCCCATCAGCCAAGGTGGATTGAGGTTTTTCTGTCGCGCGACAAGGATCAAGAGTCCAAGACGCGAACGAAGTGGCTGCTCGAAGTGGAGATTCGCCGCAACGCCAAGGGGGCGACATCCTTCGCGGAGCCCGATGCCGTCGTGCTCCGCGCCAAGGGAACCAACCGCCTGGTGCGCATCCCGCTGGATGGGCATATCAGCCGCTGACCAATCATTTTGCCGCTGCCTGTTCTTGCGGCGGCACCGGCGCATCGGGACGCGTCTCAGAATTGGCCGACGCCGCCGGTTCGCCGCGCCACGGCAAGCGCGGCGGGCAGACGAGCGCCGTGATCAAGATGAGCGCCGCCGCGACATAGAAGCTCAGATCGATATACTCCGGCCAATACACGTCCCCGGCGAACTGAATGGAGCGCAATAACCGACCGGTGAAGCTGGAACCCTGTCCATCACGCCCCTGGCCGGCGAGTTCACGCAGGTCAGACTCCCATGTCGTCAGCGGACATTGGAAATTCGCCACCGCTTCGCCCGCCACGATCAAGATCATCAAGAGATGCGTGGAGCGAAACCAGAAATTGCGGATCCAACTCCAACCGAGCGGCCAGCCGATCATGATGGCGAGTTGACCAAAGACGACGTACCCCATGTAGAGAAGATGGACGAAGACGACTACATCAGCGAGCAGACTGTAGATATTCATGACTTGATCCTGTTGGGAAATTCAGGGCGAAGAGCGCACGGACTACGCGGCCGACAGGGCCGCTAACTACCTACGCGGCTCATTTAGCTGATGTTAGCGGACGCTATTTTATTCCAGGACTACGCAAGAAATTCGTGCCAGGCGTCGTCTGGGCCGAGCACCTGGTTGGGCGTGAAGTTCGCCTTGTACTCCAGGGAGCGGCACCCCTTCACATAATAGCCGAGATACAAGTACGGTAGTTTGCGGATCGCACATTTTCGCAACAGGCACATCACGTTGAAGGTGCCGAGCGAACGGCGCCTTTCGTCGGGATCGTAGAAGAAGTAGATCGCGGACATGCTATTCGCCAGCCGATCGGCATAACCGACGCCGACAAGTCTTCCTGAAAGAAAGTAACACCACTCCTCGGTGAAGTCGGGATTGTTGACGAACGAGTCGCGATAGCTGTTGGCGTCTTTGGCAGCGTGTTCGGGCCAATTCTTCTGCTCGGTCTGAAACTCGTGAAAACGGTCGTAGAGATCGAGCTTGTCGCGCGACACGCTGGGCCGGCCGACGCGGATTTCGATGGCGTCGCGATTCGCTTTGACAGCTCGCAGTTGGCTGCGATTGGGTTGAAACCGGGCGACGTCGACGCGCAACGATTGGCACGCCCGGCACGCCGGACAGGCCGGGTGAAACAGCATCGCCCCGAAGCGTCGCCAGCCTTGCTCAAGCCGCTCTTCGAACTCACGGGCCGACAGATCGGCGACCATCTCGTACTCGAGGCTCCAGCGCTCGCTCGGCAAATACCCGCAACGACTGACCGGCGCCGTGAAGCGGTAGAGAGTTTCCATGCGGTCATCTTACACGAGTTTCCCAAATCACAGAACCACGGGGAGCACGGCGCGGCACATCTGCAAAAAACATCCACGAAGGGCCACCACGAGCACGAAGTTGCCGTAGGGTGCGTGAAACGCACCCTTCACCGCCATCGTCCAGCGGGAAGGTGCGTTTCACGCACCCTACGTTGCTGGTGCGACGGCGTGGAGCTTGTCAATGCGCTCGGCTGGAGCTGAGGCGATCGTAGCGGAAAAGCGAGAACGTGGCGACTTCCTGCCCGCGCGTCAGAAGGGGAAATCGTGCGAGCAGGCGCGGCGGACTGAACCCAGAGAAGTCGCGCGGATGGTGATCGACGAAGTAGAAGTACTCCTGCTCGTGCATCGGCAGTGGATTGTGGGTGAAGTGGCTCGGCCGGCTCAAGCCCAGCGCCTGGTGGGCGTTAACGCCGGCGAACCGAAGGTACGACACGTTCTGATACGTCGATGTGTACACCGGAGCGCCTGGATCGGTTGCCTTCATGGTCGCGTCGATCTGCTGGGCCATTGTCGTCCAGCTCGAGCAAACGTGCAGGCGATCTTTCTCCGGCGGCAGAAACCCAATCGGATTGACGAGGTGCCAGGCGATCACGCCCGTCGCCACGATGGGAATCGTGAAAGAGCTGAATCCAAGCCAGCGAAGAACCGGGCGATTGGCCATTTGCTCAAACCAGTGCGCCGCGAGCGGAGCGAACGCGAGATAACAAGGCACGGGCCAGTTCAGTTCGATGCGATCACGCGCTGCTTTGTACAGGAAGAACAAGGACGGCGCGACGAACATCCACAAGCAGGCGCGCAAGCGCGGGTCGGCACTAAGCATCCGCCAGTTCCACAAAAGCCAAAGCGTCAATGTGAATGGGAGCCAACCGACCAAAAGAACCTGTCCGCCCACGTATTCGGGCAGAAAACGGATGCTCGGCTCCGCGACTTCCATCGTGTGTTCCCACTGGTAGCGCAGCGGTGCGAAGTCGGTTTGGATGTTGTAAAGCAGAATCGGCAAGCTGACGACGAAAGCGACGACGCCATGAAGGAGAAAACCGCCGAGCCATTGGCGCCAGGGGCGAGCCGTCACGAGGCTGGCTGCGGCAGTGAGGCCGGCGAGTCCCATCGTATATTTGGAAAGGATGCCCAGGCCGAGCGCAATGCCGCCGAGCGTCCACAGTTGCCAATCGGCGCCGGCTTCGTCGGCGTCGAGGCGATGATGCAACTCCGTCAACCACATCAGGTACGCCATCCAGGCGCACACCAGCGGCGCGTCGGGCGTCATGAGGATGCCGCCGAACAAACACAGTGGCGTCAACGGGAGCAGCACGAGCGGCCAATGAGGACGCGCGATTTGCCCCATCATCAGCACGACCCCGAACATGCACAGGCACGCCGGCAGGCGGACCGCCAGCAACGTATCGCCGAAAATCGCGGTCGATGCCCAAATCAAATAGGCTGTCGCCGGCGGGTGATCGTAGTAGCTGAACTGCAGTTCTTTCGCCCAGCACCAGTAATAGAGTTCATCCGGCATCGGCGGCATCGCAGTCGCCAGCGCAAGGTGTGCCAGCAACATGCCAATGGCCACTGTCCAGAACACGTGCTTCGACATCGCGGCACCACGAATCGGTACTTTTTCGTAAGTCGGCGTCCAAGTCGTAATCGGCCACGTGGATAGCAATTCTCAACGGTAGAATCAATGGGTCTCAAGTGACTGCGGGAAGAAAGGAAGGCAGCGGAGGTTCCTATGGCTCGCTGGGCGTCAGAAGTAAGGGTTGAACAAGTTCAGAGCCTGAAGCTTAGCGAAGGTTGGATCCCTTCCCTCGCTAACCCTCCGAGTTCTGATCTGTCAGGGAATAATAGGAGGCCCTGGCAATTTCGCTGCGGACATAGGCCACTCCTTCCGGTACGATGCCACAAGTCCCCCCTGCCTGCCCATTTTCCAATCCGCATCGGAGACAATCGATGAACCGGATCACTATTCTTGTCGGTTTGATATTGCTGCTTTTGGCCTATCCTGGATTCGCTCAGACGAAGAAAGACCCGCCACGAAAACTCAACGTCAACCCGCCGCACATCTCGACCGACAAATCGGTCAAGTACGACTACGACATCGTCTACGTCCGCGCCCCGCGGCATGGCGACGAAAAACGCGGCAAATGGGCCGAGTTCTCCGATCCCACCCGCATGGAGCCCGGCGCCGATCTCATGCTCCTCCATCCCGACGGCAGTGAGGAACTTCTCGTCACCGGCAAAGGCGGCAGCGTCATGGACCCCTACGTCTCCTTCGACGCCGAGTGGGTCTACTACGCCAAGTTCATCGACGACAAGCATTCGGGGAGCGACATCTTCAAGATCCACGTCAAGTCGAAACGCATCGTTCGCCTGACCAACCAGACGTTCACGCCGAACCTCGGGGCAGCCCCGTGGTCGAAGGATTTCCGTACGCCGGAGAAGGGAAAGACACACCTTCAGTACGGCGTCTACAATCTCGGCCCGTGTCCGGCGCCCGGCGGCAAGGTCGTGTTCACCTCGAACCGCAACGCCTACGTCCCGCCGCGCGGGTATCCGAAGAGCACGATGCAACTTTTCGTCATGGACGATCCTGCTTCTCCCCCCGCTGACGCGGGAGGCTCGCACGGCGTCAATGTTGAACACATCGGTTTCCTCAACATCGCCTGCGCGTTGCATCCGGTCATTCTCACCGACGGTCGCGTCACCTTCAGTACGCTCGAATCGCAAGGGGCCCATAACAGCATCCTGTGGGGCATCTGGAGCATTCATCCCGACGGCACCAACTGGGAGCCGATCGTCAGCGCCTACTGGACCGGCGGCGCTCCGCCCGCGTTTCACTTCCAGTCGCAGCTCTCCGACAAGAGCATCATCGTCGAGCAATATTACAACCTCAACAACTCAGGCTTCGGCACCTTCCTCAAGATGCCGTTGCGTCCGCCGGAAGGCGTCCCCGGTTTCGGGCCCGGCGATCTGCGCGACCCTCGCAACAAAGGGCAACGCTACGGCGGCCACATGTTCCATATGCCGTTCACCACGACCGGCATTCAGGTGCTGACCAAGTTCGCCTACGGCGAAGACGGCCCGGCGCCATCGTCGATCCCCGGCGAGCAAGTCAAGTCGAAACAGCACGGCGGCGAAAGCTATCCGCACGCCCTCGGCAAGGTCACGCATCCCTGCGGCGCTCCCGACAATCATCTGCTCACCGTCTGGACGCCGGGCCCCGCCAACCACCAGTACAACTACTTCCCGTATATCGACAGCGGCATCTATCTCATCAAAAACGGCGAGCCGATCGACGAGCCAGGCCAGATGCTGCTCATCAAAAACGATCCGAAGTACAACGAGCAATGGCCGCGTCCGCTCGTGCCGTACAAACGCATCTATGGCATCGACGAACCGAAACGGCTCATCCACAAAAATGACGGCAAGCTCTCGCCACATTTACCGGAAGGCACGCCATACGGCCTGGTCGGCACATCGAGCATGTACAAGCGCGAAACCGCCCCGGGCGGCTACGTCCCCAAGGGCAGCGTCACCGCGGTGCCAAGCGATCCGAAACGGCTCACCATGAACTGGAGTCTGCAAGGCGCCGACGCAGGCCTCTACGACAACGCCGACATCCACGCCATCCGCATCGTCGTGCAGGAGCCGAGGACCGACATCAAGGGCAACGGCCACGGCGGCGCTCCGCTCTACGGCAACCACGCCATGGAACGCATGCGCATCCTCGGAGAGATTCCTGTGCGCCATTTCTATCTTCATTCGTTGCGCGATCAAAAGGCCGAAGCACGACAGCCCCTCGACCCCGATGGAAATCCCGACACGAGCTTCCTCGCCAAGATTCCCGCTGATCAGCCGTTCACGTTTCAGACAATCGACAAGCACGGCATGTTGCTCAACATGGCGCAGACGTGGCATCAACTGCGCCCTGGCGAGATCCGCAACAACTGCGGCGGCTGCCACGCCCACAGTCAGCAGCCGACACCGTTCGAGAAGACCCAGGCCGCCCGCCAGGATTACAAAGTCTTCGACCTGACCAAAGAGACGCCGTTGATCACAACCAAGACGAACGATCAGTCGAAACGGCAATGGGACGAAAAGGACGAGACCGGCTTGCGCTACAACAAAGGCCTGCTCAATGTCGAGTACTATCGTGACATCCGCCCGATCTTCGAACGAAGTTGCGTTGCCTGCCATAGCCACAAGGTCGACAAACCTGCGGGCGGCCTGATCCTCGACGACGATCACACGAAGTCATTCCTTGCGTTCGGCCATGACGCCGGCCCCGACGTTCGCGTGCCGATGACCTACTTCCGGCTGGCGGTGGGCGGCGAGCGCTACAAGGAACGCGAGATCGGTTGGCCGCAGAACGCAGTGAGCCGATATGTCACGCGATTCCAATCGCGCCGCAGCCTGCTCGTGTGGAAGCTGTTCGGCAAACGCATGGACGGGCAGACCAACGACGCCTTCCCGAGCCTCGCCGTTCGCAACGATCCGAAGTCGCTGCACATCGGCGGCAAGCCGATCAAGGGGGTCGATTACAACGACGCGCAAAAGCTGCGTTCCTGGATTCGCGACAACGTGCTCGACATCGATTACGACGAGAAAGGCCGCATCATGCCGCCGCCCGATGCGGTGAAGTCAGGAAAGGTCAAGGCGTTGACCGATGAAGACCGCCGCATGATCATTCGCTGGATCGATCTGGGGTGCCCGATCGACTTGGAGGAGTTTGGAACCGAGTTGGGTTACGGCTGGCATGGCGATGATCAGCGGCCGACGTTGTCGGTCACATATCCTGAGGCGGGCAAGAATGCGAAGCTCTCTCGTATTCTGATCGGCATGCAGGACACTTACAGCGGTCTCGACATGAAGACATTCCGCGTCACCGCTGACGTGCCGTTCGCCGACATTGCGCCGGGCCAGGATTTTGCGTCGCGATTTCGGCAGAAGTCGCAAGGCGTCTGGGAATTTGTGTTGGATCGGCCAATCACCGCCTTGCAGCGCGGCACGATCACCGTGACGATCCGCGACCGCCAGGGCAATGAGAACCGCATCGCACGCGTGTTCTCCGTCGGCCCCTGACGTTTAGCCGCGAAAAAACGCAGAAGGCACAATAGGAAAACTCAGTCTTCTTTTGTGCCTCTGCGTTTTTTCGCGGCTCCACCCGCGCTACCGGCTCTGAATTGCCTTGAACATCGCGCGGATCTTTGCGATGATAATGAGTGATCCCACCCGTAGCTGGATGCCAGGTCGGCTCCTTGGACGAACCTGCCAATACAATAAAAGATTGATCCCACGCCTTCCGCGGAGATGTGACAATGTCGTGGCTGCGACGCATACTTTGCACAGGCATCGTTCTGGGCCTTGCCAATTTCGCCGCCGCTCAGACGAGCGACAAGAAGAAGGATGAGATTCCCGAAACGATCAGCTACTACAAGGACGTGCGTTCGATCATTCAGCAACACTGCCAGGGCTGTCATCAACCGGCGATGGCCAAGGGCGGCTACGTGATGACCAGCTACGCCGACCTGTTCAAGAAAACCGAGAACCTTGTCGCAGGCGTTGTGCCGGGCAATCTGAAAGCCAGCGAACTCTATCAGCAGATCATTCCGCAAGACGGCAAGAAACCCGCCATGCCCCGCGGCAAGGATGCGCTCTCCGAACGAGAAGTCACCATCGTCCGCAAATGGATCGAGCAAGGCGCCAAGGACGACACGCCCGCCTCCGCGAAGCTTCCCACCGTCGACGCCGATCACCCGCCGGTCTACGTGCAGGCCCCGGTGATCAACAGCGTCGCCTTTAGCCGGGACGGCGAATTGCTGGCGGTCTCCGGTTACCACGAGATTCTGCTGCACAAAGCCGACGGTACCGGGCTCGTCGCTCGCCTCATCGGCGTCTCCGAGCGCATCCAGTCGATCGCCTTCTCGCCCGACGGCAAATGGCTGGCCGCCACCGGAGGCAACCCCGGCCGCTTCGGCGAAGTGCAAATCTGGAACCTCGAAAAACGCAAGCTCAAGCTCTCTGTCCCGGTTACGTTCGACACCGTCTATGGCGCCAGCTGGTCGCACGATTCTCGCATGATCTCGTTCGGTTGTGCCGACAACTCGCTCCGTGCCATCGACGCCGAGACCGGGAGACAGGTCCTGTTTCAGGGCGCGCATGGCGATTGGGTGCTCGACACGGTCTTCTCGCTCAAAAGCAACTATCTCGTCTCGGTGAGCCGGGACCGCTCGATGAAGCTGACTGAAGTGGCGACGGCTCGCATGGAAGACAACATTACTAGCATCACGCCTGGTGCGCTCAAGGGGGGCTTGCAAGCCGTCGATCGCCATCCGACCAAGGACGAGTTACTCATCGGCGGCGCCGACGGCACGCCGAAGCTCTATCAGATGTATCGCACCAAGCCGAGACAGATCGGCGACGACTACAACAACATCCGCAACTACGCGCCGATGCCGGGGCGAATCTTCGCCGTCAAGTTCAGCCCCGACGGCAATCTAGTTGTTGCCAGCTGCAGCTACGACGGCAAGGGCGAAGTCCGCGCCTATGAGACCAACACCGGCAAGCAAGTGTCGACATTCAAGAACATCAACGGCCCAGTGTACACGCTGGCGTACCATCCCAAGCGTAACATTGTCGCGTCGGCCGGCTTCGAAGGCATCGTCCACCTGAACGACGCCGCCACTGGCGCATCGGTCCGCGACTTCGTCCCGGTGCCGTTGAAGAAATAAGGAAGCCCTGGGATGAGGTACTCCGAATGCCAGGGGTTGCAACATCGGGAAGCCCTGGGATGAGGTACTCCGAATGCCAGGGGTTCGGAGTACCTCACCGCTGGGCTTGCTGCGACAATAAAAGGACAACGAATATGAAGCGATCATTACTTATCCTTGCTGGCCTTTTGATGGCGTCACCTGCCTTCGCCCTGGAAAAACTCCCGCCCGGCGCAGACGTCGTCAAGCTCGAAGTCACGCCGACGTCGATCGAGTTGAAGACGCCGTTCGAGTATCGGCAACTCCTGGTCACCGGCATTCTCAAGGACGGCGAGCGCGTCGATCTGACCCGGCTGGCCCAATTCACCGCGCCGGCGCATGCCAAGGTCTCCGCTACCGGCCAGGTCCGCCCGGTCGCCGACGGACAAGGCGAGATCAAGCTCGCCTACGCCGGCAAATCGGTGGCCGTCCCCGTTCTCGTCAGTGGGCAGAAGCAGTATCACGAAGTCAACTTCACCCGCGATGTCATGCCCGCTCTTTCCCGCATGGGCTGCAACGCCGGCACATGTCACGGCTCGGCCCAGGGACGCAACGGCTTTCAGCTCAGCCTGCGAGGCTACGATCCGGTCTTTGATCATCGCGCTCTGATCGACGATGTCGGCAGCCGCCGCTTTAACCGCGCCGCACCGGAGCGCAGCCTGATGTTGCTCAAGGCGACCGGCGTCGTCCCGCACGTCGGCGGCGTTCTCACGCAGCCAGGCGAGCCGTATTACGAAATCATCCGCGCCTGGATCGGCCAAGGCGTCAAGCTCGATCTCAACACGCCGAAGGTGACCAAGATCGACGTCACGCCCGCCAGCGCCGTTGTTCCGCTCCCCGGCATGAAGCAGCAGCTCACCGTCTGGGCGACGTATGCCGACGGCACGAAGCGCGACGTCAGTGCCGAGGCGTTCCTCGAAGCAAGCAACACCGAAGTCGCTACCATCACCAAGCAAGGCGTGCTGACGGCCGTGCGCCGCGGCGAAACCGCCGTGCTCGCTCGCTACGAAGGCAGCTATGCGGCCGCCGGCCTCATCATCATGGGCGATCGCACCGGCTTCGCGTGGCAGGACACGCCGACTTACAACTACATCGACGAACTCGTCTACAACAAGCTGAAGTCCGTCAAGATCCAGCCGTCCGACGTATGCACCGACGCCGACTTTGTTCGCCGGCTCCATCTCGACTTGACCGGTCTCCCTCCGGAGCCGGACGTCGTCAAGAAGTTTCTCGACGATCCGACGCCGAGCAGGCAAAAACGCGAGAAGCTCGTCGATCAACTCGTAGGCAACGCCCACTATATCGATCACTGGGCGAACAAGTGGGCCGACCTGCTTCAAGTGAATCGCAAGTTCTTGGGCGATGAAGGGGCCCAGGCGTTTCGCAAGTACATCCGCGAATCGCTGCAATCGAACAAACCGTACGACAAATTCTGCTATGAGCTGTTGACGACGTCGGGCTCGAACTACGACAACCCGGCCGCGTCGTACTTCAAGATTCTTCGCGATCCCGATCTCGCGATGGAGAACACTACCCACTTGTTCCTGGCCGTCCGCTTCAACTGCAACAAGTGCCACGATCACCCGTTCGAACGCTGGACGCAGAACCAGTACTACGAGTTGGCGGCCTATTTCACGCAGGTGGCTCGTCGCGAGGACCCAAAGTTCAAGGGGCGCAAGACCGAAGGCACGGCGGTGCGCGGCCCGCTGCCGTTGGTCGAAATCGTCAGCGACGGCAATGCAGGCGAGATCAAGAACGAGCGCAGCGGCGCCAATGCCATGGCCAGGTTCCCGTTTCACCATGCGGGAACGCCGGACGCCGTCGGCGCACGCCGAGAACAGCTCGCCAAGTGGATCACGTCCAAGGACAACCCGTACTTCGCCAAGAGCTACGTTAATCGAGTTTGGAGTTACCTTCTGGGCGTCGGCATCATCGAGCCCGTGGACGACATCCGCGCCGGCAATCCGCCGACCAATCCGCAATTGCTCGACAAGCTGACCGACGAATTCATCCGCAGCAACTTCAACGTCCAAGAGCTGGTGAAAACGATCTGCAAATCGCGCACGTATCAGCATTCGATCGCGACCAACAAGTGGAACAAAGACGACGACGTCAACTATTCACACGCCATCGCGCGCCGGCTGTCGGCCGAGGTGCTCTTCGATTCGATCCATCGCGTGACCGGATCGCTGTCAAACATTCCAGGCTTGCCGCGCGGCGCGCGAGCGGTGCAGACGGTCGATTCCAACGTCAAAGTTCCCGGCGGCTTCTTGGAGCTTCTGGGCCGACCGCCGCGCGAGAGCGCTTGCGAATGCGAGCGCCAAAGCGGCATGCAGCTCGGCCCCGTTCTGAGCTTGCTCACTGGCCCGGTCCTCAACGATGCAATCAACGATCCGAACAATCGGATCGCGAAGATCGTCGGCGCCGAAACCAATGACGCCAAGGTCGTCGAAGAGCTCTACCTGGCGATCCTCAACCGCCGCCCGACCGCAAAGGAAATTGAGCGAGACGTAAAGGCACTGAGCGGCAACGAGGAACTGTTCGCCAAGCTGTCAGCCGAACGCAAGAAACGTGCCGACGCTCTGGCCGCGTATGAAGCCCAGTTGCCGGCGGTCGTCGCCCGCTTCGAGGAGTCGGCCACCCGCACCCCCGTTTGGACGCCGCTCGAGCCAGCTTCGATGAAATCGGTCGGTGGCGCAACGTTCACCAAGAACAAGGACTTCTCCATTCTCGTCGGCGGCACCAATGCCGGACAAGAAACTTACACGTTGACGTTCGATACCAAAATCCCCGACATCACCGGTCTTCGCCTTGAAGTACTGCCCGATCCGAGTTTGGGCGCGCAGGGTCCAGGCCGAGCACAGAACGGCAATTTCGTTCTTCAGGAGCTTCGCCTTGATTTCGTCAAGCTCGGCTCGAAAGACAAAGCCAAGCCGGTGAAGCTGATTCGCCCGCAAGCAACGTTTTCTCAAGATGGCTTCCCAATCGCCAATGCGGTCGACAATAATCCGGCCACCGGTTGGGCAGTCGCGCCGCAGTTCGGCAAATCCCAAGTAGCGGTTTTCGAGTTTCAACCGAAAGTCGGCGCCACCGAAGGCACGACCTTCAAACTGACGATGCTGCAAAACTTCGGCAACCAGCACACGATCGGCAAGTTCCGCATCTCCGTGACGACGTCGAAGCCGCCGGTCCTGCTGCAAGGCACGGTTCCGGAGAACGTCGCCAAGATCTTGGAGCTTCCAAAGGACATGCGAACGCCGGCGCAACAGGCGAGCGTCGTGAACTACGTCCGCTCAATCGATCAGGAATTGGCTCGCCTGCAGCGATCGCTCGGCGAATACCCGGTCCCAGCGAGCCCGCGCGTGCTCGGCGCTCAGGACCTGGCGTGGGCGCTCATGAACAGCCCGGCGTTCTTGTTCAACCATTGACACCGTTCATCGTTTAGCGCCCGCGCGGCGCCGTGCGAGCGCTAAACGAACAATCGGGGCGGCCTATGTCTACCGCCCATCGCATCGGTATTTTTTTCGTTGCCTTTTCGTCGGCCAGCGCCTGGCAGCCGACGGCCAACATCAACGGCATCGTCGTCGATGCCAAAGGCCCAGTCGCCGGCGCTCGTGTCGGCTGGCAGGGACAGAGCGAACGCGTCGTAGCCGATGAGCAGGGCCGATTCCGACTGCCTCCGGTCGCTAGCGCTCCCGGCTCAACAGCCAAACGCATCGTCGCTACCAAGGCGGGCTATCGCATCGCGTCCACCCAAGCAAGTGACAAACCGATCACGCTCCGTCTGGAACTCTTGCCCAAGAACGACAACGCCGACTATGAATGGATTGATCCACACACCGATCCGAAAAAACCCAACAACTGCGCTAACTGCCATGCCGAGATCCATCGCGAATGGCAGCACAGTGCCCACGCGAAATCGGCGACGAATCCGAAGTTCCTTTCTCTCTTCGACGGCGACAACGGCAAGCACAGAACATGGAACGCGAAAGCCGAGCATCCCGACGGCTCGGCAGTCTGCGCGACCTGTCATGCGCCAACGATGAGCTCGCCGAAGCTCGACTACGACATTCGCAAGGCCCAAGGAGTTGCCAAGAGCGGCGTGCATTGCGACTATTGCCACAAGGTCGCCGACGTTCCGACCGACAAGCTGGGACTGCGCTTTGGCCGCGATGGCATGTTTCTATTGCGGCCGGCCAAGGGCGAACTGCTCACGTTCGGCCCGCTCGATGATGCAGTGCGCCCGGGCGAATCGTTCGCGCATGCTCCGGTCTACAGGGAGAGCCGGTATTGCGCGTCGTGCCACGAAGGAGTCGTCTTCGGCGTCCACGCGTATGCGACTTACTCCGAATGGCTCGAAAGCCCGGCGAAAAAAGCCGGCAAGCAATGCCAGGATTGCCACATGACGCCGACGGGCAAGATGACGAACATCGCCCGCGGCAAGGGCGGCATCGCGCGTGATCCCCGCTCGCTGGCGAGCCATCACACGCCTGGCGGCGATGCCGACATGCTGAAGAAATCGCTCAAACTCAAACCGTCGCTGACAGGCCGTCAGGTGATCGTGGACGTTGTTGCCGACAACGTCGGCCATCGCGTGCCGACGGGATTCGTCGATCGGCATCTGATTCTCGTTGTCCTTGCGATCGATGCCAAGGGGGCTGCAATCGGCCTGGTCGAAGGTCCGCGTCTGCCGGCCAGCGCGGGAAAATGGAAGGGTATGCCCGGGGTCTTGTACGCTAAGCAGTTGATCGGCGACAAGAAGCGGACGCCACTTGCGTTTTGGATGCCCGTCTTCGAGACCGTGGACACGCGACTTTATCCGGATCGGCCGGACCGGCAAACGCTCGTGTTCAAGAATGAGCCGAGCCACGTGACGATACAGCTCTGGTATCGCCGATTCTGGCAAGACGTCGCCGACGCCCGCGGCTGGCGCGACAACGATGTGCTGGCAACAGAATCCACTATCAAGAAACAATGACATGCCGAGTTTACGTATAGAAGCTGTTTCAAAACCGTAGCGTGGACTTCAGTCCACGCGTTTTTCCGTGGCGGCGTGGACTGAAGTCCACGCTACGCCCGGGCGTGAAACAGCTTGTTAGCGTTCACACGGCCCCACGCGAACGCTAAACGTAAACCACTACGCAGCAAGCTTCTGCCTTGGTCTCGGCTTCACGTTAAACAGACCGAAGACCTCATCCTCGTTCAAACCCAAGGACGGCGGCGGGCCGTTTTGGCCGAGCATCTCCTCAAAGAGCTGCCGCTTCTTTTCCAGCACTTCGGCGATTCGGCCTTCAATCGTGCTCTGGCAGAGGAAACGCTTGACGAAGACAGTCTCTTTTTGCCCAATGCGATGGGCCCGGTTAATAGCCTGATCCTCGATCGCCGGGTTCCACCAGCGATCGAAGAGGAAGACGTAGTTGGTGAATTGCAGATTGAGTCCGACGCTTCCGGTGCCGTAGCTCATGAGTAATACGTGTTTGTTCTTGTCGATCTTGAAGCGATCGAGGATCGGCTGGCGCTCGCGCTGTGGAATCTTACCGTGGTATTGGAGCGGTCCAAATGGTTCCAGCGCCTGGGCGAGCGTTTCGAGCGGCTCCACCCATTGCGAGAACACCAGCGCCTTGCGATTGTTCTCGGCTACCTCGCCCATGTCGGCCATCAACTGCTCGAGCTTGGCGCTCTCGCCGGTGCGCGGGTCGAAGTTGCAGATCTGCTTGAGCCGCAAGACAAGCTCGAAAACGTGCTGGACGGTAATGGTGTCGCCGAGTTCGTTCAGATGAATGACGCCTTCCTTTTCGGCCAGGTCGTAGCTCTCCCGTTGCGACGGGGACAGGTCGATGTACACATCCTGAATGACCTTCTCCGGCATATCGGTCATCACTTCTTCCTTGACGCGCCGCAAAATGGCGTCGCGCGTCAGTTCGGGCAGCAGCTTGGCGGGCGTGTCAGCCGGAATGCGGTCGGGGTCGACGAAAGCGAAGATGTTGATGAGATCGTCGACGCGATTTTCGATCGGCGTTCCGGTCATCGCCCAGCTTCGGTCTCGCGAGATGCTGCGAACGACGCGTGCTGTTTTTCCGTCGCGATTCTTGATGCGCTGAGCTTCATCGAGGACGACGATGTCGAAGTGCACTTGGCTATCCGCAACCAGATCCTCGTCGCGCGTCAGTAGCTCGTAATTGACGAGTTTCACGGGACAGCGCGACGCAAACCATTGGGCCTTGCGCGTGGCCGCGTCGCCGCCGATGACCTCGAACGGCAGGTCGCTGGCCCAAAGCTTGAGTTCGCGCGTCCAATTGACGACGAGCGGCTTGGGGCAGACGACCAGCGCTCGATGGATCACACCGCTTTGGAAGAGAAGCCGCATCGCGATGATGACCTGCGCCGTCTTTCCCAGGCCCATCTCATCGGCGATCAAGGCCGCGTGGCGCGGCATCAAAAAGGCGATTCCCTTGACCTGATACGGGTACGGCTGGAACGGCAACTCGACCTGCTTGTTGGCGAACAAGTTTTCCAGCGGAGGCTGCAAAAGATACAACAGCCGATCCTTGAACATCACCATGTCGCTGGGCGGCTTGACGCGCGTCTTCGGTTTCGACGAGCCGGAAGCGTTAGCAACGGGACAGATGGAGGGGCTGGCCGGAGCCGGCGCCGGATCGCCGGGAGACGGGAAGCGCCATCCCTGCGTCGCGACCTCGATCGACAGTTTGCCCAGCGTCCGCACCCATGGCGTCTGATCGAGCATCGGCACTTCGCGCACGCTCGTTTGCAGCGGCCGATCGAACGCCGGGAAGGTGCGAATGGAAAACGCCGGGACCAGATCGATCGGTTCCGTCTCGGCAATCGACACGAGTTCGTAGGGTTCGCTGAATTGTTCATCCATATCGATTCCATTCGGCCAAGCCGCATGCGGCTTCGCGCTCGCCGAGCGCCGCGTGAGCGCGAAGCCACGCGCGGCGGCTATAATAGACGGCAAACTCATCGCAGTTTCTCACGTGGACGACTTCCATGACCGACGTCAAAACCTATCGATCCTATCGCGGCCTGCCGACGCTCGCCGGTCTCGCCACCATCGAAGAGGCCGCCAGGCCCGGCCTCAGCGTCGAAGCCTGCGTCGCCAGGCTCAAGCGCTATCACTATGCATTCCTGCGGCTGCACGAAATCTTCACGGCACGCATCACCGCGGAGCCGATCTACGAGCTCAAGACGGCGTTCTCGCACCACGCCTATCTCTGCGCCGAACACGTGGCGGCCCTGCGGCAGCGCATCGGCGAGATGCGCGAGCCGCCGCTCGGGTTGGAGGAGATTCCGCACGTGGCGCTCGCGATTTTTTTCGACGAGATTCTGGCGGCGCCGACGACCGAGGCGCTATTGCTGGGCTTGTACGAAGTCGCGCTTTCCGCGCTCGATGCGGCTCTCGAACGCCATATGCGCGATACCAACCCGCTCACCGATGCACCCTCCATTCGCGTCCTGCGTTTCGCTCGGCTCGAGCTCGCCGACATGGTCGATTTTGGCCGCAAGGCGATCGAATGCCTCGTCGGTGACGCGACGTATGCGGGATTTCGGGAGTGGTTGACAGAGCTGGAAAGGCTATTGCAAATAAGCGGTGCGATTGATGGCGCGGAGCGAACGCTAAACGAAGAGAAGCCGGCGCGGCGGTATTCGGCGACGCCCTACGATTATGACCGCGTCCCGAAACGCGACGAACGCTTCCAGGACGTCTGGAACCAGGGCGTCAACGCCGAGTCGTTTCTCTACAACCCCGACCTGCCCGCCAAGCCGAAGACGCTGATGATGCTCTACAAACGGCTGCGCGAGATCGACGTTCCCGAGATGATGGCGAGCATCATCACCGAGACCAAGGGCAAGCCCTGGGACTACTATCGCGACATGTCGCGCCAGCTCTGGGACGAGGCGCGGCACGCCATGATGGGCGAGGTCGGCTTCGTCGCGCTCGGCGTCGATTGGACCAGGGCCCGCATCACCGTCAACTGGTCGCATCGCCTCAACACCGAGTGCACACCCATCGAACGCCATGCTGTGCTTTACTTCATCGAGCAGGGGCTAATGACGAAGACCGGCAAACGCTACGAATGGGAAGTCGGCGTCGAGTCGGGCATCCCACTGATCGCGACGATTCAGGATTACGACTGGGCCGACGAAGTGCTGCATGCCCAACTTGGGCGGCTCTGGTACATCCCCGCGATCGGCGACTGGAAGACCGCCCTCGAATACGGCGACCAATGCTGGTCGCGCATCCTGAGCAACTGGCAAGCGGTGAAGGACCAGGGCCTGACATCGCACGCCAATTGGTGGCCGGAAATCTACGTGCAGGCGTGTAAGGCGTGGGGCGAAGTGCCGAACCTGAAAGTGCTGGCGTTCAATGAGACGTATGCCGACGCACGCGCGGACTTGAAGAATGTGACAGGTAGCGCGTAAAGCACAGGGCTGAGGTACTCCGAAGCCCTGGGATCGATCCCAAGGGTTCGGGGCGTCTCACCCTTGGGCTTCTTGTGGTGAAAGGAGCTCGTCATGTGGATTCGTTCGGTTGTGCTTCTGACGTCGATCGTGAGCTTCGGGGCGTTCACCGTCACCGCACAAGAACCGGGCGCGCCCTCGAAGAAGGTCGAGCCGACGCCTCGTCCGCCGCGCGATCCCGCTGACGATCCACTGCCACAAGGCGCCGTCGCGCGCATCGGCAGCCTGCGCTATCGCCATGAAGACTACGTCGCCCGCATGGTGATCTCCGGCGACGGCAAGGCCATGATCACTGTCTCCCCTGGCCGACCCTCGGGTGTGCAGAAATGGAACCTCGCCGACGGCAGGGGACAACATCTCTTCCGCGGTCCTGGACCGACCGACATCGCCTTGCTCTCGGACGGCAAAACGCTCGTCGTCGGCCACTGGCTCCCGGGCGACGGCGCCGTGTTCATCGATCTCGAAACCGGCAAGCAGGTCCGACGCATGGAAACGCCCTAGGCGACCCAAAAAATCGCCGTCTCGCCCGACGGCAAGACACTCGCCACCTGGAGCATCGACTGGGAACGCGAATCCAAGGAACCGACCGGCGGCAAGAACATCGTCTGCCTCTACGAATCGCCACCGGGAAACTCCTCAAACGCATCGAACGCAAGCACGACATGAAGGTCGTCGGCAACCTTGCGAGCATGATTGGCGGTCCGGCGCCGGAACTCGAATTCTGGGAGATCCGCTTCCTCGCCTTCAGCGCCGACGGCAAATCGATCGCCTCCGGGTCATGGGACAAATCGATCAACCTCTGGGACACCAAGTCCAGCGAATGGGTCCGCGAGTTCTTCGGCCTGAAGCAACCCGCCTTTTGCTTCGCCTTCTCCGACGACGGCAAGACGATGGCGGCCGCCTGCACCGATCGCACGGTGCGCGGCTACGATCTCGTCAAGGGAACCGAGCTGTTCAACTTCGCGATCGGCATGCAAAGCGTTCGCTGCCTGGCCTTCTCCCGCGACGGCAAAGCGCTGGCGGTCGGCGGCGCCGTCTGGAACGGCGCCAAGTGGATGCCCGGCGCAGCGCTCTGGAAAATCCCCGCGGGCAAGCGCATCCGCGATTTGCCCGCATGGAGCCATTGCATGGCCTTCACTCCGGACGACAAAACCCTTGTCGTGTGCGACGGCGCCATTCACCTTTTCGACACCGCCACCGGCGAAAACCGTCGGCCGTTGACCGGACATCGCAACACAATTCAAGGTCTTGCCTTTGCGCCCGATGGGCAAACGCTCATCTCCGAAGGCGGCGATCGCACCGTTCGTTATTGGAACATGAAGACCGGCAAGCAGCTCCGCCAGCACGACGGCTACTCCGTCACCCATACGACGAAGCTCGCATTCTCGCCCGATGGAACTCAGATCGCTCATCGCACCGATGATCGCAAGATCGTCATCCGCGACATCCGCACCGGCAAAGACGTGCACACGCTAGTCGGCCACACCGGCGTCATCTATGCCGTCGCCTTCCTGCCCGACGGCAAGTCGCTCGCCTCGGCCGAACGCGATGGCCCGGCGTTCGTGTGGAACATCGCCGACGCCAGCATCATTCGGCGCATTGCTCATCCGTTCGGCAGCGGCCAATCGGTCGTCCTCTCCGCCGACGGCACGCTCCTCGCCGTTGCAAAGCGTAGTTGGAGCACTGCCGACACCGGACCGTTTTTGATCGACGTGCTCGACACAACATCCGGGAAAGCCGTTGCCAAGCTCAGCATCGACAAAAGTAGCGCGCCCGCGGCCATGGCGTTCAGCCCCGACAAGAAAAGGCTCTTCGCCGGCACCTACGGCAATGCCGTCTGCATCCTCGACATGCAAACCGGCAAGGAAACGCGACGCTTCAACGCCCACGGGTCCGGCGTCCAAGAGCTCACCGTTTCTCCCGACGGAACCATGCTCGCCACCGGCGGCCACGGCTGGTTCGCCGTCTGGGACGCCAAGACCGGCCGGCGATGCATGGAGCACCGCAGCCACGGCCACTCCATCTTCTCGCTGGCGTTTTCGCCAGACAACCGCACGCTAGCGACCGGCGGCGCCGACTCGACGATCTTGTTCTGGGACATTCCCAAGGACTGGAACGTCGATTGAGCCCACGAGCCCGCAGCACAAGCAAGTGCCGTTCTCTTGGCTCATCCGTTTCCGACGTGCCCTTGGAAACGGAAATGATCGTCGAGGGATGCTGAAACCGGACGAGCTTTTTCTCATCTTTTTCTGCCGCCCTCTTGTTTTCCGCAGAACGCGCGCGTACGATTTGTTAGTGTATGCTAATATATCTCGCCCTTTCCCTGGGGAGGAGTCACCATGTCTCGGATGTTGCTTGCTGAGGTGCTGGTGTTGGTCGGAGCCGTCGTGCCGATCGCCTATTTCGCGGCCCCGGCAGTCCAAGAGATCGATTTCCAGGACGCCGGGAAGGGGGAACCTCGCATGACCGAGGAATGGAAGTTAGCAGACGACAAGCGGCTGGAGGAGCGGGCTATTGACCTGCTCGCGGACTATTATCAACAAAAGCATTTGCCAAGCGTCGATCTGAAGGTCATATCACGCTCGACGGCACATGATCGACACGAAGGTAGAAGGATAAAGCTCTTGGTAGAGTTCACCAAAGAAGTCAATGAAAGGGATTGGCTCGATCGCTTTGATCGCTTGGCGAACGTACACGCCGAGATTTCTCACATCGACGACGAAGCCGTTCGCATTGGGAAAACCCGAGTCAATATCTTCCGCATAGAAACCGACGGCGAGGTGACCTTCAAGAGGGGCGAACGATTCAGAGTCTATTTGCCGCTGTCTGTCCACATCGACAGCAACCTTCTCAGCAAGACAAGGCGTGCAGAGATTCGCCTTCACGTTGGGAACGACGACCGACGCCACCGTGACGGAAAGTCTTGACCTGACGATA
>VGZI01000051.1 GCA_016872605.1 Planctomycetota bacterium
GCTGTTGGTGCGTTCATCGACGGTGACGCGCAGATCGATAATCGGACTTCCAGGCTCTGTGGCAGCATTGAGGGTGAACGTTGCCGGGGGTCGCGTCTGCGCGCCCGCGGCGCCGCCGCCCGGCGCCGCGCCGCCGCCCGGCGCCGCGCCGCCGCCCGGCGCCGCGCCGCCGCCGGCGGCGCGAGCGCCGACCTGGCCGGTACCGAGGAAGAGTTGCTGCAGCATCAGGGCCATCTGCGTGGCGTCTGAACGGCGCAGATGGAAGATATTGATCTCAGAACGCGATATCGGCGGGACATCGAGTTCGCGAACCAACGACAAGATAAGCTGCATCGATTCCGTAGGCGCGGACACGACGAGGCTATTGGTGCGCGTATCGGCATTGACGCGGATATCCTCCAGGATGCGAGCCTCGATCGTCTTGCCATCTTTGCCGATCAAGCGCAGACCGATCTCCTTGGTCGCGGGTATTTGCGGGATGGCGCCGATTTGGCCGGGTATCGCCTGTGGCGCTTGCGTCTGTTGTCCCGGCAGGCCGGTGACCGTGTTCAGCGTCAAGACGCCGTTGGCGATCGACTGGTTGAGCAGCAGCGAAAGGTCGGTGGCGACGGCCGACCGCAGCGAAACCACGCGGATCTCATTGTCGACCTTGTTTCGCGCGTTGTCGATATAGTCGATCAGGCGATTGATCTCTTCCATGTCCGCGGGGCTTGCCTGGACGATGATCGTGTTCGATCCGTCGTCCCAGGTGATGCGAATCTGATTGACGTTGCCCGGCGCCGGAAAACGCGACGCGTAGAACGTATTGAGCGACGCGGCCACGCGAGCGGCGCTTGCGCGCTTGAGCGGACGGTAGACCGCGTGGTGCGGATCGCTGGGGCGCTGGTCGAGTTTTTGAATCTGTGCCTTGATATCGGGCATGCGCGACTTCGCCGCCGCCACCAGGATGGCGCTCAGCTTCGGTTGCGGGATCAAGACGATGTTGCGCGGCTGGGCAGCCGAGGCGGCAGCGGTCGGCGCCGGCGCTCCGCCGCCTGGCGTCGGGGTCGGCGTCGGCGTCGGACCACCACCCGTTGGACGTGTACCCTGCGGATTGAAGCTCTGCGAGAACGGCTGAATGATAACGCCGGAGTAGAGCCGATTGAGCGTCTCGGTGATCTCGAACGGATCGCCGAAGCGGACCGGCACGAGTTCGACGTCGATCAACGCCGGCTGCGACTCCCGCCGAATCATGTCGATGATCTGCAACACGGCTCTCAGGTCGCCTTCGCTATTGGCGCGAAGGATGACGATGCCCAGTTCGGGAAGCACCTCAAACTGAACGCCGGTGCGCGGCGGATTGAGCTCGTCGGCTGACCCGCCGGGCCCGACCGAGCCGAAGCGGAAGATGAGCTGGCCGAAACCGGGCTTGTCTTCCTTGCCCAGCCAGTCGTTGGTGCCGACGTAGCGGTTGGCGCTCCAGGTCCAGCGGAACTTATCGTCGCGGGCTTCGCCGGACATTTCCGTGCCGCTGAGTTTGCCGGTGTAGATGGCGCGCGGGAACGAAAGGGTGATGATTCCGTCCTTGACGCTCCAGGTTCCGGATTGCGGCGTCTTGGAGGTGTCGATGAGCTGGACGGTGCCGCTGGTGACGGCCTTGGGCGTTGGGGGCACATCGCCCTGGAACATGGTCAATTGAAGCGGATTGATGGAGTAGCCCGGCGCTTTTAGCAGGTTGTTGCGCAGATAATCGACGGGCTCAGGAAGCTCTTGGTCTTCAGCAGGATCGTAAAAGACTCGGACCGAAGGGTCATCCGTGACCCGCGAGACGAAAAAATCGGACCCTCCATCGAGAGCGGCCCGGCCTTTGCCGCCGCCCCCCGAGCCTGGGCGTATGCCTCCCCCGCCTCCGCCCGGCGTTGGTCTACCGCCGCCCGGCGTAAATCCGCCTCCGCCACCTGGGATGAAGCTCGGCATGGCGCCTCCGCCGCCGAACCCGCTGCTGCCGAACCCGCTGCCGCCGAACCCGCTGCCGCCGAACCCGCTGCCGAAGGTGCCGAATCGGCCTAGAGTGCCGAAGGCGCCCGGGGCGAAGCTGCCCGGAGTCAAACCTTCGCCCGGCCGACGTTGTTGAGCGGTCTGCCGACCGGAGAAGGCGTCAAGGGCCATCTGCAACGTGTTGGGATCGATGTCCTTGATCGAAACGATCTTCGTGACCTGTTTCGATTGCGAGGATACATTCTCGATCTCGTCCACGAGCTGCTTGATTTCCTTGTAAAGCGTGGTCGGGCACGCGACGTAGATGCTGTTGGTGTGGTTGTCGGCCGCCACGGTCAGAAGGACTTTTTTGTCGGTCCCTGACTGGTCGACCGGGCGCGGGCCGCCGAAGATGCCGAACGGGCTGCCCATGCCGCTGCCTTGCGTCGAAGTCGGCGCCGACTTCATGCTTTCGGCAAACACAGTCTTGATCAGACTCTCGACTTCCAGAGCGTTGGAGTTCTTCAGGTGAATATGATGCGTCTTGACGATCACTTCCGAGTTCGGATCGCGAACGTCGATGTACTTTTCGAGTAATCGGCGAATGGTCAGCATGTCGGCCGGCTTGGCGCGAACCAAGAGCGAGTTCGTCGCGGAGTCGGCGACGACGCGGATGTTCTCGACGCGCTGCGGCGCTCCGCCGCCGCCCAGGCCCGGCATGACGGCGCCGAGGACCATACCGCCAATGCCGCCGATGCCGCCGCCGCCGCCGCCAGGCGGCCCACCCCGGCCACCGCCCTGCTGCCCTTTCGGACCGTTGAACGCTTCGTCAAGAATCTTGGCCACTTCGACCGAGTTGGCGATCCTCAGGCGAATCACTTCGATATCGCCCGGGCCCGCTTCGGTGTTTACCAGGACGCGAATGATATCATGGGCCACGTCGAGCGCCTTGGGATCGTCGCTGCTGATGATGATGCGATTGCCGAAACCCATGATGCGAATCGGCGGCAAGCTCGACTTCTTCTCTTCTTGCACCCACGCCGAGACCTGAGAGTCGCGACGAGGATTGTCCAGATACATTGCTTCACGCACCATGTCTGGCGTGACGCGCGAGATCTTCTTCTCGAACGGCTTCAGATCGAGCTTCGGCTCCTTCTTTTCCGGCGGACGGAAGTCGAGCTTGAACGTATCTTCCAGTTGGCCCGGCAAGATAAGTTCGACTTTGTTGTCGCGCATCTTGCCGAAGACGAGTGATAAAGCCTCAGCGATCGTGGCGCCGGAGCCTTTTTCGAGGACGATCATGCGTTTGGTGCCGTCGCCTGCGGCGCCGCCGTCGAGAATGCGGATGATGTCCTCGACGATCTTAAGCTGGTCGGGAGTACCGCGTGCCCGAATGATATTCTGCTCCGTGTCGGCCTCGATAAACGGAGAGTTGTTCTTGGCCCCCTCGACCATGTCCTTGAGGGAGGTCGCCAGCTTGCCGGCGTCAAGACGGGTGAGCGGGAAGACCTTGGTTGTGGCCAGGGTCGGCTTGAGCGGCTGCATGATGGCCTTGATCTCGAAGTGGGTCTGCGGGTCGGCCCACACGAAGAGTTTGGCCGGGTTGGCGACCATGATCTTGATGGAATCGTCCGTGCGGTAAATTTCTTTGAGAAGTTTATCCATGACGTCGGCGCCGCCGCCGGGCACATCGTGATCGACGAAGGTATGCGGCCCCGTGGGCATCAAGCCCTTGTCTTCGGGGTAGCGCGGAACGTCGAGTTTTTCGAGGATGGCCTTGGCCTGGCCGATCTTGTCGCTGGCGCCATTGACGAGGACGGTGTTGCTTCCTCGATCGGACGTGACGGTAGTTTCGCGAAGGACTCGTTTTCCGCCGCCACCGCCACTGCCGAAGCCGGAGCCCTTGCCGCCGCCGCCATCCGATCCGCCCTTCGTTTCGATTTGAATGATCTGCCGCGTCTGGCCCAGGACGTTCTTCACTACGGCTTCCGCCGTCGAGGCGCGAACGAACTTGCACTTGTGCGAGTACGTGTGCGCCGAAGTGTCCGCAGGCTCTCTCGGATCAAATGCGATTTCGGGAATCCAGCGACGCAGCGTCGCCACATCGCCGCGGATCAGCAGACTGTTGGTCACGGGCAGCGGCGTTACCTTGCCGAAATCCCCCAGCCAACGCTTGACGTCGGCAGCGATATCTTCAGCAATAAACTGGTCTTTCAGTTTGACCATGAGCTCTACGATTTCCGTTTGGCCGCGTTTTGGAAGATCGTCAAGCCTTAGACGCGGAATCAAGACGTTCGGGATATCCACGTCCGCCGGATACAGGGCCAAATCGAAATCGCTGCGGACCAGCGTGAACTTCTCCTTGTCGTGCGTTTGCAGACGGCGATTGATGATGTCGAAAATGTCCAGAAGGGAGTACTTCTGCCCCTTCGGCGTGATGTACGACAAGCTGCCCGTCGGCGGCTTGTACTGCGAGGAAAACACCAGCTTCGACTCGTCGGACAGCCAGCGGAAAATGTCGGGCCACGCTTTGCCGCTCAACTCGAACGTGTACTTCTTGTCGTGCCAATCGACCAGCGCGGAGCCGCTCGGCGGCGTCGGCTTGATGTCGGCGGGCTTCGGATCGGAAGCCTTCTTGTCCTGCTCCTGGGCATAGCTCGAAGCGGCCAGGCTCATGATGGCCAGTCCACTCAGAACCAAGAAGCCCACGGTGAGGCGGCGTATGAGAATCATGTCGACCCCCGGATTGGTTTCACGAGACACTCCGCGCCCAGATGGGAACGGAGCATCTCCCACACGGTATCCTAGCAAACTAAACATTAAATCGCCGTTAAAATCTTGCGGTTTTTCGACTTCCGTCACAATCGCAATCCCCCGGATCACGAGACGGCCTTCGGCGCAAGCTAACGGCGCATTCTGCAACGGCTTTGGGGCGAGGAAATACCCGAATCCAGAGAAAAGAAAAGGGGAGTTTTGGAAAAAAACCGCGAATGCAACGAACCACCGAGACGCAGAGATCACAGACAGAAATCAAGAAACGGCCCATGTTTATTGCACGAGATTTTCGAAACTTCTCGGCCCACGCGAAAGAAATCAAGAACCACGGGGGGCACGGGGAACACGGGGAATTGCTTTTAGAAGAGCCCGGGACGTGGTGGAAAACCGCCAACCGGGATTGTCTGAACTCGGCTCGTCGTTTCTCTGTCTTTTTCGGCATCCTCCCCGTGTTCCCCGGGTCCTCGCGGTTCTCTCCGTCGCGTTAAGCGAGAAGTGTCCGATATTCGGCGTGAATTCGTTGCATTTCGCAAGGGGGGGGTATGAGTGCCTGTATGCAACGAATCCGCGCAACCTCTTGCTATGTCGCCGCTTGCAGATAGAGGATTCGTTGCACCCTCTAGCGCCGATCGCCCAACGCGAATCATGGTCAGCGGAAGCCGAACTTCTTGGACTTGCTCTCTGTCTTGTCCTTGCCGCCGACCTGCACGGCCGACCAGCGCGGATCGTAGAGCCCGGCGACCTCGATGTTGAGCCAGTAGTTGTTGAGCGGCTGCGTCACGGATTTGCCGGTTTTGTCATCCAGCAGATTCTGCCCCTTTTGCCCCTTGAACCCACGCTGATATCCCATGGCGTCGGCCAAATCCTGGCCGGGACGAATCTTGTAGATGTTGTCCTGCACCTGGAAATAGGCGTAGCGCAGCTCGACTTTCAAGAGCTTGGCCTTGAAGAAGATGTAGTTGTTATCCTCGTCGCCGATCTGGAACTTGTCGAACTTCGATTGCGATTCGATGCGTTGCTCGCGCAAGGACGGGTCGGCAGGCTCATAGAGCTTGTTGCGCAGAAAGATCGTATGCTGCTCGGGAAACGTCGACGTCAGGAAGACGTAGCGCGGCGTGAATTCCGGCGGCGGGCTCGGGCGAATGTCGACGACGGAAGCGACCTGTACCAGTCCGCTTTTACCGTTGGCGTTTTCGACTCTCGCAACCAGCTTGCCGGGGTCGGGGCGCGGGCCGCTGAGCGAGAGTGTGAGTGACGAACTCGAGCCCTTCGTGATGCTGAAATCGATCGGCTCTTTGCCGTCCAGAAGCAGCGTGACCTGGTTGGAACTGCTCGGACTGGTGAAGTTCTTGCCCGAAATCGTCAGCGAGGTCGCTTCCTCTTTGAGCGGCGTGTCGTTGAACGTAATCGACGGCGTGTCCTTCACTTTGTACTTGGTGATGATCTCTTGTTTCGGCGGCGGCTGCGGGCCGACGAAAATGTTCTTGTCGCCGATCTTGGCGTAGTCGCGGCCCGCCGGCGTCGGCATTGTCGTCCCGTGCAGGGCCGAGGTGCTGACCATGCCCCAGGGAATCGGCATCAGACCGCCCCGGCTCGCCATCACGTCAAGAATCACGGCCGCCGGATCGACTCCCGGCAAGAGGCCCGGCTGGTTCTTTGACTTTGCGACGATCAGCGTCTCGATGTTCATCACGATCGTCAGCTTGGTCGTGTCGCTTCCTGTGCGCATGTTGCGATCGACGACGACGCTGCGAATACGGTGCTCATATGGCGTTTTCAGCATGTGCTCCATCGCCAAGACCAGATTGGAGAGCTCTCCGCGCGCATGGACGGTGAAGGGCATCATCAAGTGGCCGACTTCCTTGACGTTCGGGATCGGCGTCGACGGCTTGACCTTGACCGCCGCCGCCGGCGTGACTTTCTCGACGCTCAGGCCGTTACTCTCGAACACCTGCCGGACATACGTCATGTACTCGGCCGAAGCCTGATTCGTATCGGCGGGCAAGCTCTTGAGCCGGGCCAGCGTGAGTTTTTTGCGCTCTCGGTTGAAGGTATCGAGCTTTTCGCTTAGTTCCGCGTTGGCTTTCTCCATCGCGTCGATCTCGGCGTTGTACGTCCACAGCGGGTCCAAGAAGAACCGCTTGATGCCGTAGACGCCAACTCCGCAGGCGAGGATTACTGCCAGCACGATCAACAGATTTCGTTCGCGAGGGTTCATTAGTTGGACCCTCCATCTGGATCGGGATCGTCGGGATCGGGCTCCACGGGAGGTTTTTTTTCCTCAGGCGGGTCTTTGTAGACCCAGTTGATCTTGGGCGGCGGCGTGGGCGGTCGCGGCGGCACGCTCAGAACGGTGTCATAACGGCGCGTTCCCTGGGCTGAGACTTCAATCTTCATCTTGAAGTCGACTTGCCCGATGTCTTCGATGCTCGAACGAAGATGCGCGTCGCGCGACATGGCAGAATGCATGTCGTTGACCCCTTGCGATTCTCCCTTGGGGTAGACGCCCGCGAGGGTGATGCGGCCGACGGACGATTCCTTGGCCCCCTTCTTCGCGCCCGAGGTCGTGTTGGATGCGTTGAGCTGCGTGATGCGAAAGCCGGGCTTGTAGGGGAATCGGGCGGTCAGGTCATAAAGCTCGTCGAGCCAACGGACGCTGCTATGCTCCCATTCCTTGTACGCCTCCAGGTCGGCCCGCTCCTGACCGAGATTGTTGAACTCTTCGTTCTGCAGCTGATTAATGGCGTTCAGGTCGCGAATCTTGGCGCGGCGGTCGACGAGCACGTAGCCCATCGCCCCGACCGCGAAGATCGCCAACACCGCCAGCGCGGCGCCATAGATCATCATGCGCTGACGGGCGGCGCTTACCGGGGCTGTCGTCTTTTTCGGATTGACCAGGTTCACCGGCGTCGGCGACGCCAAATCCCAAAGCACCGCCAACCCAACTGCGCCGGCGTAGACACCGGCATTCGGAATCGCGTCGGCCAGTTCGCCATCCGGCTGCAGCGGGTTGAGCGCTTCCACCGGCAACGGCTGCCCCGTCTCCAGCGCCGTCTCCAGCGTCTCATCCGCGCCGAACACGTACAGGTTGTCCGGCCCGTTTACGTCCATTTCGACCGCATGCTGCGCCTGAAACAGCGCCAGGTTGCGCTTGATCTCGCCGACCAAGAGAGTCCCGTTCGCCAGGGCTTGTGCCTGCACCAGGCGTTCGCCCTTGAAAAAACAAAGTTCCGCCCAGCGCTGCCCCACGGTGAGAACCACGTTGAGCTGGTTCGGCTTGATCGGCGACGCCGCCGGCCCGACGGCGCGCCGCAATGCTTCCGACACGCCGAACAGCTTCGGCGTAACCGCGTAAAGCGTGAATCCGGCCGTCTGACACATCGTCTGCAGCGCCGCGATCATGTCCTTGCGCATGGCAACGGCCGTGACGTGGCGCTCTTCCGCCCCGGTCATCGGCTCGGTATAGTCGATGACGTAATGGTCGACCGACTCGGTCAGGTCACGGCCCGTCTGGTTGCGCACAATGTTGGCTTCCTCGTGCGGCTCCAGTGAGCCGCGCGGCAGCAACAGCTCCTTCAGAAAGACACGATCGCGCCCCACGCCGACGACCACCGTCCCGGACGAAAAACCCTTGGCGCTCAGGAACGCGCCCAGAGCCGTGCCAACACGTTCGGCTGAGCCGCCGTTCAACGGCTCGGAAGGCACGAATGTCGCCACCTGCGAGACTTTTACATCCGCGCCGGACGCCCGTGCCGATAGGACGTGAAACTGATCGTTATCCCAGTCAAGTACAAGCCACGAAGCCAAGGGTATGCCTCCCGGATCCCGATTCTTCGTTTAGCGTTCGCGCGGCGCCGCGCGAACGCTAAACGAAAAACGGAATCTACTTGCTAACTTCCGGCAAGCCTTTGCCGAGTTCCGACAGGTCGCGCCAAGCCAGGATGCGCGGCCGTCCGATGTTGGTATCGATGACCGCTTCGACGCGGATCGTGGGACCCTTGGCGTCGAAGTAGCCGATCGATTGTATGCGATAAACCTGCGTGCGCGCCGACAGGTACGGGGCGAAATCTCTCAGGGTCGTGATGCTGACCTGGGCTTCCGTGACCAGCCAGGCGGGCGTGTTGGAGATTGACTGCGTCGGGTCGAGCTTGCGGCGCGCCTCGACGATCTTGACCACGTCGGCGTCGGGAAGACCGATGGCGGTCAGCACGGCCGCGGGCGCGGTGTTGACGTTGATGCGTGGCGGCAACTCCGGAGTCGTCAGCGGATCGGTGAACGTGCAAACCGTGAACAGGGCGGTCAACAGATCGGCGGTCCGCGTCAGGTCATTGAGCGGGCTGCTATACACCGTCGTCACTGTGCTGGACTTTCCTTTCGCGCCGGGCACGACTTTCGTGATGCCGACCTGGGCGCCGACAAGGTCAAACAGCGACTTGAGCGGATACTTCAGCGATTTCAAGTAGTTGGGTTGATAACTGGCCAGATCGCCTGGAACCGTCTTGGTGGAGCTGGACGAAGCGCCGCCGGTGAGCAGCGACATCAAGCTGCTGCCCGTGCTTTGCGACTTGCCGGCCGCGTTAGCCGGACCATACTGCTGGTACATGACCAGGAACTTGATCATGTCGTCGGGTATCTGCTTTTTCGTCAGATTCTCCGAGAGCAGCTTGAGGTCCGTATTGTTGATGAAGATGTAGGGCTCACCGGTAAACGGGTCGCAGTTTTGCTCGCGACTATACACCGTTAGGTACGCTGAAAGCCCGCGATCGAAACCCTCCGCCGCCTGCTCGCCTTCGTCCATGAAGCCGTTGCGATTGGCGTCGGATCCGTACAGCAGTGCGGGGGTGACATCCTTGACCAGGAGCAACTCGTCGATGCTGTCAAGCGGGCCGCCCTTGATGCGATAAGGGGGCTTGAGATTGCCGTAGTAGTCATTGCCCACTCCGCCGGCTGCCGCTCCCGCCGAGCCGCCCATGAAGGCGACGATGTTGCTGGCGATCTCGTCGGTCATGTTCGGCAGCTTGACGAGCTTGTCGAGCAGCGTCTGGCCGGTCGGGTCGAGCTTCATCATGGCGTTGGGATTGATCTTGCTCGATTCATCCATGACGCCGTACTGGCAGATGGCGGCGGCGGAATCGTCCGGATCGGCGGGCGCGACGATGCTGAAATAGCCCAGGAGCTTGCCGTCGCTGGCTTTCAGCGCTTGATTGCCGAAGACATCGGGGTTGTTCCAGAAGTTGCCGGCCAGCTTTTGCGTGAAGCTCTTGGGATTGCTGAGCAGGGCCGTCGCGTAGTGGATGCCCGAATCCGCCAAAGCGCGAGCCTGCACGTTGCGATGGCCGTACTCCGACGCCTTTTGTTCGCTCGACATCGAGTCGCTGAAGTAGTAGCTGACGATCGACAGCGACGCGACGACGATCAAAACCGCCACGAGGACGACGCCGCGGCGCTTTTCGTTGTCATTCTTCGGCGCCTCCGGCACGGGCGCCTGCATTGCTTCGTCGGCCATGGTCGTGCTCACGGAGTGGTGGAGGGTGCGGGAAAACTATTCGACGTCGGCAAGGCAATGATCTGCGTGTAAGTCGCTCCATCCATGTAGTAATTCGGCGACGATTCATCGAAGCTCTTACGCAGGGTGATCTTCACGCTGATCGCCGCGGGAGGCCCCGGCGGCAGTCCCCCCTCAACTTCCGGCGGAGTTTGCCCGTCCCATTCGTCCTTCCAGGACGTGCTGTCGAAGTAGGAGAACTCGATGCTCTTGACCTCCTTGGCGAACACACGGCTCTCTTGATCCGGCAACGACGTTGGGTCAATGTCGGCCTGCTCGTTGGTCGATTGCTTGATCTCCGTGCGGGCCAGCCCGCCCGGCTTGTCGACGCTGCCCGCAACCCAGTACACAATCCGGCTCACGTCGCTCTGCGCTTCGCTGGTCGGATCGCGCAGAGCCATGTTCGCCTTGCGAACGCGAAACGTCGTGAGCGACACAAACGTTTTGCCCCCGTAAACGCCGGTGTTGCTGTGAACCAGATTGGCCGCGGGGTCGCCCATCATCGCGCCATCTGCGCTGGCGGCGCCGCCGAGCGTATAGTCATTGACGCGGGGATCTTCGGCCCCGAGTTGGCCCACGATGTCGGATCTGATGCGCGCGAAGATGTTTCGCACAAGAGCGCCTTCGGCCGCGGCATCCCGGCCAAGCTGAGCACTGGAAAGATACGTGTCAAACGCATAGTAGAGGCCCAGGAGCAGGAGCAGCCCAAGCGCAACGGCGAGCACCATCTCCAAGAGCGAGAATGCGGACCGCTTCGTCGGCGTCGACATGCGCATCGTTGAACCTCACTTGCCCGCTTCGGGTGAATCCGGCGTCGGCGTGCCTTCCTGCGGCTGCGGCGCTGGATCGAACGTCGTGCCGCGATACTTCTGCGCGTCAATCACGTACTGGCACAAGTACGATTCGACCAGATTGCCGCCCACGATCTGCCCTTTGACCCACACTTCGACCTGCCAGCAAAACCCGTCTTCGTCCATCCGCGACGCTTTCGATTTCCACTGCAAGTCCTGATCGCTGTCGCCGAACGGCACAAAGCTCTCGTTGGTATTGTCCACCGATTCGATGCCGGCGATGTACTCCGCCAGTTTCGACTGGCAGCGCAGACTCGTGCGCGTCTGCATGCGCACCTCTTCCGCGCTACCCGTCCCCAGCAGCATCAGGTGAAAGATGGCAACGACGGACATGAAGAAGATCGTGACGGCCACGATCACTTCCAATAACGTCAAGCCCGGTCGTTTGCTGCCCGTTCGCAGTGTCATGGCTGCCCCGTGCCCTTGTATGATTCGATGCTGGCCGTTCCGGTCAAGGCGCGAACGCTTACGCGCATCGGCCGAATCCCTGGTGTGCCGACGAAAATCAGGCCGTCGTCGCGGGCGCTGCCGTCGGGGAGGAATACGGCCACGGTAGTCCATGTGCCGGTCGGCGCCCCGGCCTTCTCGATCGGAAAAATATCTTCCTCGCGGGTGCCGAAGATCGTGTTTTTCGGTATCAAGCCGCGAATGAAGTCCACCTTGTCGATCACTTCCTCGGCGGGGTTGCCGTTCCAATCGGCCGAGTCTTCCGGCGCCAGCTGATAGGCCCGGCTATTGGGCCAAACGGCAACGCGCCAGGCCCGGCCTTCGTCCATGGCCCGCGCCCGCGCCTCGGCGAGCTGGCCGCTAATTGCATCCGCCGCCGCCGTAGCGCTCGCGTCTCCCAACATTGTCCGCATGAGCGGGACGGAAACCGCAGCCATGATGACGAAAATCGCCAGCACGAGCAATATCTCGAGCAGCGTGAAGGCCGTTCGGTTATGGGAGGTTCGGATTCGCATAGCCTTCAATCCGGTATGCGTTCAGCGCTCGCGCAGCGCCATGCGTGCGCTGAACGTATGCGGGGATCAGGAAATCTATTGTTTCCGTTCGACGTTTTGCCAGTTGCCGATCTCTTTGTTCTCCGGCGCGGGTGAAATCGTGGAGATGTCCGGGCGCCGGCTTTCATTGCGGCCACCGTTCTTGTCGTACTTGTATTCTTTCTTCCAGGGATCGTAGAGTGCATCGACTTCGATGTACTGCCGACCGTCGGTGTCCTTCACCGTAAGCTGGCGCAGGCTGTCGGGGTATTCGTTGTGCTTCAACTTGTATTGATCGCACGCATTCTGCAACACCTTGATTTTCGAGCGAGCGATGTCCTCTTGGCTACCGCTCAGAGCATCCATCAAAAAGTACCCGCCGATGCCGGCGAGGGCGACGATGATTGCCACCACCACCAACATTTCCATCAGCGTAAAACCGCCGCGGCGCCGATCCGAATTCTCACGTAACAACATGGCACAACCTCCCTTACAGTTATCGGTCTGACCCGATGTTAATATATACCACCCACCCCGATTAAAGAACCGTGAGCGGAACCGTAGACATCACGCTCCGCGTGATGGTGGCGGCATCACGCGGAGCGTGATGTCTACGATCTCGTCAATTCTTCATCACCCGGCTCATCTTGAACACCGGCAACAAAAGCCCCAGCACGACCAGCAAAATCACTACCGCCATCACCAGCAGCATCAACGGCTCCAACAGGCGGATCATCAGTTCCAGTTGTCGCGTCGTGCGGCGATCCAGCGCGTCGGCGGTGTCGAGCAGCACCTTCTCGAGCTGGTTCGACTCCTCGCCGACGGAGATCATTTCGACGATATCGCGCGGCAAGTATTCGCAGCCGGCCAGCGGTTGGGCGATCTTTTTACCGGCCGTCACGTGCTCGGCTGCGTCGGCGATGGCGGCGCTCAAGACCTTGTTGCCTGTCGAATCCTTGGCGATTTTCAGCGATTGCAAGATCGGAATGCCGTTCTTCAAGAGTGTGCCGAGAATGCGCGTGAAGCGCGACAGCGCGAAGTTGAGGTAGATCGTGCCGATCACCGGCAAGCGCAGCCGCATCTCGTCCATCCAGAAAAGGACCCCTTCCTGGGCCGTGATCTGCCAGTAGGCGAAAACACCGGCTACGGCAAGAATCAGAAGCGCCCACCAGTAGGCGATGATCGTTTCGCTGGTGCCGATGAGCGCGCGCGTCAACAGCGGCAGTTCGCCTTCGCGGTCCAGCTTCTCGAAGATCGGCTTGAACATCGGCACGAAAAAGACAACCAGGACAAACAGCACCAAGCAGGCAACGACGGCGAGAAACGCCGGGTAGGCGAGGGCGCCGATCACCTTGGCTTTGAGGTCTTCTTGATGTTCCGTGAAGACGGCAATGCGCTCGAGCACATCCTCAAGGAATCCGCCTTCTTGGCCGGCGCGAACCATGCTGACGGCAAGCTCGCTGAACGCGTTGGGGAACGCCCCCAGCGCGTCGGCGAGCGTGGTGCCGTCGGCGACCTGGGCGTGGACCTCGCGCAGAATCTCCGCGAGGCCCTGGTCGGTGCTTTGCCTTTCGAGGATTTCGATGCTGCGTAAGAGAGGCACGCCCGCACGGAGGAGATCGGCGAGTTGGGAGAAGAACGTGGCCATGACGCGCGAGCTGATGCTGGCGCCGCCGCCCCGAAGGTTGCCTGCCCCCTTGGATTCTTCGATCTTGAGCGCGAAGAGCCCCTGCGCGTCGAGCATGGTGACGACTTCGCGCTCGCTGTTGGCGGTCATCGTGCCGGTGGTACGCTGCCCGGAACCGGCCATGGCTTCGTAGGTAAATTCGGGCATTCTGCACCTGGTGTAGGGTGCGTGAAACGCACCGCAGCCACAGAACGGTGCGTTCCACGCACCCTACAGTATCAAAACAAATCCGCCGCCGTCACGCGGGCGACTTCGTCGATGGTCGTGACGCCCATTGTGACTTTCTTCCAGCCGTCCTGGCGTAGCGTGATCATGCCGTTTTTCAGGGCCTCGGTTCGCAGCACGTTGGCATTGGTTCGCTGCACGATCAGGTCCTTCATGGCGTCGGTATTGACGAGCAACTCGTAGATGCCGGTACGGCCGCGAAAGCCGGTCTGATGGCAGGTGCGGCAGCCTTTGCCGCGATAGAGAACTTTGGGCGGCGTCTGGGTCGAGACTCCCGGGAAGTCCGCGGGCAACTCGCCGATGTGCGGCTCGTAGCCTTCCTTGCATTCCGCGCAGATCGTTCGCACTAATCGCTGCGCCATGACACCTTCGACCGTGCTCGACACCAGGAACGGCTCGACGCCCATGTCGATCAAACGCGTGAACGCGCTCGGCGTGTCATTGGTGTGCAGCGTCGAGAAGACGAGATGGCCCGTCAGCGACGCCTGGATGCCCGCCTCGGCCGTCTCGAAATCGCGCATTTCACCGATGAGGATGACGTCCGGGTCGTGACGCAAGATGCTGCGAAGGCAGGCCGCGAACGTCAGGCCGATCTTGGGGTGAATCTGAATCTGGCTGATGCTCTCTTGTTGATACTCAACCGGGTCTTCGACGGTGATGATCTTGGTGGTGTCTTCCTTGATTTCGTTGAGAGCCGAGTAGAGCGTGGTGCTCTTGCCCGAGCCGGTGGGGCCGGTGACGAGGATGATGCCGTGCGGGCGATCGATCATCTTCTTGAATATGCCGTACGTTTCGGGGAGCATGCCGACGTTCTTGAGGTTGAACACCATGCGCGACTTGTCGAGCAAGCGCATGACGATGCCTTCGCCGTGGATCATCGGGATGATCGAGACGCGGACATCGATCTCGCGGTTGTTGACGCGCATCTTGATGCGGCCGTCCTGCGGCAGACGCTTCTCGGCGATGTTGAGCCGAGCCATGATCTTGATGCGGCTGATGATGGCGGCCTGGAAGCGATTGATCTCCGGCGGCAGATTCTGCGTCTGCAGCAAGCCGTCGATGCGGTAGCGGATTCTGAGGGCGTTCTCTTCCGGCTCCACATGGATATCGCTGGCCCGCTCGTTGGCGGCTTCCATCAGGATTTCGTTGACCAGCTTGACGACCGAGGCTTCCTGCGCCTGCTTGGCGATTTCGCTGTCGTCGGCTTCGATCTCTTCGAGAAGCTCGACCGCGTCGCGCTCTTGAACCATGGCGGTGACGGTTTCGCCGCCGACGCCGAAATGGGCCTTGATGAGCCGCGTGATCTCGCGCGGGCTCGCCAACACAGGATGCACGTGTAAGCCGGTGAGCGTTTGCAACTCATCGATGGCGTTGACATCGAACGGATTGCCCGTCGCCACCACCAGCGAGCCGTTGGCGCGCGAGAGCGGCATCAGATTGCGGCGATGCACCAGCTTCATCGGCATCAGCCGGATCGTTTCCGGATCGACTTGCGCCGTCGTCAGGTCGACGTACTCCATGCCGAACTGCTCGGCCAGCAGCGGCAGCACGTCGTCTTCCTTGGCGAAATTGTTCTCAATGATAATCGCGTGCAACGGCTTGTTCGGCGACTGAGCGACGGCTTCCTGCAGCCTGGGCACATCGGTTTCCTTCATGGCCCCTTTTTGCACCAGAGTTCGCACCAGGTTCTTCATTCCGAGCTTTCCTGACGTAGCGAGAAGCCGACCGCTTTCGGCGTGCGGGTTTGTCGTAGGGTGAGCGGTTTATGTTATCCTTTAGGCTAACGGCCTGCAAACCGAATGTCCATTGAGGAAGGATTTTCCGATTGCAATGGGCTACGAAAAATGGGACGATTCTGCCAGGGATGCCAATTCTGCCGTGCCCATGCAGTCACTTGTATCCGCCAGTCCATTAGAGGGAGATTAAACAAATGAGAATCGATTCTAATCTTTGGCCTCGCCGCGTCATGCTCGTAGTTACCGCACTCGCGTGCGGTTTGTTTCTCCTTCTCGGCGATTCGGCCCGCGCCGAGCCCGACGACAAGGATGCCATCATCAAGCTTCAGCAAAAGGAGTTGGAACGGCAACAAAAAGAAATAGAGCTTCTGAAGCGCACTCTCCGTGAACGCGAAGCCGCCATTCTCCTACTGGAGGAGAAAGTGAAAGTGACACACGCCAAGGCCGTCGCCCTTGAGCAACGCGTCAAGGACGTGACTCACAAGAATGAGCTTCTGCTTCGAACGCTCGGTGAGGCTATGAACCACATCGTGAAACTCGAGGCTGGCGGCAAGCCAAAGCCGTTTCTTCCTCGCGATCCCAACACGAACCCGCCCGCCGGCAGGGTGGACGGTAAGATTCTCAAGGTCGAGGGCGCATTCGTGGAACTGAGCATCGGCACGGACCACGGAGTCAACGTCAACCACACCCTGGACGTGTACCGTCTTCAGCCGGTGCCGAAGTACCTGGGCATGATTCGCATTGTTGACGCGAAGTCTCAAACGTCCGTTGGCCGGCCCCTGGATCCCAAGATTAAAGTCGAGCTGAAGGTCGGCGATCTGGTCACGTCGAGCCTCGACGCGCCGAAAGAGTGATGGCTTAGGCTCATGGCATTGGCTGCGCCGCTTCCGTCTCCACCTTCACAATGTGGCCCAAGTCAATGTGGATGGTCCGTTCAATCAGCGGTTTCTCCGTATCCGTCTGATCTCATAGCGGCACAACGAGCACGGCCATGCCCATGCCGACCCAGAAAAGCTCCCGATTGCGGACTTCATGCACCGTTCCGTCGCTTACGAACAGGCGCAAGGGGACAAACGGTTTCTGGCCCACAAGTTCTTGCAGATCAGCAGATGTCATTGTTAGCCTCGACTGTCTCCCCAAATTCGGTAAACGTCTTCGCTCGGCGATATTGCGCGATACCGCCAAGCGAACGGACGCTCAACCGCGCGACTCACTCTTTTGGCTCCGGCACCAACTCCGACACGGGTCGCGTGAAGTCGACCGTGCTCGTCTGGCCCGGCGTCACGCGGGCCACCGCTTCCTGCACCTGCTCGTTTCCGTTCTGCACCCACACGGCTCGAATGCGATACTCGTACTGATAGCCGGGTTCCAGGATCGGCGAGGTGTAACTGCGGACGGTTCCCTTGGTCGTGGTCAACTTGCCGTCGAACCAGACTTTCGCTTCCGGATCAGGGACGAGCACGCGAATGGTCGCCGTGGTCGCCACCGGCGTCGGAGGGACGACGATGTAGCGGACCGTCGGAGGATCGTAGTACGAATAAGCATACGGGTACGGAGTGTACCAGCGGTCATAGTACCATGGGTCGTAGAAACCCAATCCGATTCCGGGCGAATAGATTCCGGGGCCATAGTAGCGGCCTGAGTAGATCCCGGGGCCAGGCCGATAGATGGGCCGCGATGGCCCTGGAGGAGTCGGCTTGACGCCGCCGCCCCCGCCGCCCGGTGGTTTCATACCGGGACCGGGGCCGCCGGGTTTCCCTCCGCCGCCTCCGCCCCCCTTCCCGTCGCCGCCTTTTTGAGCGTAGACCGATTCGCCCGCCAACAGCAATCCAACACACGCCAGCGCGGGCAGAACAAACATCATTCGTATCGCCATGATAGCCTCCGCGAATTGGAAATAGCACCAAGGCCGGCCGTTGCCCTTTTGTTCCTATTTTATCGCGTTCGACTCGGTTCAACAGCTATAGTTCTGAAATTCGAAGAGCAGCCTACGCAGATGCGGCCGCGGACCTCCGGCCTCGTCTATTGCAGACCGTTAACGAAACTTGGCGGGAATAGCGCGGCTATTGGCCAAGGCCATGCCGCACGAGGAGCGGTGGGTATTTCGTGCAGCGGCTTTCGGCGCCCCATTTCGAGAGCGCGCCGCCTTCGAGGAAGCTAAGGTCCGGTTTGTGGACGCTGGCTTTCCAGACGCCGAGTCGTTTCAGTAACGCCGGTGAGATCACGCAATGAAACTCACGCTTGAGAGTGCCGCCTAACGTGTCCCCCAAACCGACCGCGGCCTATGTGGTGTATCCGAGTAACCCACTCAGCGAGAGCTGCGGCGGCAGAGCGACAATTTCCGTTTCCTGGCTCATTTTTTCCTTTACGTCCGGTCGAATTTGTTTATGATTAGGCACAGATTATCCGGAACCATTCATTTCGATTGCAGTAGTCCTCTTTTTCGTTTTGTTGCATCTTGATAGTTGGAGGCCGTCATGAACCGATCCGATTCGCGAAGGCGAAACGCTTTCACTCTGATTGAACTTTTGGTGGTCATCGCCATTATTGCCATTCTGATCGGCCTTTTGCTGCCGGCCGTGCAGAAAGTGCGAGAGGCGGCGGCGCGTTCCCAATGTGGGAATAACTTGAAGCAGATCGGCTTGGCGGCACATAACTACCATGACACGCGCAAAACCTTGCCTCCCGCGGTTCAGATCGCTCGGGCGCCGGCGGCGGGCTCGAACTACTTGGCCAGTTCCTATCGGTCGAAGCTCGAAGGCTTGCCGGATTTCGGCCCCAATTGGGTGGTTCTCTTGTTGCCGTACCTTGAACAACAACCTCTCCATCAAGCCGCCAACCCAGACGCCTACATGGCGTCGAACGGCACGAACCAGAACTGGCGATCCATTCGCGGAACGCAACTTAGCGTGATGCAATGCCCCGCCGATTACGCCGGCCAGGCTCCATGCACGCTCAACGGCGGCAGCTGGGCGCGCGGCAACTACGCGGCCAACGCCGGCGGCGGCTGGTTTAATCGCACGGTCATGGGCCAAAGCAGCAATAGCCCTTTCAGCGCTCCCAACGCCCCCACTCTGGGCGGGCCCTTTGGAATCAACTGGGGCGCCAGGTTCTCCGAAATTGCCGATGGCTCCTCCAACACCGTTTTGTTCGCCGAAATTCGCATCGGCCTTGGCGATGTCGATCGTCGCGGTTGCTGGGCGATGGGGCTGGCAGGCGGCAGCGTCATCGGGGCGCTGGCCACGGGCGACGCCACCGTCCCCAACGATTCCAACGAATACTCCGATGACATCGAAGACTGCAACGCCATTCGCGCGGCCCTGGGCGTCGGTAACGGCGGCTTAGGCAGGTTGCAAATGGGCTGCTCCAACGACAATCTCCCCAACAACTGGCCTAACTGGCAAGCCCAATCGCGCAGCCGACATCCTGGCGGCGTCATGATTGCCCTTGGCGACGGCGGCATCCGCTTCATTCAAAACAACATAAGGCAATCTGTTTGGCAAGCAATTACCGGACGCAACGATAGCGTCGTCGTCGATATGAACAGCTTCTAACACCGAGTCAGGAATCAGGTGTCAGGAATGTGGTCTGACTTCAGACTTCTGACCTCTGCCTTTTGGCCTCTGACGTTTGCAGCTTGCTACTGGCCCTGCCTCCTGAACCCGGGCCTCTGACTCCTGAAAACTAACTCCTACCCCGCTCGAGGAATCCCATGCGTCCCCTCTCGCTCGTCGTCCTGGCCGGGGTTCTGCTGCTGCCCGCTTGCTCCACGGGCCCGACGCTGATCAAGGTCAGCGGGTCCGTCAACTACAATCAGAAACCGCTCGGTACCTACGACGGGCTCAACGTCATCTTCGTCCCGGTAGTCGAAGCCGGTAGCCACCACGACTCCTATCCGGCCGACGTCAGCCGCACCGACGGCTCGTTCACCGTTCCAGGCCGTGACGGTTTGGGCATTCCGCCCGGCAAATACAAAGTCACGGTCAACCAAATGTCCTTTACGGCCAGCGACGAAACAAAAAAAATCAACGACCTGTTCACTCTCGAAAAGACGCAACTCATCTTCGACATCAGTGCTGATACGTCCCTCACAATTGATCTCTCCAAATCAAGCGGCAAATAGGCCCGCCGTGCGCGCCATCGACCACACATCACTGACGACTTTTTTTGGCGGACCGGATCGACCAAGGGGTTGGGAGTACTCCCGACCCCCTTTCCTTCTAGCCGCAATCACAGTTTCCTCATCGCTGCCCGGTAGGTGCCGACGGGGCCAACTGTGATCGTGTTCGTGCCGGCAGCCGTTCGGCCTGCCGCATCTAGCGTGTATTGATAGATGCCCGACCGGGTCGAGGTTGACCATTCGATCCGCACCTGATTTCCGCTCAGGCTCGCGGTCCCGCGGGGGGTGCACGACATGGTTTGCAAACGGCACGGGAGGGCGAGGCTCCTGCCGAGCCGCGAGCCCGCAAATAATCTGAGTTGCCATTACGATGCTTACGCTTCCGGCTCGGCAGGAGCCTCGCCCTCCCAAAAGGGGCCGCGCAGACCGTGTCGTGCACCCTCCCGCGGGCGCCGCCCGGGCCGATCTGTTCGGCGCGATAACGGCCGTGTCCCAGCGGCGTGAACTTCCACCTCGATTCGCCGAAATTCTGTTGCCAATCCTGCCAAACGCCGGCGAGGCGGTCGCCGTGGACGGTGGTCTTCCTACGATAGGCGTAGCCAGCGCCACTCCAGGCAGCCTTATTCCCGCGTATGATCGTCAGCAGCACAAGTTCGGCGCAAAGTCGGGATTACGAACCTCCGCCTGTGGCGGCGGTTGAGCAATTTCTCAGCGGCGTAGTTTTGAAGCAGGAAATTGCACGCACGAAACGAAACGAGACGTCACTTCTTTTTCTCGATCACCGGCTCCAGGATGAGCGACACCGCGGTCTTGAGCGCGGGAATGCGTGCCGTGTGGGCTTCGAAGTCGAGGTCGGCGTTGTCCTTGGTGCTGACGAACGGCACATCGAGACACGCGCCTTCAAAGTTGACGACGGTGATGACATCGCCGTCGTTGGCGGCGTAGTAGGGAGGCTTGGCCTTGTCCTTCGGGTCGGGGATGAAGACGCTGCCCGCGAAGACCCAATCGGTCGCGAAGTCCTTCTTTGACTTGACGTTGCGAATCCATTGCTGGGCCGGCACGCGAACGAGCTTGCCGTCCTTGTCTTTGTGTTCCAGGAACACCTTGATCGTCGTCCCCTTCGGCGCCGCCAGCTTCGGGCGGAACTGAACAGGTTTTCCCGATACCGCGCCGGCCGCCGTCAGGGCCGCATGGAGGTGGCGCACGTCGATGTCGGCGGTGAGGATCGCCTCATGATCCTTGATGCGCCGGCAGGTGAGCAGGTGCTCGATGGGCCCGTCGCGGAAGCAAACCTCGGCCTCGACGCGCACTCGGCGAACATCCCCCTGAATCTCCAGGCTGACGTTTTTCCCGAGCGGAATCTTCTTGATGTCGGCGGCCGGTTTCTTCTCCACCGCGTTCGACGTGGCCCGCGGCAGGGATTCATCGGCGGGATGAACGCAGCCCAGTACTGCGGCCAAAAGGGCGAGAACAGCCAGTCGATAAGGTCGCATGGTATTTCCTCAGTGGTTCGTTCCACGCCGACAAGGGCGGCCCTTGCTGGCGCTGCGGGCTCGTCAGTGTTCAGCGTTGCCCGATCGGCTTCACCGGCTTTTCATCGGGTCCTGTGTAGCGGCTGCGCGGGCGGATGATCCGGTTGTGTTCTAGTTGCTCGATAACGTGGGCCGACCAGCCGGTTATTCGTGACGCCACGAAGAACGGCGTGTACAGCGGCACCTCGAGGCCCATCGCATGATACAGCCGGCCCGCGGGCCAATCGAGATTCGGGAAGAGATTCTTCTCCGTTTCGAGCACCTTCTCGATGATCTCGGCGGCGACTTCCCACTGCGTTGTGCCGGCGCGCTGGGCCGCCTGCTTGGCGTACTCCTTCAGCACCCGCGCACGCACATCGCCGGTTTTGTAGACGCGGTGGCCGAAGCCCATGATTTTTTCTTTCCGAGCGAGGGCGTCGCGAATCCACTTCTCCGCCTTGTCAGGCCCGCCCGAGGCCAGCAGCAGGTCCATCACCTTTTCATTGGCCCCGCCGTGAAGTCGGCCTTTGAGCGCACCGATCGCCGCTGTGATGCTGGCATGCAAATCGGACTCCGTTGAGCAGACGACACGGGCCGTGAACGTTGACGCGTTAAACTCGTGCTCTGCATAAAGAATAAGCGATACATCGAACGCCTTGGCGTCCTCTTTGCTCGGCTGCTTGCCGTTCAGCATGTACAACATGTTGCCCGCGAAACTGAGTTCCGGCTTCGGCGCAACCGGCGCCTGCCCTTTGGTCGCGCGATAATACTCGGCGATGATCAGTGGAATCTGGGCCAGCAGCCGTTCGGCCTTTTGCAGGTTTGCCGGTTTGCTCGAATCGTTCAGGTCCGGATCGTAATGAGCTAAGATGCTGACGCCGGTACGCAGCACATCCATCGGCACAGCGTCCCTGGGCAGTTTGGTGAGCACCTCGCTCAATACCGGTGGCAATTTCTGTGCCGCCGCGAGACGTTGGTTGAATGAAGTCAGTTGGGCACTCGTCGGCAGGTCGCCGTGCAAAAGCAAGTATGCGACCTCGTCGAACGTGCTGCGTTCACACAACTCAACGACCGGATAGCCGCGATAGCGCAGCCCGCCGGTGATGGTGGAGATCTCCGTTTCGCCGGCAATGACGCCTTCGAGCCCTGGGGAGTAGATTTCGCTGGGGGTGGGAGTGGTCATGACTCGCTTTCCAAGATTGTTGGAAGGTCACGCGCGCTATGAAGGACGCGAATGATGTCGATTACGTCGTCGTCTACTCGATAGAATACGAGGTACTTTCTGAATCGGGGAACTGTAGGTCCGCAAAGTCGATGTCGTCCGATTCGTAAGCGGCGCCAAGTTTTGGAAACTCCACCAATCGCTTGGCAAGCTTTTCGATCGCCCACGGGAAGCGGCGTGCCGATCGGAGGCTGTCGCGGGCGATATGCTCCATGATTTCTTTGTTATCGGCACGAGCGGCAGCGCGTACTCGAATACGCTTCATGATTTCAGCTCAGGATGGCGATCAATGAACTCCTGTTCCAGCTCGCGCCAAAACTCATCGTCGGCATCGATCGCTGGTGTGCAAAGACCTTCACGAAGTTTCTCGTCGAGACGCTTGCGATCTTCCTCACGCGCCTGTAACTTAACCAATAGAGACTGCACAAACTCTGCTGGCGTTGAATATCCGCGCTTCATGGCCTCGTGTTGCAAGAAATTCTTCATGCCGTCCGTCAACGACAACTCAATTGTGTCCTTCGTAGGGTCCTTTGCTTTCTATCCTTGTCCGTGGGTTCACTCCCCTCAAAACAACTCCTGAATCACCTGCCCGCCGCTGTTGATGCCCAGGGTCGCGGCCTGCTCGGTGGTGATGCCGACGGCGTGCATGACCGACGCGCCCAAATCGGCAGGCGTCACGGGACGAATCCGAGGCCGTTCGGCGCGGGCATCCGATTCGCCGATTACCTGGCCGCCGCGAACGCCACCGCCGATGACCAGCGCGCTATAGCAATGCTCCCAGTGGTCGCGGCCCGCCTTGTCGTTAATCCGCGGCGTGCGTCCGAACTCGCCGATCGCGACGACCAAAGTCGAACGCAACAGACCACGATCCTGCAGGTCGCTGAGCAGTGCCGGCAGCGTCTGATCGAGCCAGGGCGCTTGGCGATCCTGCATGAGTTGAAAGTTGCGATAGTGATTGTCCCACCCGCCGTCGCCGGCGTCCTCTTCGGCCTCGACATGGTCAGACCAGTTGACCTGCACGAACGGAACCCCATGCTCGACGAGGCGACGCGCGAGCAAGCATGACTGTCCGAAGCGCGTACGTCCATAACGATCAGCGAGTTCCGGCCGTTCTTGCGACAGGTCGAACATGCGCGTCGCCTCGGGCGACGTCAACAGCGCGATCGCTTGGTCGCGGTAGTCATCGATGGTTCGCTGCGTGCCGGTATCCAACGATCGGCGAGCAAGGTCCAGAGCGTTGAGCAGTTGCTGGCGATTTCGTAGGCGGTCTGGCGAAAGATTGGCCGGGAGTTGCAGCGCGGGCACGCGCGTGCCATGGTCAGCTTCGTAGACCAGGCGGAACGGATCGTAGAGAGCGCCGAGCGTGCCTCCGCCTTCACCGGCAATCGCGCGTTTGCCCTGATGCAGCCGGCCACCGACGACCATAAACGGCGGCATCTGCGAGCGAAATCCCTTGGCCCGCGCTACGATCGCACCAAGGCATGGCCGGACGTTCCCCGTCGCCGTCGCGCCGCCGAGGTTGACACTCCCTTGTGTCGAGCCAGTCAGGCCAGCCGTCCCCGCAACGCCGTGATCGTTCGATGCTGTGTGCAGCGACCGAATGATCGCCAGGCGGTCGGTCCAGTCGGCGATCTGGGGAAACAGTTCGCCGATGCGCACGCCTGGAATCCGCGATGAGATCGACGCGAACGGCCCTCGAAACTCCATCGCGGCATTCGGCTTCGGGTCCCAGGTGTCGAGTTGTGACGGCCCGCCCCACAGCCAAAGAAAGATCACCGACCGTGCCGGGCCCGTTTGATTTGTTCCCTGATTCGCCTTGAGCGCAAGCAAGTCGGCCAGCGTCAAACCGAGCGCCGTCGAACCGCCGATCTGCAAAAACGCGCGTCGGCTCATGCCCTGACAGTTGCGCTGGCGCTCGCTTCCGAGAAACAACATCGCCACCTCTCCACGGCTTTCGTTGGCGGGGGGGTCCGACGAGATTATACCAGATTTGTCGCATGCCGCGCGGTGGAAAATGCCTTGCGTTGGCTTCGCGAGTTCTGCACACATCCGCTGGCCCGCGCCCGCGTCCGGAACCGCCGACGTCGACGGTGTTCCGCCACCGCAAGTCCGACGAAAGAACGCGGTGTCGGACCACTGTCCAGAATCCCCCGCGCTGTGCGAAGCTCCCCTACCGCGCGGGCGCAGCCTTGAGCGATCCGTCCGTGGTCTAGAACGATGCCTGGAAACCGACGGCTTCAGCGCTGTCGAGGTAGTCGGCTCCGCCGATGCGAAGAATTGTAGAGACGCTGGCGTCAGCTTGCAGGGAGCGCGCGAATGAGCGACAACTCACCGTGGCCGGCGTTCTGTCAGCCCATGGACCATTCCTAAATGCCAACTTTCGCATTCCAACTCTCGGCGAACTTCTCTTTTTTGGAGGCCGTCGGCTGGGCGAGAAAGAGGATTTCGCATATCGGCGCCGCAACCTTCTGATTGGCAGCGGGCGCCGACGCGATGGCCCGGCGAATGCTGGCCAGCACGAGCTTGGCGTAATCGCGCTCTTCGGGGATACCGTCGCACGCCAATTTTTCAAGGCGCGAAATCGCGTCTTTGGCTTCGGCACCGAGCTTGGCCAACTCGCGCATGGCGATCAAGCGTTCGAAGTCTTCGGCGCTTTGCAGCTGCTCGATCCAGCCCTTGACGCGATCCGCTCCCGACGGCGGCTGCCGCGGCGGGTCGTCCCAGGTCTTGAAGGATTCCAGGAAGCGCGTCACGTCCGCGCTTTTCAGAAACTCCCGGGACCCACCCGCGACGATGCCGTACACAGCGGTCGACGTGTGGATCATGCGGATGCGCAAGAATCGCACGGGAACAGGGATGGACTCCGGCAATTCAAAATTTGAATTTCGGCGTGTCGCTTGCCCGGTGGTTCTGTCCCTTGAGCCGCGCTGTCACCTTTGGGCTGCTCAGTTCCCGCAGCGCGTGCTTGCCGATCCACTGAGCATGCCGATCGGCCGATTCAGCGAGACGGCGGGCGACAGCGACGGCGGCATCATTCAGAGCTCGACTGCGCTTGCCGACTGCGCGCAAGGCCATGTTCACTGCCTTCTTGACGAAGTGCCGATTGTCGGTTGCCTCGCTTTCGATTAACGTCAACCCGTGCAGAAAGCGTTGGTCCTCGGCGTTCTTGTCGTGTACGGTGAAACCCCAAAGCAATGCGAATGCGGCCCGCTTGACGAACTCCTTCGTGCTTCGAGCCCACTTGTCGACTCTGCTCCATGCGTGCGGCGTGCGATCGAATAAGGCAAAACAGGCCGTATCGACAATCGCCCAGTTGTCGAAGTCGCGGCACCACCGATCCATCTGCGCGGGAGTCACCTGAAGCGGATCGTCGACATAGCATGCCAACATGCCGGCCTCGTACCATCCGGTGCCCCACAACGCGTTCGCCAACTCGTGGTTTCGACCGAGTTTCTTCGCGTATTTCTGCAATGCGCTGACGGAAACGCCAAGTGCGCGGTCGGACGGAATCGCGTAGCGTGCCATGCCGTCGCGCACTTTTTTGCTGGCCATGCGCTGCAGGTCGGCCACCACATCTTCGACACTCGGCGGCCCGGCAGTGCGTCGGATTTTGGCTGGCATGGCGTTCTCCGAATTGTGTGCTGGCAGTACAAGAGACTCCGGCACCGGCATGAAGTGAACGATGTCTTGCGTGTCGCGTTCGCGCGGCGCCGGACGAACGCTGAATGACAGTCGATGCTTTACTCCTTGCCACGAATCGTTGCCTTCAGCACGTTCTTCAGGCGATCCTCGATCTTCTTGTGAGCTTTGTCGATCTCCTTGTCGGCAAGCGTTCGATCCGGGGCTTGATACGAGAGGGCATAAGCGAGGCTCTTCGTTCCTGGCGGAATCTGATTGCCCCGATACAAATCGAAAAGGCGCACACCGCTCAACAGATCGCCGCCGGCCTTGCGAATCTCGGCTTCGATTTGGTCGGCGGGAATCGCCTCGTCGACGACCACGGCAATGTCGCGCAGCGCTGCCGGGAAGCGCGCGACCGGCGTGTAGCTGAATCGAATCGGCGTGACGGCCTGTAATGCATCCACATCGAGCTCGGCAACGAGCACCGTGCGCTCACCGAGGCCGTAGGCTTGAGCGACCTTGGGATGCAAGACGCCGAAGTCACCAACCGGTCTATCGCCGACGATAAGCGTCGCCGACTTGCCGGGGTGCAGGTGCGCCAAGTTGGCCGGTTGATATTTCGTGTTCTTCAAATGTAAGTCATCCGCAAGGGCTTCGATGACGCCTTTGAGCTCGAAGAAATCGAGCGGCTGCTTGTCCTTGGCGCCGGCGTCATTCCAGAACTCCTGGCCGCGATTGGCGATCATGACCATGGCGAGCCGGCGTTGCTCGCAGGGCAGCGTAGGCGCCACGGCCCGCGTGACGGAGTCCTCACGCGGAGCGTGAGGGCTCCCATGAGAAAAGTACGCGATACCAATTTCGAAAAGGCGAACGTCGTCGGCGTTGTGCAGGTTGCTCTCGGCAATCTCCAGGACGCTTGCCAGCACGCTTTGCCTCATGACGACGCGCTCGCTGCTGACTGGATTCTTCAGTGTGACGTAATCACGGTTTCCGACTAGCGGAGTCTCTTTTGCGGGCACCGTGAGCGCGTAACAAATCACTTCTTGGAGCCCGCAATCGACGAGAACGTCGCGAACGCGTTCCTCGAACTGGATTGGCTCATTTGCTTGCTGCTTGGGCAACGGCTCGGCCAGCAGCGTCGTTGGCACGCGATCGTAGCCGTAGATGCGCACGATGTCCTCCACGAGGTCGGCCGGTCCTTCTTGTACATCGAGTCGATGCGTCGGCACGGTGACCTTGTACGTTGACGAGCCGGAAGCGTTAGCGACGAGTTCGACTTCATACTCTAGCGCTCGCAGGATTCGAATCGCCTCGACCGGGTCGATCTTGAATCCGAGCAGCCGATCCATCTGGCCCAAATCAAGATCGACCACCTGCGCGGGACGCGGCACTGGATAACAATCGACAAGCCCCTGGCACACGCTGCCGCCAGCGTACTGTCGCATCAGGTCGGACGCACGTTCCGCCGCGGGCTTCACCGTCTCCGGATGAATGCCGCGACTGAACCGTGCGCTCGCTTCGCTGGGAAGGTCGAAATGGCGAAACGTCTTGCGAATGCTGACAAAGTCGAAGCTGGCCGATTCGAGCAGGATGTTCTTCGTTTTTTCGGTGACCTCCGTTTCCAGCCCGCCCATGACGCCGGCGAGCGCGATCGGACCTTTTGTGTCAGCGATAACCAGATGCTCCGCCGAAAGCTTGCGTTCCTGCTTGTCGAGCGTGACGAGGACTTCACCTTCCCGTGCGGGGCGGACAATGATCGTCGGCGCCTTGCCGCCGGCACGTTGAACCAGGACGTCGTAATCGAAGGCATGCAGCGGCTGCCCCCATTCGAGCATGACGAAGTTCGTGATATCGACGATGTTGTTGATCGGGCGCATGCCCGCGTACAGCAGACGCCGCTGCATCCAGCCCGGCGCGGGGCCAACGGTAATGTTCTTGATCAGCGCGGCCGCGTAACGTGCCGAAAGCTTCGAGTCCTCGATTTGCACGCTGACCTGGCCGGCGATGGGGTCGGGGTTATCCGGTAGGTGACGCTCCCGGCTTGCCAAAGGGAGCCGTAGCTGCTGCCCCGTGATGGCAGCGACCTCGCGGGCCACGCCGATCATCGATAGGCAGCGTGCCATGTTGGGCAACACATCTACCTCGATCACGATGTCCCCCATGAAGTCCGCGAGCGGCGTGCCGACCGGGGCGTCGTCTTCGAGAATGATGATCCCGGTGTGATCTTCCTTGCTGTCGGAGATGCCGAGTTCCAAAAGCGAGCAGACCATGGCATCTGAGGGAAGGCCACGAATCTTGGTCGGCTTAAGTTCGGCGAGCTTGCGTTCTTCGGAATGGCCGTCGAAAAGCACCGAGCCGCTCAGCGCGAGCACGACCTTCTGTCCTTTGTCGCCGACGTTGATGTTGGGCGCTCCGGTGACGAGTTGTTTCTCCGTTCCCGGCCCCCAGGTGACGGTCGGCAGCTTGAGCTTGTCGGCGTTCGGATGCTTCTCGGTGCCGAGCACCTGGGCGACAAAGATCTTGTCGCGATCCCAGACGGGACCGCGTTCTTCGGCCTTGACGCGAACGCCTTCCGGAACCGGCAGACCGAGAACGCGCGTCGACGCGACTTCCAGACCCGCGAGCGTGAGCCGTTCGATGAGCTGCGCCGGCGGGAGGCTGATGTCGATGTAGTCGCGAAGCCAGGATAGTGGGATTCTCATGCGATTCATTCCGTATCCCGCAGCCTGTCGGCTGCGGGCGTAATCTCAGGGTAATCTACGCCCGCAGCCGACAGGCTGCGGGATTACGACGTCGGTTCATCATTCTTTGCGCCCTTGTCGTCCTTCCCATCCACCTCATTCGATTCTGTATCATCCGCTCCCCCCTCCTCTTTGAAGGACCACGTCCAAGCACCCGCTTGTCCGAGAATGTAGCGAAACGTGTTCGCATGGTGCGATCGGTCATCGATCGGCTTGTACGTTGCATTGCGGCCCCACAGGCGGCCTGGCTTTTGCTCGCGCACCGCATAACACGCCGCCGTTTTGCATCGGCCCACGATGGCTCGCCACTCACTCTCGTCATCGGGCAGTTCACACAGGATGTGAACGTGCGTGGCGGCAACGGCAATCGCCAGTACTCTGCAACCTTGCTTTTTCAACTCCGCGATAATCGCGAGGCCAATCGTCTCGCGAATCTCATTCTCAAGCACAACCGGAGCGCCGCTGATCTTCTTCGCGTACCGATGCAGCCCGGCATGTTCACCTTTCGGCGGCGGGTTCTTGTAGTCGCCCGAAGAGTGAATCCGGTGGTCACGATTCCGGAAGCCACGCGGATCTCCGGGGAGCCAGCTATTGTGCGTCGAGAAGATGATGTGCCGCCATTTTTTTCCTGGTGTGGGCATGAATTCATCTCCTTGGCGGAGAATCCCGCAGCCTTTCGGCTGCGGGCGTGGCGCCATCAGAATTGCCGCAAGAACCTCAGGTCATTTCCCCAAAACTGGCGTATATCGTCGATGGCGTGCTTGAGCATAGTGATACGCTGCGGGCCCATGCCGAAGGCGAAGCCGGTGAATTTCGCCGGATCGTAGCCGCCGTTGCGCAGCACCACAGGATGGACCATGCCCGCGCCCATGATCTCGAGCCAGCCGGTCCCTTTCGTCAGGCGATCGGCGTTTGGGTCGTCCTTGGGCCAATCGATGTCGACTTCGATCGACGGCTCGGTAAACGGAAAATAGCTCGACCGGAAGCGAATGTGGCGTTCCTGGCCGAACAAGCGGCGAGCGAACGCGGTGATCGTTCCCTTGAGGTCGGCCATCGTGACACGCTCTCCAATGACCAGTCCCTCGACCTGCTGGAACTGAATCTCACTGCGGGTCGTGATTGCTTCATAGCGGTAACACATGCCCGGCAGGATGACGCGGATCGGATTCGGACATTGTTCGCGCATCACGTGAATCTGGCCCGGCGACGTGTGCGTGCGCAGGATGACGCCAGGAATCGTTGTGTGAAACGTGTCCCACATATCGCGGGCTGGATGGTGCGGCGGCATGTTGAGCAACTCGAAGTTCATCTCGTCGCTTTCGACTTCACGCGACCGATAGACCTGAAAGCCCATGTCGGCGAAGACGGCGGTGATCTGGCGCATCACCTGCGTGGCGACGTGCAGTCGGCCGCGCGGCACGGGTCGGCCCGGCAGCGTGACATCGAGAGGATTCGACGTCAGGCTTGCGCTTAGCGCTCGCTCTTTCACCTCGGCGAGTTTCTGTTCGTAGGCGTTGGTGAGCGCTTCCTTGATGCGATTCGCTTCCTGGCCATACGTCTTGCGCTCTTCTTTCGGGATGCCGCCAATCGCCTTGAGCGCCGCAAGCATCTCGCCGTTGTTGCCGAAGTACCTGGTGTTCCACGCGCGCAACGCGGCTTCGTCGGCACAGGCGGCGAGCTCGGCACTGGCGCGCTGCTCAAGAGCGGCGAGATCGGACATGGTGGGTTCGTCTCTCCCTACATGCAAAAAGCCCACGAGTTTTCGACTCATGGGCTTGCCGCGAGGTTCACGGCAGAAACTCACAACTGTTGCTTGGCAAATTCGACGATCTTGTCAAACGCCGCCGGATCGTGGATGGCAATCTCCGACAGCGATTGCCGATTTAGCTCGCACAGCCCTTTCTGCAGGCCGTGAATCAACTGGCTGTAGCGAATGCCGCGTGCCCGGCACGCGGCGTTGATGCGGATGATCCACAGCCGGCGAAATTGCCGTTTCTTGACTCGGCGATCGCGGAAGGCGTAGACTCGGCCGCGAATGAGCGTGACGATCGCCTGGCGATAAAGGTTGTGGCGACTAGCGCGAAATCCCTTGGTGAGCTTGCGAGTGCGGGCGCGTCCCTTGCGGAACGGCACGCTGGTAGCTGCACGAACCATGACTTTGCTCCTTTCGAAAGATCGCCCTCACTCCCAACCCCTCTCCCGAAGGGCGAGGAAGGCTCTGAACGACGGCCAGGGGCATGGAACCCTGGGTGCGTCGGTGTAATGCCGCTTGCGGCTTCACGCTCGCACGGCGCCGCGTGATCGCAAAGCCGCAAGCGGTGATCAGTCTATCCGCCCATAGCGGTGATATACTTCTGAGCCACCACGCCGACTTCCGCGACTCGGCCGCGCAAATGGCGTTTGCGTTTGCCGGTCTTCGGGCTGTTCAAGTGTTTCTTCCCCGCTTGAGAGCGTTTGAGCTTCCCATTGGCGGATATCTTGAATCGCTTGCGCGATCCCTTGTGCGTTTTCATCTTCGGCATGACGAACCCCAAAAAACAACAACTCCCTTCGCGGTCGGCAAAGGGAGTTATGTAGTATATGAACCGCCCTGTTGAAGGAAAGGCCATCGGAGCCTGAAGCGTAAGCGAAGGAGTGCTTCTTCCTTCGCTTACGCTTCAGGCTCTGAGCGTTCACTTCGGCGCCAGCATCATCGACATCCGCTTGCCTTCCATGGCCGGCTCTTTTTCGATCTTGGCGAACTCGACAAGCTTTTCCTTCATCATCTGCAAGATGCGTTTGCCCTCTTCAATATGCTGCAACTCGCGCCCCTTGAACATGACGTAAACCAAGACCTTGTCATGATGCTCCAGAAATTTCTTGGCCTGGTTGATCTTGGTCTCGATGTCATGCATGTCCGTCTTGGGCCGCAGGCGAATTTCCTTGAGCTTCTGCTTGTGCGCCTTGGCTTTTTCCTTTTGCTTTTGCTTCTGCTGGAACTTGAACTTCCCGTAGTCCATGATTTTGCAGACGGGAGGCTTCTCCAGCGGCGCGACCTCGACCAGGTCCTGGCCGACCTCACGGGCCATCTCCATGGCCTGCGCGGTCGGGATGACTCCGACTTGTTCGCCGTTCGGTCCTATGAGCCGAATCGGCGTGATGCGAATCTGTTCGTTGACTCGTGTTTGATGCTGACGATCACGGTGATCACGATCACGATCAAAAGGCGGCGGCAAAGCGTTCACGCTCCAATTGAAACAAGGACGGCTTCTCCCATCGCCTCCGTGACGATGCGGACCACCATCCCCCGTTAGGTAGGTTTTCTCAGTCGCTTATTCTTGCATGACCAGGCGTCCAGGTCAACGGCGAATCCATTATTTTTGGAAGCCCCGGAGTGAGCACGGGGCTTCCCTTATCTTGTTATCGCAAAATTCCGCTCGGCCCTTTCTTGCCCCCCTTGGGCGCCGCCGCATCGTTGATGCGATAGAGCGGCGTGCCGGTGAACAGATTGCGAGGCCGAAGCTCGAAGGTCGTCCAGTAGATGGTCGCCTGGCCATTGAGGGAGCTGTTTCCCTTGAGAATTCCATCTTCCGGGCGAGGCACGTGCAACCCGGACGACGAATGCCAAAGGACCACGTTCTTCTTTTCCAATGGCAATAGCTTTGCGTTCAGCTGCCCCTTCGGGAAGAAGTAGTTGCCGAGGTTGACGTAGGTTTTCTCCGGCCCATCGAAGCGCGTGATCCAGAAATCATGCATGGAGAACTTCTCGTCTTTGAAGCGATCGTGCCGAGCGAGTCCCTGCGGATAGGTGACGAGATCGTAGCTGATCGGCAATGCCGGGCGCCCCTTGGCTTCGGGAATGATGGCGTAGTTCGGATTGACCACGCGAATGCGGGTGAACTCTTCGGCTTTCCAGTCGACGAAGCTCTCGCTGGTGATTTCCTGGATATTCATCTTCCCCTGCTCGGCCTGGTCCTTCGGGTCGGTGGGCAGCCGCGTGACGAAGACCTGGTTCGTCGTGTTATTGCCGTCGGGACCGAGCTTCATGCCGATGCGCCAATAGCTGCCGTGCATATGGGTGGCGTCGAGATGCGGGAAGAAGTTGTAACCGGTTGGGGAATGGCGGAAAACGATGCCGCCGTCGTCGCGGAAGCCGAACTCGGCCATGTAGGTGTAGTTTCCGGCCTGGAAATTGGCGAAGAGGGTGAGTTCCTCGCTTCGGCGCGTGATGTGTCCGAACTTGTAGGCGGTGCCGGTGTCGCGCAGCTCCGCGATGACCCTCTTGCTCTTGCCAAGCACCTGGCTGACAGCCCCGCCTTCATTGGGGCTGAGCGTCGTATAACCGCCGACGTCGCGCAGATCGAAGAAACGGGTGTTTCGGAAATAGTAAGGGACGTAAAACTCCTGCGGATGGGCGTCCTCAAGGACCTGAATCCACTCCGCATCCTTGCCGGGCTTGAAGTAGGCTTTCTTGATCTTGAACAACACTGAACGACCGCTGGGGCGGAAGCCGATGCCCTGGTCGACGGCCTGCTGAGCGGTTTCGATGTCCCAGTCGATCTTCCAGGCGGTACCCCAGTTTGCAGTATTCGTAGGGAACGTGATCATGAAGCGGCGATCGTCGCTCCCCTTTTCGATTTCGAGCGGCGGGTTGCGGCGTTCGGCGACCGGCACATTGGCCGGCGCATCGGCCGCGGGTTTGTCGGCGCTCTTGTTTTGAGCGATGAACGTTTCGAAGTCGGCCAGGTCGGCCACGAATCGCGTGAACAGACGTTGCAATCCCTTCTCGGTGATGCCGAGCTGGCAGTCAACGGCAGACTCAAGCATGACGCCGAGCTTCTCGTAGCGAACCGCTCGCGTGATGGCCGACGTTTTCTCATTGAAGCGATTGACCGTCTCGAGTGACGGCTGATCCTTGACAGTCGCTTTGAGCAACAAACGCCTGCCGCTGTCGAGTCGATAGGCCGAAAACGTGCGGTTCTTGAGTTCGACGGCGTACTTCCCATCGTCGCCAGTGAGCTTTCCGTTCAAACCCTGGACGACGCTGACGATCATGTCGTGCGACACGATCTCAGCCGGCGCCGACGTCGTCTGACCGGACACAGACCCAGAAATACCGACGAAAAACACCAGGACGAGCAAACGCGACAATCGCATGGGGAGTTCCTCACGTGAGGGAAACGACAGCACGAATTGTC